>CAZWQJ010000223.1:0-7224 GCA_964635825.1 uncultured Victivallales bacterium | reverse complement strand
GGTCATGCCGCGGACGAAGAGGCGCATGGAGGCGATGAAGAGGATGATGATGGGGATGGCGGCCATGGCGTAGCCGGCCATGAGGGGGCCCCAGAGTTTGATGTATTCGCCGGCGATGCGGATGAGTTGGACCATGACGGGGAGGCGGGCGTGGTCGCGCATGACGATGAGGGGGAGGACGAAATCGTTCCAGGCGGTCATGAAGTGCATGACGCCGACGGTGCCGAGGATGGGGCCTGAGAGGGGGAGGACGATCATCCACATTTGGCGGAGGTGGCTGGCGCCGTCGATTTCGGCGGCTTCGTAGAGGTCGCGGGGGATATCGGCGACGAAGCTGCGGAGCATGAAGATGGCGAAGATTTGGCCTTGAGCGGCGCCGACGAGGATGAGGGCGGAGAGGGTATTGAGGAGGTTGAGATCGCGGAGGAGGCGGAAGAGGGGGACGAGGTTGGCGATCATGGGGAGCATCATGAGGACGAGGATGGCATTCCAGAAGAAGTTGGAGAGGGGCATGCGCATGCGGGCGAAGAAGTAGGCGGCGGCGAGGGCCATGAAGAGCATGAGGAGGGTGGAGGAGACGGAGAGGAAGACGCTGTTGGCGAGGGTGGGGGTGATGAGGTGCCAGGCGGTCTGCCAGTTTTCGGGGTGGAGAGGGAGGGTGAGGGCGGCGGGGGCGCGGTAGAACTGGGTGTTGGTTTTGAGGCTGACGATGAGCATGAGGTAGAGCGGGAGGAAGGCGAAGGCGAGGACGAAGGCGATATAGCCGTGGCGGCTGGCCACGAGGAGGGCACTGCCGACGCGCGCGGCGACGCGGTACCAGGCGGTTTGGTTGCGGGCGAGGACACGGGCCTGGCGGCGGTCACCGATGGACGGCGCAGCAGCGGCCGTCGTGGCGGCGGCCGTTGCTGCGCCGTCCATGTGGCCCCGCGGGGCGCGGGGCGCGAGAGACAGGCGCTTCCACCAGGCTCCGTAAGGGAGGATGGCGAGGACTAGGATCCAGGAGACGTTGCGGAAGATTTGGGGGAGGTTGGCGGCGTAGCCGGTCCAGGTCCAGCCGGTGGCCCAGACGCGGAGGGGGGCGAGGGGATCGGCGGCGAGGGTTTCGCGGAGGATGGAGTTGGGCTGGCCCCAGAGGCTGAGGAAGGGGGCGGCGATGTTGAGGATGATGGCGAGGGCGAGGAGGCGTCGGCGGGTGGCGCGGCGGCGGTCGGCGTCGTAGGAGCTCCACTCCTGGATGAGGACGGTGGCCTTCTGGAGGCTCATGACGATGATCATGAGGATGATGCCGACGGCGCAGGCGTAGCCCATCTTCTGGTCGACGAAGGCCTTGCGGAGCATGAAGAGGGCGGGGACGTCGACGCGGCCGCCGGGGCCGCCCTCGAAGCCGCCGGTGAGGGCGAGGATCATGCCGGCGTCGGTGATGGTGCCGATGATGACGAAGACGAGCATGATGTAGATGGAGCCGGTGATGAGGGGGAGCTCGATGCGGGTGAACTTGGTCCACCAACTGACGCCGTCGATATCGCCGGCTTCGTAGACGTCTTTGGGGATGCTCTGGAGTTTGGCGAGGTGGGTGAGGACGGCGAGGGAGTTGATCCAGGGGAAGCCCCAGATAACGACGGCGGTGAAGAGGAGGCTGGGTTCACCGAGCCAGGCGGCGGGTTCGGCGCGGCTGAAGACATCGCCCCAGCCGAAGAGCGGGGCCATGGCATTCAGGATGGGCTTCAGGTTGAGGGCGTGGATGATGGCGTTGAGGTAGCCGCTGGTGGCTTCGAGGATGAAGTTGCGCCAGATGAGGGCGACGATCAGCGGCGGGATGACCATGGGGATGACGAAGAGCGCGCGGTAAAGGAATTGGAGGCGGTCGCTCTTGCAGCGGTGGATGGCCACGGCCACGAACAGGGGCGGGATCATTTTGACGACGTTCCAGAAGCCGAGGAGGAAGGCATTGCGGAAGGATTGCCAGAACTCGGTGGAGAAGAGCAGATCGCGGTAATTCTCGAGGCCGACGGGCTCGGCGATGTCAGCCCCATTCCAGCGGAAGAAGCTGTGGAAGATACCGCTGGCGGCGGGGTAGTAGACGAAGAGGGCAATGGAAAGGAGAGCGGGCAGCACGAAGAGATAGATCTCCCAGTGATGCTTGATCTGGCGCCAGTGGATTTGGGGGTCGGACATTGGAGTCGGTTATCGGAGTTCAGTGTTCAGCGTTCAGAGTTCAGTGTTCAGAGGGGCGGTGGCTTGGTGGACGCGGACGGCGTCGAGGACGTGGCCGGAGTATTCGTAGGGGCCGTGGTCGGCGAGTTTGAGTTCGCCGAGGACGAGTTTGACTTGGCGGGTGTGGGCGATTTCGGGCCAGATCTGGCGGGTGGTGGTGAGGATGCGGTACTTGGACCAGGCGGAGGCGGCGGCCTCGCCGGAGCCGGTCATGGCGGCGGCGCGGATGCCGGCGAGGAATTGTTCGTTGTCGTGCATGGCCCGGCGCCAATCTTTTTGGGCATCCATGAAATCGACGACGCCGCGGTTTTTGTAGAAGGGTTCGAAGTCGCGGACGATTTCTTCGTAGGTGCGGCGCTTGACCTGGTACTCGGCGTAGAGCTGGGTCCATTTGAGCCAGGTTTCGCCGCCGAGGCCGGTGGGGTTGAAGGCGCCGTAGACGCCTTTGAGGTGGGGTTCGAAGCCGGCGAGGAAGGTGGGCATGCGGGTGTCGCGTACGCTGGGGATCCAGCCGATGATTTCATTGAGTTGTTCATTGCGGTGCTGAGAGGTGATGAAGAGGAGGAAGTCGAGGGCGATGTCGGGGTGGCGGCAGGTGCGGGTGATGCCGAACTTGGCGCCGCCGCCGATGCGTTCGTAGCTGGGGCCGCGGATGATGGGGCCGTAGGCGGGGTCGTCGCGGCTGGGGAGCGGGTAATCCATGACGCCCACCTCGAAGAAGCCCTCGGCCTGTTCGAGGAGGCTGCGGGCTTCCCAGGTGCCGGTGGTCATGAAGACGGCGCGCTCCTGGGCGAAGAGGAGGAGGGCCTCGTCGCGAGAGAGGCCGGTGAAGCCGACCTGGAAGTGTTCGGTGAGCTCCCAGAGCATGCGGTAGCGCGCGACGATGGCCGGGTGCATGAACGAGAGGCGGCCGCTTTTGATGGCGGCGTATTGTTCGCCGTTGTCGACAAAGCCGTCGCGGTTGAAGTCGGCGACGTCTTTGACGGTGTAGGTGAGGGGATCCATCATGGGGCTTTCCCACCAGCCGAGGTGGTACTTCGAGCCGGCGATGGGGGCGTAGGGCTGGCCGCGGGCGTCGCGCTGGCTCTTGATGCGCTCGCAGACCTTGAGGAATTCGCGGTAGTCGGAGGGGGGCTTCTCGAGGCCGGTCAGTTTGCGCAGGAGGTCCTTGTTGTAGAAGATGCGGACGCCGAATTGGGAGAGCGGGATGCTCATGTACTCCTGCATTTCCTCGACGTAGGACTCGCGCATGCCGTCCTTGAAGGTGAGGCGCAGGGGGACTTCGCCGAGGGAGGCGCCGGCGTTGTAGGGGTTGGGCTTGTTGACGTAGCCGGTGAGCGGGACGAAGTAGCGGTTGAAGTACTGCACCCAGAGGTGGTAGGGCAGGGCGCCGAGGCCGACTTCGAGGATGTCGGGGGCGGTGCCGCCCATGAGCTGGGTGGTGAGCCACTGGATGTAGGTCATCTCCGGGATGGCGTCCTGGACGATGCGCACGGGGGGGAGGCCGCGGGCGGCGCGGTCGGCGCTGTAGTCGGCGGCCATGATGTCGAGGGCTTCGCGGACGCTGGCTTCGAGTTGCCAGTGGCCGATGCGCAGGGTGATGGTGCCGGGTGGGGCCTCGGAGGCGCGGTAGTTGGCGATGGCGGCGATGGACCAGGCGTAGGTGGCGCCGACGACGATGAGGGCGAAGTAGCGTTTCACAAAATCGGCGAAGGCCTTCATGCGGGGCCTCGGGAGAGGGTGCGGCGCACGTCGGTCTCGACGGCCTCCATGCGGATGAGGGCTTCTTCGGCGGCGTAGACGCGGATGTCCTGGGGGTATTCCTGGATCAGGCGGCGGTAGAAGCGGCGGGCGGTGTCGAAGTCGCCGGCCTCGAATTCGGCGATGGTGGCGATGCGCCAGTAGACGCTGGAGAATTCCTGCATGGGGTTGGAGGGGTCGAACTCCATGGTGTCGAGGGCGCGCAGCTCGGCGGCGAGTTGCTGTTCGGGGAGTTTGAGGGTTTCGTAGCAGGTGCTGAGGAGTTGGTTGGCGCCGCTGAGGAAGCCGGAGCCGGGGTGGCGGGCGATGAAGTTGGTGAGGGCGCTTTCGGCGTGGCGGGTGGGGCCCTCTTCCATGGTCTGGACGTAGGAGGATTGCAGATAGATGAAGGCCTCGTGGCCGGCGAGGTGCTCGGGGAAGCGGTCGATGACGGATTGGTAGGCGGTGCGGACGGCGCGGAAGTCCGGTTCGGAGCCGACGGGGACGAGGTGCTGCATGCGGGCGAGGGCGAGCATGCTCCAGGCGGCGAGGTCGCTGTCGGGGGCGCGGCGGATGATGTCTTCGTAGAAGCCGCGGGCGAGGGGCTTGTCCTGATCGCCGACGGGGGTGCGCAGATTCCAGGTGGTGGCGAGGCCGAAGAGGGCATCGAGGGCGCGCGGGTCGTCGGGGGGGAGGCCGGCGCGGGCGAGATCGAAGGCGCGGATGGCGGAATCGAATTCGCCGTAGCGGAAGCGGCTCCAGCCGTTGGCGAGGGGGTCGCCGGCGGCGGTTTCTTCGGGGGCTTTGGCGCAGCCGGTGGCGGCGAGGGCGAGGAGAAGGGTGAGGAGGGTGGCCAAGGCTGAAGCCCCCCGCGGGCGTGAGCGCCTGTCCGCCGGCATCCGGATTTTGGGTCCGCCACGCATGGCGGCCAGTGTTCCACATCCGCTCCCATGCGTCCAGTATGATACTAGGTTATGCGGTGATCCCGTGTGGAGTGGGGGCGGCGGTGGACGGTGGTGTGCGTTTGGTGCGCCTGGAGGCGGCGAGATTACCCGCATCGCGGCGTTCTCCGAGTCGGGGCAGACGAACGTTGCCTTGCTGGAGGAGGTTGGATCAGGACCTCGTGCAATATTTACCATCCGGGGGTGGGCGGTTTGTTGAAAGAGCGGCCGACACGGAGGTCGGCCCTCCAGGAGATGAAGGGAATACGGGGGGGGCTTCAAGGGGGTGTTCGGGGGAGAGAGCGATTGGGCCGTTTCTTTGATACAGACGACGCCGATGCGGTAGATCTTTGTCGGGAGCGTTGTCGCGAGCTTTGTCGACAAAGTCCCCGACAAAGCTCGCGACAAAGCTTGGGTTGCGGGCGAGAGTCCGACTTGGGATTAGGATTGGGATTACGATTACGATTAAGATTAGGATTAGGAATGGGAGGGGAGAGAGTGGGTTGGGGCGGGATGTTATGACGGACGGACGGACCATGGGGATATGTTGGGGGCGGCTGGTGCCGGTGCTGCTGTTTTGTGCGGTGTTTGTGCCGCGGCTGCTGCTGCTCCATGTGTACACGGCCAGTCCGTACTATGACGTGTTTGGGTGGGATCCGCGGGTGTATGACGACTGGGCGGCGGAGGTGGCGCAGGGGGCGCTGCGGCCGCAGGAGGCGTTTCATCAGCCGCCGTTGTATCCGTATGCGTTGGGGGCGTTGTATGCGGTGATGGGGCGGGAGCCGTATGGGGTGTTCCTGCTGCAGGCGGTGCTGGCGGGGCTGACGGGCGTCATGCTGTATCGCCTTGGGCGCGACCTGTTTGGCCGCGCGGCGGGTGCGGTGGCGCTGGGCCTGTTTGCGCTGCATGGGCTGCTGGCGTTCTACACGGTTAAGCTGCTCTCCGAGACGCTGATCATTTTTCTCTACGTGTGGATTGTGCGGGTGCTTGTGCGCGCCTACGAGCGGTTGGATGGGCGCGGGTGGGCGTGGGCGGGGCTGCTGGTGGGGGTGGCGATCACGGGTAAGCCGAACATGCTGTTGTTCGCGCCCTTGGCGCTGGTGCCGCTGGTGTGGGCGCGGGGTGTGTCGTGGGCGCGCCGCGGGTGCCTGGCGCTGGCGTTCCTGGCGCTGGCGGCGGTGCCGGTGGCCCCGGTGATCTGGGCGAACTATGTAGCGGAGGGCGACTGGATCTTTGTGTCGTGGAATGGCGGCGGGAATTTGCTCTCGGGCAACAATCCGGGTGCGAGCGGGTTTCCGAGTTCGCTGCCGGGCGTGTCGGCGGATCGGGTGTGGCGTCCGGTGGATGAGCGCGAGGTGGTGAGCGCGGCGCTGGGACGGCGCGCGTCGGCTGGCGAGATTTCTGCGTATTGGTCGGCGCAGGCGACGGCGTTCATGCGTGAGCAGCCCGGGGAGTTCGCGCGGGTGCTGGGGCGCAAGCTGCGGATGGCGCTGTCGCCGGTGGAGCACGAGCACATGTATTACCTCACGTACGAGCGGCGGCTGTTCACGCCGCTGCTGTGGGGCTTTCCGCTGCATTTCGGGTTGGTGCTGCCGCTGGCGCTGGCGGGGATGGTGCTGGCCGCGCCGCAGTGGCGCCGGCACTGGCCGCTCTACGCCATGCTGGCGGCGGGCGGGGCGACCCTGATGGTGTTCTACGTGATGGTGCGGTTGCGGCTGCCCATGGAGCCGTTCCTGATTTTGTTTGCGGCGCATGCGGTGGTGCAGTTGGCGTCGCGGGCCGCGTTGGGGTGGGCGCGACGCGTGGCACTGGCGGTGCTGGTGGCGGGCGGGGCGCTTGAGCTCGGGCTGTGGCATACCGATCGGGGCTGGTACCGCGCGGTGGAGGGCGTGAATACATACAATCTTGGGGAGTTGTATTTTGAGGCGGGGCGCTACGCGGATGCGGAGGCGGCCTATCGGCGGGCGCTGGCGCTGAATCCGAATGAGAACTATGTGGGGCTCGGATTCTGCAAGCTGCTGGTCGCGGCGAATCGGCATGCGGATGCGGTGAATCTGTACCGGACGATGCTGCCGGAGATGGATGCGGATCTGCGGCGGGCGTTCTGGAGGGAGAAGGCGCTGGCGGCGATTCGGCCGGCGATGGATGAGGGAAGCAGAACCGCGAATGAACGCGAATGAACGCGAACAGGGAGCGGGGAGCGGGGAACGAGGAACGAGGGGCGAGGGGCGGGGGGCGAGGGGCGAGGGGCGGGGGGCGGGGAGCGGGGAGCGGGGGGCGAGGGGCGAGCGAGGACGAGGGAAGCAAGATCAGAAGCGATGACCGAGAC
>CAZWQJ010000222.1:0-7271 GCA_964635825.1 uncultured Victivallales bacterium | reverse complement strand
GCCGCCGATGCGCACAATCGCCGTCTCCGACACGGCTCAGCCGGAGGCTTCGCCCTACCCACGCCTCATCAAGCATCGCGTGCGGACTCGAGGTAGGGCGAAGCCTCCGGCTGAGCCGCTCCTACAGGGCCGTACTCATGGGGCGCCTATCCTTGGCCGCACATTTGGGCTGGGTTGGTGAACGCGCCCGATAGCTGCTAACGGCTGACGGGAGCGGCGGGGGGGGCGGGGGTGGGGGTGCTGGCATGGCCGGGCCCGCCGCGTCCGCCGCCGCGCAGGCTCTGGCGGAACGGGCGGGTGGAGGTGGCATCGATGACGTCGTTCAGATATTCGACGTAGAGATCCGCGTCGGCATCGCTATAGCCGGATTCCAGGGCCAGAGCGCGGAACTCGCGGTTGCGTTCCACTTCCAGCAGGGGCCCCAGCGTTTGGAGGTTCTCGTGGATGGCGTGGGTGAGATCGCCGCGATTGGCGGGCGGCGGTGTGGCCATCACGGCGGCGGTCATTTTCCAGGTATCGCTGACGAGTTGGAGCATCTGGTTGCGCTGGGCTTGTTCGATCTCGGACAAACTGGCGACATCGGCCTCGAGGAGGTGCTCGGCCTGTTCGGAGATGGCGGTGTTGGCGGCGGTGCGGGCTTCTTCGCGGCGGGCCAGGAGTTCCTGGTACGCGGCGGGATCGGTGCGTTCCAGTTCGGCCAGGGCTTCCGGCGAGTAGCGTGAGCGCCAGGATGGGCCAGGTCCGGAGGGGCGGTTGGTGCCGGGTCCGCGCAGGGCGGCCTCCAACTCGCGCACGCGGGCCTGCAGGGAGGCGACGACGGAGGGGGTGGAGTTGGTGTCGGTCGTCGCCGCCACCGGACTGGGGGTTTCCTGGCGGGGTGAATCCACGGGCGTGTAGGCCAGGACCACGTTCGCGGCATTGGGGCGCGCGAGGCGCAGCTCGCGCTGCAGATCCTGAACGGTGGCGTCGGCCGATGCCAGTTGCTGCTTCAGGGACACCGACGCATGGCGGTAGTGAGCGGCGGCGGCGATGGCGATGCCGGCGGCGGCGATGGCGGGGAGCAGCAGGGCGACTCGGGAACGGGTGCTATTCATGTATCCAGTGTCTCCAGCGCGGGTGGCAGGATCAACGCCTTTACGTCACGGTGTCCACGCGCTATCCTGCCAGCATGCGGATCGGAGTGCCACGCGAAATCTAGGGCAAGGAGCACCGCCCGAAAATGGTTCTTTCCTTCCGCGCCGGCTGTGGAATACTTTCCGGCGCTTACCCGCTGGTGGGCGTTGAACGTGGAGGTTGTGCTTGCACATCCTGGTGGTTGTCAATAACCCCAAAAATTGGCCTCTGAAAATCGACGGTGTGGATGTCATTCAGGCACGACGCTACCTGACGGATCCGGCCTTTTCGCGTGTCAACGACGCGCGTGTGTTCAATCTGTGCAGCGACTACCGCTACCAGAGCGCCGGGTACTACGTGTCGCTGCTGGCGGCGGCGCGCGGCCACCGCCCGATTCCGGATGTTTCCACCATCCGCGATTTGCAGTCCACGAGCATTATCCGGCTGGTCTCGGAGGACCTGGACGAATTGATGCAGCGCAGCCTGGCGCCGATCAAGAGCAACACCTTCACGCTGAGCATCTACTTTGGCCGGAACCTGGCCAAGCGCTATGACGGGCTCTCGATGCAGTTGTTCAATCTGTTTCGGGCGCCGATGCTGCGGGCGGATTTTGTGCGTGAGCACAGCCGCTGGGAAGTGCAGAACATCAATCCGGTGGGGGTCAGCAGCGTGCCGGATGCGCACCGTGATTTCCTGGTGCGCGTGGCCAAGGAGTTCTTCAGTGGCCGGCGGCGGCATGTGCGCCAGCCGAAGCCGCCGCGCTTCACGATGGCGATTTTGTGCGGCAAGGAAGATCCGCATCCGCCGTCGGACGCGCGCGCGATCCGCAACTTTGTGCGCGCGGGCGAGAAGCTGGACATCGAGGTGGACCTGATTACGCGGGACGACATCAACCGCCTGCCGGAATACGATGGGCTATTCATTCGCGAGACGACGCAGGTGACGAATCACACCTTCCGTTTTGCGCGCCGCGCGGAGGCGGAGGGGCTGGTGGTGATCGACGACCCGCGCTCGATCCTGCGCTGCACGAACAAGGTGTACCTGGCGGAACTGCTGACGCACCACAAGGTTCGCACGCCGCGCACGATGATTGTGCACCGCGACAACCTCGACATCGTGCCTTACGAGATTGGACTGCCGTGCATACTGAAGCGGCCGGACAGTTCGTATTCGACGGGCGTGTTGAAGGTGGAGACGCGCGACGAGTTGGAGCAGCGCGGGCGCGACATGCTGGAGTCTTCGGAATTGGTGGTGGCGCAGGAATTTCTGCCGACGCCGTTTGACTGGCGCATCGGCGTGCTGAATGGGCAGGCGCTGTATGCCTGCAAGTACTTCATGGCGGGCAAGCACTGGCAGATCATCGACCACCTGCATTCCGGCAAGTTCAAGGAAGGGCCGGTGGAGACGATGCCGATCGGGAAGGTGCCCGAGGATGTGGTGCAGACGGCGCTGCGGGCGGCCAACCTGATTGGCGACGGGCTGTACGGGGTGGATCTCAAGCATGACGGGAAGAAGTGCTACGTCATCGAGGTCAACGACAACCCGAGCATCGAGGCCGGCTACGAAGATGCCCATTTGAAGGATCAGCTCTACATGACCATCATGGGGGCATTCCTGCAGCGCATGGAGGCGCTGAAGCAGCGCACGCCATGACGTCCACGCGCCCGCCGCCGCTGCATCTCTTCGACCGCTTCGGGGTTGAGATTGAATACATGATCGTGCGCCGGCGCGGGCTGGACGTGATGCCGGCGGCGGACCGGGTGATCCGCGAGGTGGTGGGGTCCTATTCGTGCGATGCGGAATTGCGGCCGATCGCGTGGTCGAATGAGCTGGTGCTGCACGTGCTCGAGTTGAAGGTGGCGGAGCCGGTGCCGGCACTGGCGGGGGTGGCGGCGCAGTTTCAGCGCAGCGTGCGGCGCGTGAATGCCCTCCTGGAGCCGATGGGCGGGCGCCTGATGCCCAGCGGCGCGCATCCCTGGATGAATCCCGCGCGCGACGCGCGACTGTGGCCGCACGACTACGCCGACATTTATCGGACGTTCGACCGCATTTTCGGCTGCCGCACGCACGGCTGGACCAACCTGCAGTCCGTGCATCTGAATCTGCCGTTTGCCGACAATGCCGAGTTCGCGCGTTTGCATGCGGCGGTGCGGTTGCTGCTGCCGATCCTGCCGGCACTGGCGGCGAGCACCCCGTACCTGGATGGGCGCGCGACGGGTTCGCTGGACGGCCGCCTCGACGCCTATCGCGTCAACGCACGGCGGATACCGTCGGTGTCGGGGGCGGTGATTCCGGAGCCCTGCTTTTCGCGGCGCGCCTATCGGGAGCGGATTTTGAACCGCATCTACCGCGACATGCGCCTGGCGGATCCCGCGGGGACGTTGCGGCATGAGTGGGTGAACGCGCGCGGGGCGATCGCGCGTTTTGAGCGCAACACGATCGAGGTGCGTGTACTGGATACGCAGGAATGTCCGCGCGCGGATCTGGCGATTGTGGGCGCGACGGTGGCGGTGCTGCGGGCGTTGACGGCGGAGCGGTGGACCTCGACGCGGGAGCAGCGCGGGTGGGCGGTGGCGCCACTGCGGCGGATCTTGGATGCAACCGTGCGGGATGCGGATGAAGCTGTGATTCGGGACGGCGACTATCTGCGCGCGCTGGGGTGGGCGGGGCACGTGCCCTGCCGCGCCGGCGAGCTGTGGGACCATCTGTTGGAGGCCGTCGGTCCGGTGGGCCTGGTCGAGCGCGCGACGCTGCGCGCGATCCGCCGCGAGGGCCCGCTGGCGCGCCGCCTGCGGCGGGCCGTCGGCAAGGCGCCGAGCCGCCGGCGGCTGCGCGCCGTCTATGGCGACCTCTGCGAGTGCCTCGCCGCGGGGCGCCTGTTTGCCAAAAAATAGAGAAAGATTCTTCCGGAAAACGGCGGGGCTGGTTCCTTTCCTATGGTGTGCAGAGCAACCATGGAAAGGAGGAAGAATAGGGCCTATAGGACGTATAGGGCCTATGTTGAGGAGCGGGACCCTGAGACAGCGGCCAACACGCTGCTCTGCGTGATCCACCAGACGAGCTACCTCCTGGACCAGCAGCTACGCGAATTGGAGCGGGCCTTTCTGCAGGAGGGGGGATTCACCGAGCGCCTCTTCATGGCGCGGCGTGAGGCGCGGTGGGGGCGGACGTGATGCCGTCGCCGGCCTTGGGGGGGCGGGACGCGGCGGCCGAGTTTGTGCAGGACGTAGGGGCGCGTGGCGAAGGAAGGCGGGGCTATTTGTGGGGACCGGAGCGGGCGTAGAAGGTGCGCAGGACGAATGGGGGGATGAGGGTGGTGACGGCGTGACGATGATCATGGCGGCGTAGATGGTGTTGTCGAAGATGCCGGTGGTGCGGCCCAGTTCTGCGAAGATCAGGCCGACCTCGCCGCGCGGGATCATGGAGAGGCCGACGGCCCAGCGAGTGAAGCGCGTTTCGCCGGGGAGAGCAAGCCCGGCGGCCAGCTTGCCGATGAGGTCGGCCACGATGAGGCAACCGGAGAGGCCCCAGACGGTGGGCGAGGACCAGTCGATTTCGCGCAGGTTGAGGGAGAGCCCGACCATGACGAAGAAGATGGGGGTGAAGAGGTGCACAATGGGTTTCATCTGCACTTCGACGCGATGGGCGAAGTGGGCATCGGTCTGCATATCGGCGGCGAAGGGCAGGAAGAAATGGCGTGAGAGGGCCATGACGGAGTGTTTTGTGGGGGTTCTGGAGTTGGCGCGCGAGGCCGGGGTGTTGAAGGTGGGCACGGCCAGTACGGACGGCACGAAGCTGCGGGCCAACGCCAGCATCAACCAGAAAGTGACGTATGAGCGCGCCGGGGAGCTCACCGCCGCCTTACAGACGGAGGTGCGTGAACTGCTCGAGCAGGCCGAGCGTGCCGATCAGGACAACCGCGACGACGGCCAGAAGCTGCCCGATGAACTGGCGCGGCGTGAAGCGTTGAAGGCCAAACTGGAACAGGCGCGGGAACGTCTGGAGCAGCGCGCGAAGCAGCGGGCCGAGGCCGAACGGTCCGAGTACGAGCGGAAGATCGAAGCGCGAGCACAGCCGAACCGCCGCCGTGCCGAGCCGAAAGTGCTCAAGGCGCCATTGTTTCTGGCCATGAAAGCCAAACTGGAGACGGACGCCGGGCGCAAGCTCTACGCCTTGCGCAAGCAGACCGTGGAGCCCGTCTTCGGGATCATAGAATCGGTCATGGGCTTTCGGCCGTTCCTGCTGCGCGGCCTTGCCAAGGTCTCGGGCGAATGGGCCCTGATTACGCTGGCGTACAACGGCAAGCGCTTCTGGACTCTGAAACTGGCTCTGGACTGAAGGAAATGGCGGGAAGAACTGACCGCAAACCCAAAGGCGGGAGGGCTAGCGCCTGACCGTGCACACAACGCCCGCGCAAGTCGCGCCAAAAACTTCCGTCAACTAGGAGCGTGGAGGACTTGTGGCGCTTCTTCGGCGCCGAAGTCCGACAGGCTCCTAAGTCAGCGCCATCATCGCTTCTCCCTCGCCCCCTCCGTGCCTCCGTGGTGAATCCCATCGGCCCGCTCTCTCACCCGCCCGCAAAAACGGGCCGGAAGCCGGCCTCGGTGAGGATGCGCGCAACCTCCTCGCGCTGGTCGCCCTGCAATTCGATGCGGCCCTCCTTGACGGTGCCGCCGGTGCCGCAGGCCTTTTGCATGCGCTTGGCCAGCGCCTCCTTCTCCGCTTGCCCGATCCCGACGAAATTCGCCACCACCGTCACCGTCTTGCCGCCGCGGTGCGCGGTCTGACGGATGATATCCACCCGCCCGCGATTGCGAGCCGGCTCCGCCGCCTTCGGCGCCTCCGCCGGCCCCGGCGGCAGCCCCGCCGCGTCCAGCCCCGCGAACGCATTCACCCCGAACCCCGCCCCGCCGGCCCCGGTAATTTTGTTCTTCGCGCTCATGACTCAAGACTAACGCGATTCCAGAACCCGATGCAATGGGGAGCGGGAGACGGACGAGGAGAGGGGAGGGGGCGGGGAACCGCAGAGTGACGCAGATGAACGCAGATGAGAGGGGGAGTGGCCACAAAAGGCACAGAAGGCACAGGGGACGGCCACGTAGTGTCTAGGCGTCACGATGCGCGCTACTGCTGAATGGCCAGCATGCCGCGGCATTTCGGGTAACTCGGGCAGCCCCAGAAATCTTGTCCGGCATTGGCCCCGCGCGAGGCCTTGCGGCGGACCATCGCGGCACCACAGGCCGGGCAGGGCGGCGTCACAGGAGCCGGGCCATCGGCCGATGTGAACTCGGGCTCCTGTGGGGATGAGGCTGCCGCTTCCGGCTGAGGATTCAGTTGGGCGGCGATCCTGTTCCGCACATCCTCGATCGTGTACGTCCGCTGGGTGGGAACGTGAACAATGGGATGCCGGCCTTCTCCACTGCCGCATCCAGGAATGCATCCCGCGCCTGCCGGTCCTGCCGGTCATGACTCTTGTCGTCCAGTTCCACGATAAATTGCACGGGCAAATCGGCCGGGTTGCAGCAGACGAAATCCAGGTGCTTGCTCTGGATCCGGTTCGGGGCATTCCACCCTTTCTCTCTTTACTTGGTTACGCCAAATGGTCAAGAAGTGAACGTGCGATCGAATGGGTTGCATTGACGTGGAGGTAGCATGTTTGGGCGATCATCGCTGCGGCTCTGTTACATCATCATGTCCGAGGATGGGCGCATATGGCTTGAAAATGGTGAATGGGGGCGCCCGGAAGCAAACGACATGGGAGAGGCCAAGATCTTCCTGTCTCGGAAACGAGCTGAGTTGGCGCGCAGTGAGAGGAACTGCCCCGCGAGCATCTACGAAATCGGACTCCACAACGGCCGCCCCGTCATGTTGATCGACGCGTACGACTATTGGCTCGATGCAAAGTATCGGGGTGCCGGCAGATCGTGAGGCGCGACGAAGAGCGACTGAGGGAAGCGGTCGCACGACTTCGTACCGAGTCCGTGTTGCGCTGGAGACGGGAGCGGAGGACTGGGCGGAGCGGAATGATGTCCCCTCGTGGGTTAGCCACGGTAAGTCCTTGATTGAAAGAGGGTTGCGGTGTGAACGGGCGCTGGAAAAGGCCTTAGAAGCTCTGATTCAGGTTGGAAATTCGGCTCTAAGAACGCACGGCAGGGGTG
>CAZWQJ010000221.1:0-7315 GCA_964635825.1 uncultured Victivallales bacterium | reverse complement strand
CTGGCCATCCTGTACCGGGACTTCCTGCATCTGGACCTGCGGGCGCAGGCGCACACGGCGCTGACGGTGGCGTCGGATCGGCAGCACACGCAGGCGGAGTTGCTGGCAAGCCACGGGGAGTTGCTGGAGCGGCTGCGGAGCGAGATCCGGCTTCGGCACTATTCGATCCGGACGGAGCAGACATACGCGCAGTGGGCGGAGCGGTTCCTGCAGTTTCACGGGCTGCGCGATCCGGTGGAAGTCGGGAAGCGCGGGATCGAGGATTATCTTTCGTACCTGGCGGAGGCGCGCGGGGTGGCGGCGAACACGCAGAATCAGGCACTGAATGCGTTGGTATTCTTGTTCACGAAGGTGCTGAAGCTGGCCCCGGGGAATTTCGAGAACGTGGTGCGGGCGCAGCGGCCGCAGCGGCTGCCGGTGGTGCTGGCAAAGGGGGAGGTGCAGGCGCTGCTGGCTCAGATGGACGGTATGCCGAAGCTGATGGCGGGGCTGCTCTATGGCAGCGGTCTGCGTCTGATGGAATGCGTGCGGCTGCGGGTGAAGGACGTCGATTTCAGCCTCCGGCAGATCGTGGTGCGTGACGGCAAGGGGCAGAAGGACCGCGTCACGGTGTTGCCGGACGTGTATGCGGCCACCCTGCGCGAGCATCTGGTTGGTGTCCGGAAGACTTACGAAGAGGACCAGGCGAAGGGGGTCCCCGGCGTGTACTTCTGGCCGAGCCTGGAACGCAAGTACCCAAACGCACCGAAGGAGTGGATCTGGCAATACGTGTTTCCGGCGCCGCGGCTCTCGGTGGACCCGCGCAGCGGGACGGTGCGGCGGCACCACATCGACGAAAACACGCTGCACAAGGCAGTCAAGGCGGCCTCGCAGGCGGCGGGACTCACGAAGCCGGTCAGTTCCCATACCCTGCGGCATTCCTTTGCGACGCACTTGATCGAGAGCGGCGCGGACATCCGCACGGTGCAGGAGCTGCTGGGGCACGCGGATGTGTCGACGACGATGATCTACACGCACGTCATGAACCGGCCCGGCCTGGCGGTGCGCAGCCCGGCGGATTGGTAGCAGGCTTGACCGCAGGCTGGGCGCTGTTCCGCCATTATACCCATGGGAAAAGGCGGTTTTAGGGGTCCCCACCCCCTAGCCTGTTCCGCCCGCGCGTTTTCTGCTGGCAGTGCTACGGCCCGTTCGCTACACTTCGCACCTCCATGAAGCAAACAACGTCACTCACTTTTTCGCATTTGAAGCAACTCGAGGCGGAATCGATCTACATCATCCGCGAGGTGGCCGCCTCCTTTGAGAAGCCGGTCATGCTCTACTCGATCGGCAAGGATTCCTCGGTCATGCTGCGCCTGGCCCAGAAGGCGTTCTCCCCGGGCAAGATCCCCTTCCCGTTCATGCACGTGGATACCACCTGGAAGTTCCGCGAAATGATCGAGTTCCGCGCCAAGATGGCCCGCGAGGTCGGTTTCGACCTGATCGTATGGACCAACCAGGACGGCGTCCGCGATAACGTGACCCCCTTCACCTACGGCTCGAACAAGTACACCCAGATCATGAAAACGGTCGGCCTCAAGCAGGCCCTCGACCACCACAAGTTCGATGCGGCCTTCGGTGGAGCCCGCCGCGATGAGGAAAAATCCCGCGCGAAGGAGCGGATCTACAGTTTCCGCGACCGCTTCCACCAGTGGGACCCCAAGAACCAGCGTCCCGAGCTCTGGAACCTCTACAACAACAAGATCAACAAGGGCGAATCCATCCGCGTGTTCCCGATGTCGAACTGGACCGAGTTGGACATCTGGCTTTACATCATGCTGGAGAACATCCCCATCGTTCCCCTCTACTTCGCCAAGGAGCGCCCCTGCGTGGATCGCGATGGCACCCTGATCATGGTCGATGACGACCGCATGCCGCTCCAGCCCGGCGAGAAGCCGCAGATGCGTCGCGTCCGTTTCCGCACGCTCGGTTGCTACCCCCTCACCGGCGCCATCGAGTCCAACGCCGACACCCTGCAGAAAATCGTGCAGGAAATGCTCCTCGCCAAAACCTCCGAACGCCAGGGACGCATGATCGACTACGACCAGTCCGGCTCCATGGAGGAAAAGAAGAAGGAAGGCTACTTCTGATCGGAGCCATCGCATTATCATGACTACACCCGCCCCCGCAACGCGCTCACGCGAAGAATTGATCGTGGCCGACGTCGAGGCCTACCTGCATCAGCACGAGCAGAAGGACTTGCTCCGCTTTTTGACCTGCGGCAGCGTCGATGACGGCAAGTCGACCCTCATCGGCCGCCTCCTCTACGATTCCAAGATGATCTATGAGGATCAGCTGGCTGCCGTCGTCCGCGACTCGGTCGTTCATGGAACCACCGACACCGATTTCGACCCCGCCCTCCTCACCGATGGGCTCAAGGCCGAACGTGAGCAAGGCATCACCATCGATGTCGCCTACCGCTACTTCTCCACCGACAAGCGCAAGTTCATCATTGCGGACACCCCGGGCCACGAGCAATACACGCGCAACATGGCCACCGGGGCCTCCACCTGCGACCTCGCCATCATCCTCATCGATGCGCGCCTCGGCGTCCTGGAACAGACCCGCCGACATAGCTTCATCGCCTCGCTGCTCGGCATCCGCCACATCGTCGTCGCCGTCAACAAGATGGATCTCGTCGGGTTCTCGGAGGAGGTCTTCGATCGCATTCGTCGCGACTACGAGGGCTTCGCCGCCAAGCTGAGCTTCGCCGACCTGTACTTCCTGCCCATGTCCGCTCTGCGCGGCGACAACGTCGTCGATCCGAGTCCGCACATGCCGTGGTTCAAGGGGGCCCCGCTCCTCAACCATCTCGAAACGGTCCCCATCTCCGGCGATCGCAACCTGATCGACTTCCGCTTCCCCGTGCAGCACGTCCTGCGCCCCAACCTCGATTTCCGCGGCTATGCCGGCACCGTCGCATCCGGCATCGTGCGCAAAGGCGATGAGGTCATGGTGCTGCCCTCGCGACGCACCACCCGCGTCAAATCCATCGTCACCTACGACGGCGAGATCGATGAAGCCTTCGCCCCGATGGCCATCACGCTCACCCTCGAAAACCAGGTGGACATCAGCCGCGGCGACATGCTCGTTCACCCCAAGAACGTCCCGCATTTCGGCCACGAATTCGATGCCGTTCTCGTCTGGATGAATGAGGACGCCCTCAAGCTGAACCACGAGTACCTGATCAAGTGCACGACCAACCTCGTGACCGGCATGATCACCCATCTCCACTACCGTTTCGACATCAACACGCTGCACCGCGTCCCCGCCGGCGTGCTGCAGGTCAACGAGATCGGCCGAGTCAATCTGGCCGTCACACGCCCCCTCGCCTACGACAGCTATGTCCACAACCGCGCCACCGGCGCCTTCATCGTCGTTGACCGCGTGACCAACAGCACCGTCGGCGCGGGCATGATCCAGGATCGCGACCACACCCTGCACGCCCGCAAGCCGCCCACCCAGCGCCCCGTCAGCGAGAACATCCGGCGTGAGGTCAGCTTCGTTTCGCCCGAGGAACGCGCGCGCCTGATGCGCCAGCGTCCCGCAACCCTCTGGCTCACCGGCCTCAGCGGCTCCGGCAAATCGACCGTCGCCAAACAACTCGAACGCGACCTCGTCACCGCCGGACAAGCCGCCTTCATCCTCGATGGCGACAATATCCGCCACGGCCTCAACCGCGACCTCGGCTTCTCCGCCGAGGATCGCACCGAGAACATCCGGCGCATTGCCGAAGTGGCGCGGCTGTTCAACGACGCCGGCGTGATGGTCATCACCTCATTCATCTCGCCCTACCGCGAAGACCGCGCCCACGCCGCCACCATCATCGGCGACGAGCGCTTCCTCGAAGTCTATGTCGATACGCCCATCGAGGTGTGCGAGCAGCGCGACCCGAAGGGGCTCTACAAGAAGGCCCGCGCCGGCGAAATCGAACGCTTCACCGGCATCAGCGCACCTTACGAGGCGCCCGCCTCCCCCGCCCTTGTACTGAAGACCACCGAGCACAGCGTGGAATCCTGCGTGCAGCAGATTCGTCGGCTGCTGACGGAGCGTGGGTTCATGAAGACCGACGGCGGAGAGGCGCGCACGTGAGAGTATTCACCCCCGGACGCATCTGCCTGTTTGGTGAACATAGCGACTGGGCCGGCGGTTACCGGCGCGTGAATGCCGAGATCGAAACTGGCGCCGCCATCATCACCGGAACCAACCAGGGCCTCCACGCCGAAGTCAAGCCGCACCCCACCAAACTCGTCCTCCGCGCCACCCTCGAAGACGGCACCCGCAAGGGCCCCATCGAGATCCCCATGGAGCCACAGGCGCTCCTCGCCGCCGCCCAGCAGGGCGGATTCTTCAGCTATGCCGCCGGCGTTGCCTACCAGGTGACCACCCACTACCGCGTGCGCGGTCTCGAGATCGATAACTACCTCACCGACCTGCCCGTCAAGAAGGGCCTCTCCTCGAGCGCCGCCGTCTGCGTCCTGGTCGCGCGCGCCTTTAACCGCACCTACGACCTGAAAATGACCGTGCGCGGCGAAATGGAACTCGCCTATTCGGGCGAGATCACCACCCCATCCCGCTGCGGCCGCCTCGATCAGGGCTGCGCCTACGGCAACCGCCCCATCTTGATGGTCTTTGACGGCGATCGCATCGACGTCCGCGAGGTCACCGTCCCCAAAGAATTGCACTTTGTCATCGTCGACCTGTGCGCCGAGAAAGACACCTGCGAGATTCTCAGCCGCCTGAATCGCTGCTATCCCTTCGCGGAAAACGATCAGCACCGGCAGGTGCAGGAATACCTGGGACCGATCAACACCCGCATCGTGCTCGAAACTGAGCAGGCCCTGCGCAGCGGCGATGCACCCCGTATCGGGGCCCTCATGTGCGAGGCCCAGTCCCTTTTCGATAAGATGGTGGCGCCAGCCTGCCCATCGCAACTCACGGCCCCCGTCCTCCACAAGGTTCTCAACCATCCCCCCATCCAGTCGCTCATCCACGGCGGCAAGGGCGTTGGCTCCCAGGGCGACGGCTCGGCCCAATTCATCGTCAAGGATGCCGCCAGCCAGGAGAAGGTGATCGAAGTTCTGGAACGCGACCTCGGCGTGAAATGCCTCAAGCTTGTGCTGCGGCCCGGGCGCCGCGTCCGCAAGGCCGTCATTCCGGCCGCCGGCTTCGGCACCCGCCTCTTCCCCGCCACCAAGGCCGTGAAGAAGGAGCTTTTCCCCGTCATCGGCAGCGATGGCCGCGCCAAGCCCGTGATTCTCTCCATCGTCGAGGAGGCCCTCAGTGCCGGCATCGAGGAAGTCGGGATCATCGTGCAGCGCTGCGATCAGGAACTCTTCGAGGAGATCTTCTGTACGCCGCCCCCCATCGAAAATTTCAACAAGCTCTCGCGCGAAAATCAGGACTACTGCCGCTACCTGATGGACATTGGCCACCGCATCACCTTCCTCCCCCAGGATGCGCAGGAAGGCTTCGGCCATGCCGTCCATTGCGCCAAGGACTTTGTGGGAGAGGAGCCCTTCCTGCTCCTGCTCGGCGACCACCTCTACGCCTCCGACACCGATGTGTCCTGCGCACGCCAACTCATTGATGTCTACGAGCGCACCGGCCTGAGTGTGGTCGGCGTCAAGCGAACCCCGGTTGAGGAGGTGCAGTCGTTCGGCTGCGTCACCGGCCAATGGGAACAGGATGGGGCCGTCGTCAGCATCACCGAATTTTCCGAAAAACCCACTCCTGAGTTTGCCCGACAACATCTGCGCATGGACGGCATGGGCGCCGACGAAATTCTCACCGTCTTTGGCCAGTATGTCCTCAGCCCCAAGCTGTTTGAATACCTCGACGAGCATATCCGCCTGAACATCCGCGAGCGCGGCGAGTTCCAGTTGACGTCCTGCCTGGATCGCATGCGGCAGGAGGATGGCTTCAAGGGCGTGGTGGTGCGTGGGCGCCGCTTCGATATCGGCACACCCGACGCCTATCGCCAGACCCTTTGGGATTTCCGCAACGCCGGCTGAATGTGCCGCCCGTTGAGCAGCTACCCTGTCATTGATGGGAGACTCGCAGATTGACGCTGATGAACACAGACCGGTCACTGTCCCGCGAATCTGCGTTCATCTGCGCCATCAGCGGTTCTTCCGTTCCCACGCCGAAGTCCACACGTTGGCCCTTGTTCCGTTGACGGAGAGCACTCACTGATGAACGTACCCCTGCTCGATCTGAAAGCCCAGTACGCCACGCTGCGCGCCGAGTTGGAGCCGGCTGTGCGCGACGTCTTCGAGTCGCAGGTCTTCATCGGCGGCCCGCGCGTGGCGTCCTGCGAGGCGGCCGTCGCCACCTACTGCCGTTGTCCGCACGCCGTCGGCGTCGCCTCTGGAACCGATGCGATCCTGATCACGCTGATGGCGGAAGGCATTGGCCCCGGGGATGAGGTCATCACTTCGCCCTACACGTTCTTCGCCACCGGCGGCTGCATCGCCCGCACCGGTGCCCGCCCCATCTTTGTCGACATCGATCCGGTCACGTTCAATATCGATCCGTCGCTCATTGAAGCACGCATCACGCCCCGCACCCGGGCCATCATTCCGGTCCACCTCTACGGGCAGATGGCCGCCATGAATCCCATCATGGAAATCGCCCGCCGCCATCGGTTGCTGGTGATCGAAGATGCCGCCCAGGCCATTGGCGCCGAATATCGCGGCACGCGTGCCGGCACCATCGGCGACTACGGATGCTTCTCGTTCTTCCCCTCCAAGAACCTCGGCGGAGCCGGCGACGGCGGCATGGTTGTGACGCCCGATCCCGCACGCGCCGCGCGCCTCGCCATGTTGCGCAACCACGGCTCCGAGCCCAAGTACTACCACAAATTCATCGGCGGAAATTTCCGCTTGGATGCCCTTCAGGCGGTCGTCGTGGAAATCAAATTGCGCCACCTTGATGGGTGGACGCAGGCCCGCCAGGCCAATGCCGCCCGCTATGACCGCCTTTTCGCGGCCGCCGGGTTGGTCGGCAACGGCGTCGTCCTGCCCAAAATCATCGAGAGCCGGCACATCTTCAACCAGTATGTGATCCGCGTGCCGAAGCGCGATGCCTTGCGCGCATTCCTCACGCAGCGCGGCATTGGCAACGAGGTCTACTACCCCGTTCCGCTGCACCTCCAGGAATGTTTCGCCCACCTCGGCTATCGCCCCGGCGACTGCCCCGAAAGCGAGCGCGCGGCCAACGAATCTCTCGCCCTGCCCATCTTCCCCGAACTGACCGATGCGCAAGCCGAAGCCGTCGT
>CAZWQJ010000220.1:0-7438 GCA_964635825.1 uncultured Victivallales bacterium | reverse complement strand
CTACGTGTCGCGCTTGACGAGGATTTCCATTTCTTCCTGGCACTTCAGGAAGGCGGCAACGACCTGGGGGTCGAACTGGACGCCGCTGTTGCGAATGACTTCGGCGATGGCGGCCTCGACGGGCATGGCCTTGCGGTAGACGCGGTCGGAGCGCATGGCGTCGTAGGCGTCGGCGACGGAGAAGATGCGTGAGCCGAGGCAGATGGCCTCGCCGCGGAGGCCGCGCGGGTAGCCGGCGCCGTTAAAATGTTCGTGGTGGGCGCGCACGATTTCGGCGGCGGCGGTGAGGTTGGGGTTGGTGCGAAGGATGTTGTAGCCGATCTCGCAGTGAGCCTTCATGGCGATCCACTCGTCGGGCAGGAGAGGGCCCGGCTTGAGGAGGATGCAGTCGGGCACGCCGATTTTTCCGATATCATGGAGGAAGGCGCCGGAGGCGATGGCTTCGAGTTCGGCGCCATGCATGCCCATGGTGCGGGCGAGCAGGACGGTGAGGTCGCGGGCGCGGACGCTGTGCTGGCCGGTCTGGCGTTCGCGGGCGTCGAGCATGGCCACGAGCGAGTCGAGGGTGAAGCGATGGGCGCGGGTGACCTCTTCGAGCGTTTCGACGAGGCGGGCGCTGCGTTCGCGCACGAGTTCTTCCAAATGGAACTGGTAGCGGGCGTTGTCGATGCGCAGGCGGCGGTATTCGCAGGCGCGGGCGATGAGGGCGGCCAGCTCGCCGAGGCGGATGGGTTTTTGGATAAAGTCGTAGGCGCCTTCGCGCAGGCAGTCGACGGCGGTGTCGACGGTGGCGAAGCCGGTCATGACGATTTTGACGATGGAATCGTCGGCGGAGGACATTTCGTGGAGGAGGTCGATGCCGCTTTTGCCGGGCATGGAGAGGTCGGTGAGGAGGATGTCGTAGCGGCCCGGGGATTCGCGGACGGTGGCGATGGCGGCGGTGGCGGAGCTGCGGGTGGTGGTGTCGTAGCCTTTACGTTTGAGCATGGTGCTGACGAGTTCGAGGACGGCCGGTTCGTCGTCGACGATGAGGACGCACTCGCGCGGGGCCATGCTGGCGGTCGTGGGTGGCGTGTGCGAGGAGGGTGAGGCGGTGGTCTGGCCGGGCCAGATGCTGAGGCGGTCGCGGCCGGCGCGCTTGGCCATGTAGAGGGCGCGGTCGGCCTGGCTGAGCAGTTCGTCGCCGGTGTTGGGCGGGTCGGTGCTGGCGAGGCTGGCGATGCCGACGGACGCGGTGAGATTGAGGCGGTGGGAATTCGGGCAGAAGACGTGGCCGCGGAGCTGGTCGAGGAAGCGTTCGGCGAAGGCGCGGGCATCGGAATCGCGGGCATGGGGGAGGATGGCCACGAACTCATCGCCGCCGTAGCGGGCGACGACGTCGGATGCGCGGGCGGCGCCCATGAGGAGGGAGGCCATGTCCTTGAGGATGACGTCGCCGACGGAATGGCCGTAGGAATCGTTGGCGGTTTTGAAGTTATCGATATCGACGATGACGATGCTCATGGAGCGGTCATAGCGTTTGGCGAGGAGCCAGGCGCGTTCGAGTTCTTCTTCGAGGCGGATGCGGTTGAAGACGCCGGTGAGGTGATCGCGGGTGGCGAGGTGGTGCATCCGCTGGAGGGCCATGAAGACAGCGGAGATGTGGTTGGCGGCGTGGTAGAGGAGGGAGACGTCCGGGGTGGCGTAGCGGCCGGTTTCGACGGCGGCGAGGGTGAGCAGGCCGCAGATGGTGCCGCCGAGCAGGATGGGCACGGATAGGGAGCTGCCGATCTTGCTGGGACCATTGGGGGCGGCCTCTTCGCCCTGGAGTTGGATACGCAGCAGGTGGCGGGCGACGGTGAGGCCGCTCAAGAGCTGGTAGCGGTTGAGCATTTCCTCTTCGACCTGGTGGAGAAACGCTTCGCTGACGGGGGTCTGCGAGAAGGTGAGCATTTCGCGTTCGGCATCGTTTTCGCTGTAGACGAGGATGCCGACGACGTTGGAGGCGAGCATGCCGGCGAGGGCCTTGCCGAACTCCAGCAGGGTGCTGACCAGGGTTTCGGAGCGGATGTGGGCGCCGTCGAGCCCGTCGAGCAGCTTGAGGTGGTCGCGCATGAGGGCGAGCGCGTTGCCGTTGGGGATGTCGACGTATTGCTTGCGGGTGCGCTGACCTTCCTCGACCACGTTGGCGCAGAGTTCTTCGGCGCGGACGGGCTTTTCGAGCAGGCGCGTGACGCCCAGCTCGCGGGCGCGTTCGCGGGTGGCGTCATCGATGAAGCCGGAGACGATGCAGACGCCGAGCCAGGGCCAGACGCGCAGGGCTTCCTGAAGGAATACGATGCCGTCGATGCCTTCCATTTTGATATCGACGACGAGGACATCGAACGGGCGCTGGAGCAGATCCTGAAGGGCCTGGCGGGCATTTTCGGCGGTTTCGACGTGGCAGGGGATGGACGAGAGGGCGGTCTTGAAAAGGCGCCGTATGGGCTCCTCGTCGTCGACGACGAGAACGCGCAAGGGGAAGTCGAGCATGCTGCTGGGGGTCATGGTTGAGTTGTTTTCAAGCCGGGGGTTTGCGTTACCTGGCAGGGAGAAGCATAGCGGAGGGGGTTGGCGGATGTCCAGCGCCGTGGGCGGGGCTCACGGGGGCGGCTCGTCGGGGTCGTCGCCGGCGCGGATGCTGAGTTTTTCCATGCGATATTTGAGGATGCGGCGGGTGGTGCCGAGGGCCTGGGCGGCGCGGGTCTGGATGCCGCCGGCTTCGGAGAGGGCGCGCGCGATCAATTCGCGTTCAAAGGCGTTGACGGCGTCTTCCAGGGTTTTGGCATCGGCGGTGGGGGGCAGTGCCGACGGGGCGGTGGCGGTGGCGGCCGGTTCGAGGCTGGGGATGGGGGCGCTGAGGGTCGGGGGCGCAGGTGGCTCGGTGCTGCTGAGCGGGCTGCCGAATTCTTCGGGCAGGAACTCGGGGAGGATGGTGGGGGCCTTGCCATGGAGGACGAGCATGCGCTCGATGATATTCTTCAGTTCGCGGACATTGCCGGGCCAGCTGTAGCGTTCCATCAGCTGCATGGCGGCCTCGCTGAAGCCTTCGGTGGTTGCCGCCATTTTGCGGCGGTAGAATTGGAAGAAGAACTGGATGAGTTCGCCGACATCGCCCTCGCGATCGCGGAGTGGGGGCAGGCGAACGGGGACGACGCTGAGGCGGTAGAAGAGGTCGTCGCGGAAGCGTTTGGCCTGCACTTCGGTGCGCAGGTCCTTGCCGGTGGCGGCGATGATGCGCGCCTCGGTGCGGATGATCTTGGTGCCGCCGACGCGCATGAACTCCTTTTCCTGGAGGACGCGCAGGAGTTTGACCTGGGTGCTAAGCGGCATTTCGCTGACTTCATCGAAGAAGAGGGATCCGGAGCCGGCGAGGTCGAAGCGGCCGGGCTTTTGGCGGTCGGCGCTGGTGAAGGCGCCTTTTTCGTGGCCGAAGAGTTCGCTTTCGATGAGGGCTTCGGGCAGTGCGGCGCAGTGGACGGCGACGAAGGGTTCGTCGCGGCGGGAGCTCCAGGCGTGGATGGAGCGTGCGACGAGTTCCTTGCCGGTGCCGCTTTCGCCGGTGATCAGGATGGTGGCGTCGGATTCGGCGGCCTTGCGCGCATCGGAGAGTGCCCGCTGGAAGGAGGTGGAGCGGCCCATGATGCCGTCGACGGGGTATTCGCGCTGGACGTCCTGCTGCAAGGCCTTGACGTTGCGTTGGAGGGCATTGGTTTCGATGGTTTTCTGAACGCGCCGGCGGATTTCCTCGACGTCGAATGGCTTGGTCACGAAATCGGTGGCCCCGGTGCGGATGGCATCGACGACGGGCTGAACGGCGTTGGAGGCGCTGACCATGATGACGGGGACATCGGGGTAGGAGGCCTGGATGTCGCGCAGGAGGGTGAGTCCGTCGCGTCCGGGCATCATGACATCGAGGAGGACGAGATCGACGGGGCGGATGGTGAGAAGGCGGGTGGCTTCGTCGGCGTTTTCGGCGATGGAGAGATCGTAGCGACCGCTGAAGATGGCCTTGAGCGATTCGCGGCTGCCGCGTTCGTCATCGACGATCAGGATGTGTTTCACGACGGGGGCTCCACGCCGGGGTCAGCGACCGGCAGATGGATGTTGACGGTCGTGCCCTTGTCTGTCGAGGCAATATCGATCTGGCCGCCGTGGTCGAGGATCATGCGTTGGACGATGGCGAGGCCGAGGCCCATGCCGCGGCTCTTCGTGCTGCAGAAGGGTGAGAAGACGCGGGCCAGGATCTCCTTGGGGATGCCGCAGCCGTTGTCTTCGATGGCGACGTGGACGCGGGCGGGGCGTTCGAGGACGGCCTCTTCGAGGGACACGCGCACGCGGATGGCGGGGTGGGGCTGGCCGTGCATGGCTTCCATGGCGTTGGCGAGGACGTGGGCGAAGCAGTCGGCGAGCACGCGGCTGTCGCCGAGAATGAGGGGCACCTGCGGGGGGACGGTGATGCTGACGGGGCAGTTGGTGGCGGGGAGGCGCAGCTTGGCATCGTCCTGGCCGCGCTGGAGGGGGACGCGGATATCGAGCGGGACGGGTTTGGGACGCGGCAGGTTGGCGAAGTGGTTCATCTGGCGGACGATGCTATCGAGGCGATCGACTTCGTGGCTGACGACGGTGCTGAATTCCGAGCGGAACTCGGGGTCGCTATGGCGTTCGGGCAGGAGCTGGGCGAAGGTTTTGATGGCGACGAGGGGGTTGCGGACCTCGTGGGACATGCTGGCGGCGAGGTCGGCCCAGAAGGCGCAGCGCGCGAGTTGTTCCTGGCGTTCCAGCATGAGGCGCTGATCGGTGACATCCTGGACGAGGGCGACGGCGCCGACGCCCTCGTGTGCGCCATGGAGGCGGCGAGTTTGGACGGAGAGGGTGCGCGTGCCGGGGGGGAGGCGCCAGAGTTCGGGGACGCGGAGTTCGCGACCGCCGAGGGTGCGGTAGATGGAGTCGGCGAGGCGGCTGCCGAGGAGGTCGACGGGTTTGTGGAGGTGCTTGGCGGGGTCGACTTCAAAGATGTCGGCGGCGGCGCGGTTGAGCCAGAGGATGGTGCCGGACTCGGTGGTGGCGACGATGCCGGTGGGGAGATTGTCGAAGAGGGTTTCGGCGAGGCTCTTGCGCAGCGAGACTTCCTCGTAGAGGCGTGCGTTTTCGATGACCACGGAGACGTGGTCGGTGAGGCTCATCAGCTCTTCGAGTTCGATGTGGGTGAAGGGGCGGCCCGTGACGTGATGGCCGAAGATGAGCCACCCGGCGAAGAGCTGGCGGGTGTGGATGGGGATGAGGACCTCGGCGCCGAGGAGGTCCATGGTTTGGCGGAGCATGTGGCGCTCTTCGGCGGAGGGGACGTGGTCGAGGGTCAAGCGGGAGATGAGGTGGGCGTGGGCGTGCAGCCAGAGCGAGAGCGGGTGGTTTTCGGGGTAGTCGAGAGTGCGGGAGCGTTCGAGGCAGCGCACGCCGGCCTTGAGGGCGAAGGGTTCGTCCTCGTGGGCGCGGTAGAAGAGGCCCACGCGCGAGACGCGAGAGACGGCGGCCACGGCTTCCACGATCTGCTGGCAGAGAGTATCGACGCAGTCGAAGTCGCGGAGGGCGAGGGAGAAGGCGAGCAGGCTGCGCGGGTCGTTGGCGGTGGCGTGGGCGATGGCGGCCGGGGAGACTGGGGAGGGGACCTGGGCGGCCAGGTTGGCGCGCAGCATGGTGCATTCCTGCATGAGGCTGACGTGATCGACGGCGCGGCCGAGCAGGCGCTGGAGGTCCTGCCGGTCGGCTTCGGGGCTGACCACGGCATAGAGGCCGCAGGCCTGGGCCAGGCGGGCGGGTTCGGAATCCGGTACGGCGAAGGCGATGGTGACGCCGGCGGAGGCGCGGGCCGCCGCGAACTCGATGATGGTGGCATAGTCGGGCGTGCGGAGGTCGGCGAGCAGGAGGAGGCCGTCGACGCCCTGGGCGAGGAGTTCGAGTTCGCGCAGGGAATCGACGACCCGGGTTTCGGCGAGACCGCCGCTGAAAGCCTGGAGCTTGCGGACCAGGATGGCGTCCCCGCTGCAGATCAATGCCCGCGTGCGCACATTCATGAGTTCGACTCCTGTTCGATGACGGGGAAAGCAATGGTGAAAGTCGTGCCGACTCCGAGGGCGCTTTCGACCTCAACGGTGCCGTTGTGTTCGCCGATGATGCCGTGGGCGACGGAGAGGCCGAGGCCGGTGCCCTCGCTGCGGGTGGTGAAGAACGGGTCGAAGATGCTGTTGACGTTTTCGGGTGCGATGCCGCAGCCGGTGTCGCGGATGATGACGCGGACGAAGGGCGTCCTGATGGTGGAATCGCGGCGGTGGCCCGCGAGGCTCTCGTTGTGGGCTTCCTGCTCGAGGGACACGGTGAGTTGACCATTGGGGGCCATGGACTGGATGGCGTTGAGGAGGAAGTTCACGAAGGCCTGTTCGAGCTGGTTGGCGTCGGCGCGGATCATGGAATCGCCGGCGGTGAAGCGTTTTTGGAGGAGGACGCGGTGGTTCTGGAACTGTTGTTCCATGAGGAGGAGGCTATGGTCGAGTACATCGCCGACGCGCAAGGGAGCGAGGAGGGGGGGCGACGGGCGGGCGAAGCGCAGCAGTTGGTTGACGAGGCTGTTCATGCGTTGGACCTCGTGGCGCACGAGTTCGGTGAAGGTGCCGCGGAACTCCGGGTCGTTGTAGCGTTCGGGGAGCAGTTGGGTAAAGGTGTTGATGGTGACGAGGGGGTTTTTGATTTCGTGAGCCATGCCGGCGGCGAGGGTTCCGACGCTGGCGAGGCGATCGGTGCGGCGGATCTGGGATTCGAGTTTGCGGACGGTGGTCTGGTCACTGAGGACGGCGAGGGCTCCCATGATTTTGCCATCGGCGTCGTGGAGCGGGGAGGTGCCGATGCGCACGGGCATGGGCGGGCCTTCACGCTGCGGGATCTCGGCATCCACATCGCGCTCGCCGAGTCCCTGCTCGAGGGTGCGGCGCAGGCAGGCCATGACGGGGACAGGCAAATCCTGGAGCAGGAGGGAAGAGCCTTCGCGGGGGACCAGTTGGCAGATGCGCTGGGCCTCGCGATTGATCATGCTGATTTCGCCGTCGGCATCGGTGGCGACGACGCCGTTGACGAGGTTGTTGAGCAGGGTGACGCTGTGCAGGCGGTTCTGGATGGACTCGGTGTAGAGGCGCGCATTTTCGATGGCGACGCCGAGGTGGTTGCAGACGACCTGGAGGTTGTGCTGGTCCTCGCTGCCGTAGATGCGGCCGGTGGCGCGTGCGCCGAGCAGCAGCATGCCGATGAGGCGCCCATGGGAACGGATTCCGAGTGCCAAGTCGGCATCGGCGGCGCGCATGGCGGCACGGAGTTCGCGGGTTTCCGGCGTCTGGCGCTCGCGCATCAGCTCTTCGGGCATGATGGGGCG
>CAZWQJ010000219.1:0-7460 GCA_964635825.1 uncultured Victivallales bacterium | reverse complement strand
CTCACGAGTTCGGTCCCTTCGTCACCCGCGCCTGCCGCAGCACCACCGGCCCGAACAAGCCGGACGCCCGTTGTCGGCCCTCATATGCATTGGCCATGGAGTTGGTTACGAGCACATTCAACACATTCGCACCCACCCGCAGTGCATCCAGTAAGGGGTACACGTGCGGCGACCAGGCCCTCATGCCAAGCGGTTGCCCGTTCAACGTCACGACGGCCAGATCGCCAACAGCCCCCAAGTCCAGATAGCGCGCCGTGCGAACCCTCTCGGCCGTGGCGCTGAAGGTGCACTGGTAGCGGACGGTTCCACTGAAGAGTTCCCAGCCCGCGAGCCGGGCCCAGTCTCCCGGCACGCCTAGAGGCAGCCGCTCGCCCTCCGGAGTCGTGACTTCCCAAGGCCCCGCAAGCTCTTGCACCACGTCGCCGGGGCACGCGGGCTCGACCGCAGCCGCCGCAACCGGGCCCGGCTCCACGACCAGAACCAACCCCTGCCGACGCTCCAGGCGCAGGTCCGCGCGCATGCCATCGCCGTCACGGCGGACCGGCCAGACTTGCACCGTCCCATCCATCGGATTCCAGCATTCGAGGCGCCCATGAAACGGGATCGTCACGGTCCCCACGATCTCGGATTCCCCTTCGTTCACGACCAGGAACAGCGCGTGGCCACCCTTGCGATAGCAGCGAACGCGCAACTCGGGCGGACCCTGCCACCGCAGCGAGCGCTGCGGCAGCGCCTGCAATTGCGCCGGCAAGGTGTCGGCGGTCCAGTCGCGGATCACGTGGCCACCGGCCGCCGCCAGCGCATCGAAACGCTCTTGCACACGCGCATCCAACGGGCCGGGCGGATCCGCCAGCAGCGCGCACACCCTCACGCGGCGGGGCCCGAGGCGCAAGCCGCCATCCACCACTTCTGCTGAACTCAGCGTCGCCGAATCCACATAGATGAAGTTCGTCTGGGTCTCGAAGAGCGCCGCCGCCGCGCGCCAGGGCAGAGAGTCCGCATCCACCACGACCCCCACGTCCAGCACCTCCTCGCCATCACTGAAGAGCCAGCACAAGCGGCGCACATACGCGCCCAGTGCACCCCAGTAAGGCCACCACACATTGTGAATGCCGAGATCGGGCTCGCTTTCAAAGGCGCGCCGATCGCGGATGGAGTAGAAGAACGCGTGCGGAAAGTACAGGTTGTTGCCGCGCACCGCGTGCCAGTCAAAAAGCCATTTGGTCTCATCCAGCGTCAGTTGCCAACCATACGCGCCCAGGATCTCAGCCGCATTGAAACGTCGCCCGGCCAGAACGGCGGCACTGTGAGCCGCCTTCGCCGCTGTACTGTGGGATCCCTCAAGCGCACTCGTCCCCGCCGGCGTGACGTAGCGCCAGACCATGTCCTGCCCCGGCCACTGGAAGTGGGAAAGTGCGCCCATCTCATCACTGCGTTCCGGGTGTCCCGTCAGCGCGAGTCCGTGCAAGTCGCACCATGCCGCCAGCGCCGCGTAGTAGACCCGGTTCAAGCGGCCGTGCACGTTGTCGCGGTACGCATGCCGGAACGATTCTCCGCGCGCCCCCAAGTCCAACCACAAGGCGGGCAGCCAGCTCATGACATCGTCGGGCCAATGGGCCGCCAAGTCCTCCAGCAAGCCGTCCGTGTACGCATGCGGGTCCGGCCCGCGGCGCGGACTTCGCCCAAGCGGGCACGGCTCGTCCGTGAACATGGCCGGAATCGTGCCGCCAAAGTGGTCGCCGATGTGCTGCAGAAACTGCTCGTGCGTGTGCCGAATGAAACACGCCACCGCCTCGGGGTTGAGGATGTCCGCCGCGGCCGGGGAGCCGGCATCGCCGTCGTCCTCCTCGGCAAAGACACCACGAATGCTGCCTCCGCTCGGAACGCTCCAGACGGACACCAGCCGCCAGTTGCCCGCGGGCAGGTCGTAGCGAATCAATTCATGCGGCAGCAACGGCAACCGCGTCAGGCTCTGCGGATCCCCCACGCCGTCGCTTGTCTCACGCACCGCCACCACGGCAAGCAGGCGATCGTTCTGCCCACGCCCCGGATTCGGACGCCAGAAACCCGCCGCCGGCCCCGTCACCGCCCGTTGCACGGCAATCAGGCAACGCGAGGCATAGGCCGGGTTCTCCGCCACCACGCGCCCTTGCGCGGATCCGGATGGGTAGGAGCCCTCATCGTACAGCACCACCTTCATGCCAAGCCGTGCGGCCTCTTCCACCGCCACTCGCAGCACACGAAAGTACTCCGGGGTCAGATACCCAATCCGCCGCGATAGACCAATGCGCGCGTGCGGAATGAACCCGCCGCACCCCTGGGCATGGAACTCACCGATCTGCCGGAGAATTTCCGCGTCCTCCAGGTCGTCATTCCAAAACCAGAACGGAACCATGCCGAACTCGCGCGGCGGATCCACAAACTGTGACCGCAACTTATCCACTCGCGTTCCCCTTCTCAACCGGCTGCTACAGCAACCAGACGGCCACGTCGTTCATGCCCAACGAAAACTCACGCGTCAGCCCGGCATGGGACGACTGCTCCCCACCAAGGCCCATAACCCGCCCGCCGTCGCCCTGATGCGGGCGCATGAAGCCCTCCGGAGTCAACGTCACCTTGCCGCGCGCCGCCGCCCCGCTCGCCGCCACGATCACCGCCGGCCCCGCCGGACTGTCATAGGCCCATGCCGAGAATGCGCTCTCACCATCGATCTGGAGCCCGGTCTGGCCGACGAACCTCGCCATCACCGTGCGCGCCGCGGTCGCACGCCGCAGCGCCGCCATGGCTCCAACGCGCCGGGCAAACTCGGGCTCGTCGTCCAGCGTTCCTTCTGCCCCGTGTACCATCAGGCAGAACTGCATGCCCATGGCGAAGGCAATGGCCGCCCGCTCCGGTTCGTGGTCCATCACCCACGACAGCATCGTGTGCGGCATGGAGTAGCGCAGCATCGCCACACGCTCGATCAACGCTGGCGTCGGCCCGGCAATGGACCAACTCATCCATTGGTCAATATACGGCGTCGCGTGGATGTCACTCTCCTCACCAATCACCACCGCCTGCGGATCGCGCGCCAGCAAGAGCTCGCGGACCCCGCGAATCACCTGCAGCGCCTCATGCTGCGTCGCATCGGGAGAAAAGCCGCGATCCATGAAGCCGTAGTCCGGATGGTGCTCGAATGGCTGATCGTAGAACATCGAACTGTAGCCCAGGTTGATGTAGTCCCGGGTCAACCGCTGCACGCGCTCACGATGCGCCGGCGAGAACGGACTGAAGATGTAGCTCTCGGGCCCGATGTGCTGAACCCAAAGATCCTCGAACGTGTGGTTCACCGTCCAGTTCTCGGTGCGGCACGTGCCGACATAGCGGCGCTGCACCTGGCTCAGCAACTCCGGGCGCGGCAGGTGCAGCGCCACGTTCGGGTGGCGGAAGTTGATCAGGGCGCAAGTCCGCGTGCCCTCCGCTTCCGCTTGCCGCAGCCCCCGCTGCAGCACGGCGTGCTCCTCCGCCGAGTAGTCCATCAGGTCGTGCGGGTCGTGCCGCGCGTAGTTGCCCAGCGAAAGCGTGTCCCACACCGCCAGCAGATCCACGCCGTGGCGCCGCCCCGCCGCCGCCGCCGCCGGCAACGCCTCCAGCGGCCGGATCGGAGTGCCATCGAATCCACGAAAGAAGACATTCTGGAACCCAATGCGGCTGCGTACCTCCGGGCGCGAGTAGTCGGGCGCATGCAGCCGGTCGAACCACACGCGATACCGGTCGGCCGTCTGGTGCCAGTCCCCGGCATGGACCGCCAACCCCATCGCCGGCGAGGTCCACGACTCCCCCGGACGCAGCGCGATCAGGTGCGCCCAGCCAAACATCAGGCGAAAGTCGGTCCCATACCCGGCCAGATTCTCGATCCAGAATTTCCCGTTACGCCCTTCGGTCATGTAATTGACATACGAAAGCCCGCCCGTTGGGCCGGACACATCCACCCAGGGGCAGGCCAGATCCACCGGATAGTGCTTGCCACCGCGCTGCGCATTGCGACCATAGTTGTTCCCCGACCCGTTCGGATACGAACGAGGACTCACGACGGAGTTCGCCCCGCGCACAAGCCGGTCCTTGCCCTCGCCCCCCAGGTCATGCCAGCCGCCCAATAGCGGGCATGTGGTGTCCAACACCGTCCCGCGGCCACGATTGTCGACATGCAGGACGACCAGGAACTCATCCGCCGCTCCCGGACGGATTTCCACGCGCACGGCCACGCCGGTACTGGCGCCATCGGCCGCCGTGAGGTCCGGATATTCTAAAACCACACCCGAGCCATCGGGCCTCGCCCGCACCTGACTCTGCCGATGGCTCTCGGCCGTGCGCCCCCACCAGGCCTCACTGGGCGTCAGCAACTGGAACAAACGCCCATCCCGCCGGCCATCGCGCTGCGCATCGATATGCACCAGCCCGCTCACCGCGTCCGCAATGCGCACAATCGATCCCGTGCGCGGATCGATCACCAATCCAGTCCGGCCATTCCGCAATTCCATGGGTACTCGCCCTCCTGCTGTCATCATGATCGCATACGCTCCAGATCCCCGGCCAACCGCACCGCCAACCGTGTCGCCCCCCCCGGATTCAAGTGGCAGCCATCCGACGTGTCACCACGCGCGATGACTCCATCCGAGTAATTCAAAAACTGCGCCCGCCGGTCACCCAGCGCGACGACGCTCTTGCCAATCGCCTCGGCATAGCGCCCCTGCAGGTGCGGACACACCCCGAAGATCCATGCAGCCGGCCGTGCGCCGCGCACCGTGCGCAGAAAGCGCTCGTACCCCACCCGGAAAACACCCGCATCGACCGGATCGTTGGTGCCCTGGTAGATCACCACCGCCTCCGGTTGAATGGCGGGCACCCAGGGCGCATCCTGGAACGCAAACGGAAATGCAAACTCCGCCGGTGGTGCGCCGGATGTCCCCGCGGTCGTGATCCCCTGCCCCCCGAATCCCGTTACGATCGGCCGCATCGCTAGGAGATCCGCCACCACCTGCGTCCAGTTCGCGTAGGGTATCTGCTGGCCCGTATCGTCGTCGGCGCCGTTGTAGAGCAAACGCAGGCCCTGTGTGATGGAATCCCCCAGAAATTCAATTTGGCGCGTGACCCGCGGCAGCGGCAGCAATTCGCCGCCCGCCCCCAGTCGTACGCCGCGAAAGCGGCAGCCGCCATCCAGCGTCGCCCACTGGCGCCCTTGCGCACTCATCAGATAGAGCGAATGCGCCCCCACCCACCACCGCACCACGTGACACGCGCTGCAGCCCCCCGCCAACGGTGCCTTCTCGTCGTAGACCCCATTGTATGGCGGATGAATCGCAACCGACGTCAGCGCTGCCGACAGCGTCGTCTTCAGGACCGGCCCCTCATCAACCTGAACGAATATCGCCGGGTACTGCGTGAATCCGCCAACATCGAACAGCAACTCACACGCGTGGCCCGTATAGGCGAACTCCACCAATGAACCCGAATTGATGCTGGCTGCGGTCGAACCCGCTCTCCAGCGACCATAGTAGTTGAAGGCGACGTTCGCGGCGTCGTGTGTGGGCGGCCCATTCATCGTCGTCATGCACTCCCGTAACATCTAGACATCACAGATCGCAATCGCCTGGGCGAGCGACGCCAGCGGGTCGCGCCTGGGAATGAACTCCTGCCCCACATACCCCTTGTAGCCCGTGGCCACGATCGCCTGCATCACCGCCGGATAGTAAATCTCCTGGCTCTCATCAATCTCCGCACGCCCCGGATTGCCGCCCGTATGGTAGTGCGCGATGTAGGGACTCGCCTCCCCAATCGTGCGCAACAGGTCCCCTTCCATCACTTGCATATGGTAAATATCATAGAGCAATTTAACGCGCTCTGAACCGACTCGTTTGCACAGCTCCACGCCCCAGGCCGTGTGGTCCGCCATGTAGTCGGGATGATCCACCTTGCTGTTGAGCAGTTCCAGCGCGAGAGTCACCCCGCACCGTTCCGCCAGCGGCGCCAGGCGCTTCAGGCCTTGCACGCAGTTTTCCAGGCCCTCCTCATCGCTCATGCCGCCGCGCAGTCCGGAAAATGTCACCATGTTCGGAATCCCATTCCGAGCGGCCTCATCCAGGGCCGGCCCGAAGTAGCCCAGCAGATCATCATGGTGCTCCACGCGGTTCCACCCGTAGTCGATGCTGGAGGGCCCCCGACACAAGGCGCAGATCAGCCCCGCCTTCCTCACCGCGGGCCAGTCCGCCGGGCCCAGTAACTCAACGGACTCCAGCCCCAGTCCGGCACAGGCCACGCAGTAGGCCTCGAAGGTCATGGGCGCGCGCACCGTCGGACTGTCCGTAAACAATCCCCGATAGCACCACGCGGAAACCGAGTGACGGATGTTGCCCTTCAAGCGATTCATCGGTTGTATTCTCCCCAGTTCGAGCAGGTCGATGCTGTAGTAGCCGGCAGGAAGATGCGCCAGTCTGGATGTTCCGGAGTCAACTCGCGACCTCCCGCACAATGGACACCCATTCCTGGAGACGCTCGCGTTCGCCGCAGAGTGAAACGACGTCCTTGAGGTTGATCTCGAAGTGGCAGCCGTTCCGGTTCAGGATCCGGCAGCCCTCGCGGATAGTCCGCCGGATGCGCTCGCGGTCGAAGGAGGTGCAAACCTGGTCCGTGGGATTCGGCCGCCAGGAGACGACGTAGTCCGGGCCGATCTGCTCGGCGCATTTTGCCAGGTTGGCAGCCGGCGCCACGGAGATCATCTTCAGGTTCCTCACCTTGCGCAGGATGTCGATCTTGTGCGTCAGGTCCTCGCAGCAGCCGTAGGCGCTGGCCGCAAACTGCTCCATGATCGGCTGCTGGTAGCGGAGCGCGAACTCGTCGTGCATCTGCGGGGAGACGAGGGTGAAGTCCTGGGCATGCGTGTGACACCACAGGTCCTTCCGCCGGGCCGGCCGCACCGGAAAGGGGTCAGGCGTATAGCGGCTGTAGGGAACGGACTGGACATCCGCATCAGCGGTACGGTAATCGCCGGCGGCATCGGCCTGGTCCATGGCCGCCCGCGTCGTGGCCAGCATCTTCTCCAAGAGGCGGTGCAGACCGGCCGGGTTGTCCATCATGTCGATCATGAGCTGTTCAAACCCCCGGAAGTGCGGCAGACGCACCGGGAAGCCGGCGCCGTAGCGCGGCTGACGGATGACGCTCACCGGCAGGATATCGCCGATCGCGTCCTGCAGCAGGCCCAGATTCTCGGCGGTTGCCTCTTCGTCGATGTGGTGGCCCGGGGGGCGCAGCAGACTCAGGTCTTCGAGGTCCTTGAGCGGCGGCTCGGCGTAGGCCTTGTAGGCGCCACCTTTGGATTCGATGATATGTGACGGAATCCCCCAGGGCCCGTTCTCCATTCCCTTGCGCACGGCCAGGAAATCGATGAACGGCTCCAGCAGGTAGTCGTCGCCCGTGGAATGGTG
>CAZWQJ010000218.1:0-7467 GCA_964635825.1 uncultured Victivallales bacterium | reverse complement strand
GGAACTTGCCCGGCATGGCCCCGATGTAGGTCCGGCGGTGGCCCTTGATCTCGGCTTCGTCACGCATGCCGCCCAGCGAAAAGCGGTAGAAGTTGCGGCCGATGCTGCGCGCAATGGACTGGCCGATGGAGGTCTTGCCCACCCCGGGCGGCCCCACGAAACAAATGATCGACCCCGAAATGCGGCCCTTGATGATCCCGACCGCAAGGAATTCCAGGATGCGTTCCTTGACGTCCTCCAGCCCGTAGTGATCGGCGTTCAGGATGCCGGCCGCTTTCTTGACGTCGAAACTGTCCTTGCTGAAGACGCCCCACGGCAGCGATGTCAGCCAGTCGAGATAGTTGCGGCTGACCGTGAACTCGGGTGAGTTCGGCTCGATCATGCTCAGCTTGGACATCTCCTCCTTGATGCGCTCGTCCGCCTCCGGCGTCAGCGTGAGTTTGCCCAGCCGCTCCTTGAACTCGTCGAGTTCCGACTCCTTGCCCTCTTTGACCAGCCCGAGTTCCTTCTTGATCGCCTTGAGCTGCTCGCGCAGGAAGAAATCGCGCTGCTGCTTGGTGACCTTCTCCTCGATGTTCTTATTGATGCGGGCCTGCAACCGCGAGATGTCCAGTTCCTTGCGGAGCAGCAACAACACCTTCTCGATGCGTCCGCGCAGGCTGAACGCCTCGAGCACCTCCTGCAAATCCTTGCCGCTGGCGGTGGTCATGGCGGCGGCAAAATCCGCCAGACGACCGGGTTCCTTGATGTTCGAGCGGCTCAGGAAGAGGTTGAGTTCCTCCTTGAACAACGGATTGAGTTGCAGGAGTTCCTTGATGGCGGTGACGATCGACAGCGCATAGGCCTTGATCTCGTTGTTGTCCTCCATTTCCGTCTCGACGAAGTAGTCCGGTCGCACGGTGATGTGCGTATCCTCGGCCACAACGCCCGCCACCCGGAAGCGTTCCAGCACGCCCACCATGATCTGGATCGGCCCGTCGGCCGCGGCCTGGCTGGCCTGCAGGATCTCCGCGATTACGCCCACGGTGTGAAGCTCGGAGGCCTTCTTCACCGGCGGCTGGTCCCCGCCCTCGCCCTGTTCACGGGCGAGAATGAGGCCCACGAACTTGCTCTGGCCCTGCACGATCTTGGCTACCATTTCCTTCAGGTGCGGCTCCTCGATCCCCAGCGGCACCATCATCTTCGGGAATAGCGGGCGGTTGTGCAGCGGAATCACCGGCAGCGCGGAGGGGAAGACATAGCGCGCGGGAATGACGGTCTTGTTTTCATTCCCCGTAGAACTTTCTTCCTTGCCGACCACCTCGACCTCGGGATCCTTGTGGGACTCATCCATGGTACGCTCTCCTAGCCGTTGTGCTGACTGACCCGTACAATGCGGCCTTCGACGCGGATCCGGCCCTCGGCCATGAGTTGCAGCGCCTCCGGAAAGGCCGCGTGTTCCTGCTCCTGAATGCGGGCGTGCAGGCTGGCGGGGGTGTCGTCCTCCCGGACCGGCACCGTCTTCTGCACGATGATCGGCCCCGTGTCCGTGCCTTCATCGACAAAGTGCACGGTACACCCGGTCACCTTCACCCCATACGTCAACGCCTGCACCCAGGAGTCCATTCCCGGGAAGGCCGGCAACAGGGCCGGGTGCACGTTCAGCACGCGGTGCGGAAATGCCGCCAGCAGGGCCGGCTTGATGATACGCATGAACCCCGCGAGCGCCACGACGTCCGCATCGTACCGGCGCAGCGCCGCGATCATACGCTCTTCCCCCGCACCTTCCAGTTTCGTCCGGAATGGCGCGGCGCTCACGAATTCGGCCGGAATTCCCTGGCGGCGGGCCCGCTCGAGGATGTGCGCCGTCTCGACGTCCGATAGCACACATACCACGCGGGCATCCAGACGCCCCGCCTTGATGGCATCGATGATGGCCTGCGCATTGGATCCCTTGCCGGACCCGAGAATGGCAATGCGTATCGGCCTGCGCGTGTTGTTCATGGGGGCATCATAACCTCGCCATTGTTAATCGGCAAGACCTGCGGCGCGCCCAAAATCCTCGCCCAACGGCGTTTCGGCGAGTGCGGTCTTCGGGGTTCGCGCGTTGCCCACGCGGCTCGCGGGGACGCTCGCCCCAGCGGGATCCTCCCCACCGCCTCGATGTCGCCTTCCGGAGGGCAAGCGTCCCCGCGAGCCGTGAGCGTGGGCCGGTTACTGGACGAAACCCGTGGGGCCGCCGGTCCTGCGCGCGGATCAGGGTGCGAAGCCTCCGGCTGAACCTGTGCCTTTGCAACCCGCTCCCCGCCGCTACCGGGCGGCCTTGCGGTAGCTCATCGGATCGATGAAGAGCGCCGGATTGTCCTTGTTGGCGTCGATCGCCCGGGCCATGGCCGCGGAAGAGGTCAGATCCCGGCTCACGATCGCCGTCGAGAGCATGCGCACCTGAAGCTGGTCGCCGCTGACCTCGTACGCCGCGCATTGGTACAGGCGGTTGTCCTCGGGCACTTTACCCTCGGCCGTTCCGATCCACTGCAACTGCACGAGCATTTTCCCGCCGGCCCGACACCGCCAGGCCTTCGCATACAGGGTGTTCGTTGCGCTGGTTGAAAAGGCGACGAGGTACTCGCGTTTACTCAGCGGCAGCACCAGCAACCGCTCCCCCCGGGCGTTATCCGCTTGGCGCTCCCACGCACCCACGACCTGAGGATCCATGTCCAGTTCGGGCACACCCGCCAACGGGGCGACGTAATCGCAGCCCGCCGCCATCGCACACGCCAGCATGGCCAGCAAGAATCGCATCGTGACCCTCCCTGGAAACCGAGCTTCGCCCCACCCCCGTCCTCACCGCTTCGGCGGGGCCGATTCGCGCACCACCGCGCCGAAGGTGTCGCTCAGCACCAGCACGGCGAGCCGCGCCGTGTCCTCCAGTTCGCCGGTGTTGAGCGAGACGTAGTCGAACCGGCCGCGCAGGTCGGTATACCCGTCCTTGAAAAACTTCACCTCGCCGTCCCCCCGCTTCGCGTACACCTTGACGTAGGCGCCCGGGACCGGCTTGCCGGTCTCGGCATGGGTCACCACGAGTTGGCCGTAGCTCTCAATCATCTGCACCTTCAGCGTGTTGGCGTAGTAGGCCTGGGTCTTGCGCACCCCGGCCGCCAGGGCCTCGACCATCACGTTCTTCGCCTTGAACTCGGCGGGCAGGTCAACGACCAGCCCGTCCTTGCCCGCGGGCAGATCCACCGTCCGGCTGAGCACCGGCCGGATGTAGGAAAACTGCGCCGCGCCCTCCTGCAGGAACGGACTGCGCGAGAAAAGCAGCTCAATGTCCATGGGATAGAAGTTGAGCGTGCAGCTCTTGAGATTGCGGGCGTCAAGCCGGATGCGGCCCGCCTCGACCTGCATCTCCAGCACAGGCTCGGTCGCCGCCAGCGCGGCCTGCGCCTCGTCGCGCTTCTCCAGATCCGTCGCCGCCACGGCCCCGCCCCCAATCTCGTCAATCTGCTTCACGATCTGGGCAAACCGGTCGCGCCAGCGATCCACGCCCTCGTCGGCGTGTTTCAAGGCCAACCGGCGCGCGGTCTCCGTGTCGCCCCTGTAGAACGCCAGGTAGGCCTCCAGATAGTCGCACTGGAGTTGTTCCGCAACCGCCTTGCGGTCCAGACGGCCGAACCAGTCGAGCGCCTCGGTCACCCGGTCTTGCAACGCCATCGTGTAGGCCACCGCCAGCGTGTCGGCCGCGTCGAGCTTCGGCTTGTAGCTCAATACCTTCATGTAGCGCTGATACTGCTCGCGGAAACAGGCGTTGAGGATGGTGCGCTTCGCCCCCACCCCATGGGCCCTCGGATTGACGAGCGGCGCGTACTCCAGGTGCTGATAGTCGAACCGCTCGACCGGATCGAGGGTCAGTAACGGCGAGACCAACCAGAGGCCGCACCGGTCGGCAAAGTAGTGATGACGCAGGAATTCCCGGATCGCGGGCGCGTCGTTATGCACCAGACCGTACGACCAGAGTGTCCCGGCATAGAGATGACGCGCCTCCAGCAATGCCGTGACCTTCTTGAAGAACGCTGCGTCTTTCATGCGCCAGGCGATCTCGTCAAGGTCGATGCGGTGAAGGTTGGCCGCGCCCAGATACGCCAGAACCTCGTCCTCCGTGCCATTCTGCGAGATCCACGCCCAGGAGGTGGTGTCGATCTTGCTCAGCTTGGCGACGACGTGGAAGGTGAAGGGGGCCGCACGGCCGACGACCTTGTCGTCGTGGGCGAGCGTGACGGGATAATGCGGGTAGTTCCCGACCGTCGGGAAGTAGAAGAAGTATTCCCGCGTCTGCGTGCTGTACGGCTCCAGCGCCACATACAGGCCGCGCGTGTAGAACCCGCTGTTCACGGGCATCGCGCCCATCGGGATCTGCAGCAGCACCTGCAGTTTCTGCCGGTTGCCGGTGGGATTGGTCAGCACCACCTGCGCCCCATACACGACCTGCGGCAGGAACTCGTCGGTCACCAGCTTGTCGAAGCGCTCGCCGTTCTCGATCCGCTCACGATCATCCGCGCGGAAGAACTGCTGGGCCACCAGCACGCCCCCCGGGGCGGTCTCGGGCACGCCCTCGCGGATCTCGCGGTGGAACAGCAGCACCGGCGAACCGGCCTGCAACGTGTAGCTCACCCCCTCAACCTTCTCGCCATGCGCCACCGCCTTGAACGGCAAGTCCAGCACGGCCAGCGCCAGCATCATCTCCGTGAAGTTCGAGGTCGCCTCCGGGAAGGCCTTCGAGAGGAACGGGGTCTTGCCGTCATGCGCCGCATAGTCACCCCAGAAGGCGTTGACCTTCACGTGATCGGCCACGTGCTGTTCGATGGGCAGCCGGTAGTAGTTGTTCTCCGCCCACTCGTGGGTCTTGTCGAGCTTCTGGAAGAACCGCCGAGCATCCGCCCGGGCCTTCTCTGCAACGCCAAAAAAGCCGCCTGACTGCCGATCCTCAGCCTCTCTGTCACCCAGCGCTTTCTCTTCTTTTGCTTCGTCCCTGCCCAAGTTCCGATTCCGCAGCATGCCGTCAGCCGCCTTCCTCCTGACCGCTTCCTCCATAGGCTTGTCACCCCCCTGGAGCCGGCCATGGAGGCCCTTCATTACCAGCGGTGACTTTGCCATCATCGGCGCAGGGGCTGCCGCCGCGGCGGGTTCTGCCGCGTCGGCCATCGTCGCGAGCGCTAGCAGCTGCCCGCTCTTCTTTTCGTCCGATTTTTTGCGAATTTCGTCGATCGCCCCGGAGGCAGCGCCTTCCCCGGCCTCGAGCGAGCCTGTCTGCACGGCGGTATCGAAGCGACGGTTGAACGCCTCCATGTCCGGCGGGATCAGCTCGACGCGTTCGCGCGTGTCGCGAACCACCGAGGCCTCCTGTTCGCGCAGCCGCTTGCCCAGCAGCACGCGCTCCGCCGCATTGAGCCGCCCGAAACGCCACGGCTCGAGATACCCCTTGAGATCGGCGCCGAGCAGCCAGTGATCCAGGAAGGTCTTGTCCTTCTTGTTCTTGAGGTACGGCGCGATCACCGCCGCGAAGAACTTGGGGTCCTTGTGATACAGGAAGACGCTGAGCTCGTGGCACGCGTACTTGGCGTAGAGCCGTCGCTGTTCCTTGGCGTCCAATTCGGCCCAGTTCGCCACGAAGGAGAACTCACCGAAGGTCGCGTCGGCATTGAGGGTGGCCAGCAGGCGGTACGCCTTGGCCACCGTATCATAGGTCTCGAAACGGGCGGTCGTCACATCGCCGACCGTCACGGCCGCCGTCGCCGCCACGGCCGTGATCCGCTTCTGTTCCGAGTAGCTCTTCGCGGGATCGAGCCCGGCCGCCAGCCGCAATTCGCGCGTCTCTACCGGCGAGTCTTCCAGCGCCACCTGCTTCAACACTGTCGTCGTCGGATCGACCGCCAGGACCCGCACATGCGGCAGCCCTTTCAGCAGGGCCCGGGGGACCACCACCTTGCCCTCCTTGTCCGGCGCCAGGTTCAGCAGGGTCACGGCGGGTTGCTTCAGGTAATCGAGCGCGGCATAGCCCTCGGGGGACAATCCCTCCCGGAGCATGTGCGCCGCCGCACCCCCTTCGGAACGCGCCAACACCGCCTCACGCCCGCCATAGGCACGGCCTTCCGCCAGCAACTCAGGCTGCGCCTCGGTCTCCCGCACGTCCCACGGATTGAGCAGCAGCCCCGGCCGCTCCAGCATGTTGCCGGGGTATTTCACAGCCTGCTGCCGGTCGATGATGTAGCGGTACTCGTCGCCAATGTCGCGGCCCGACTCATAGAATGTGCGCGCCGGCTGCCAGGGCTGCTGGGCAAGCCCCGGCGTGCCCGCGTAGCCCAGGCGCCCGAACAGGTCATAGGCGGGCAGGTAACGGGTGGCGAAAACGTGGACGCGCGTGAAGGGCGTCGCATTCGTGATCACGATCTCGACCGTCTCCGCACCCGGCGTGACGGCCGTCACGTTCAACGGCGCGAGACGCGGACGCTCGAGAGCGCGGCGCGACGAGATCACATAGCCGTTGCGTTCGTCGCCCTGGGTGACCCGCACCGCGATTTCAGTCCCCTCGGCTTTGAGCAGGAGCGAGTAGTCGCCCGCAGGCAGCCCCCGCAGTTCCAGAAAACCATTCACCGCCACCAGGGCCGCCTTCCAGTCCCTCACGAATTGGCCGTGCCGCGTCTCCAGCAGTGAGACTTCGCTGACGGCATCGGGTGCGTCCCACAGGATCGGCACCCGGAGGACATCCCCCACCCGGCCGTGCAGCGCCCGGGGATAGGCGCAGGCGCCGCGCGACGGTGACCAGGTGCGCTCGGCCCCTGTCGCGGCCTTGACGCGAAAGCGTTCGATACCCACCAGGGGGCCGAGCACCGCGCGGCCCTGCGCGTCGGTCTTGAGTTCCACATGTACCTCATCCCGGAAGGCGCGGTGTTTGAAGAAACAGGCCAGCGGTTCACCCGGCAGGAGTTCGCCATTCTTGCCACGCGCCTCGACATGATACCCGGCGGCGGTGCGGCCGGCATGCAATGCCTGCACATCGGTCGTGCGCTCCATCCCATTCAACTCAAAGGTCGCGTCGTCGGCCAGATCCTGCTTCTTGCTCTGGCTGAGATTCTGAACGCGGGCCTTCAGCGAGACCGTGAGTTCGACCGTGTTCTCAGGCACCAGGATTTCCTGAACCGTCTCGGCGTCTTCGCGCAGCGCAATCTCCGCCACCACTCTCTCGGTCACAATGCCCTGTAGATCGGTCGAGCGCATCACCAGCCGCGGCTCTTCCAGCAGCGTGAGGCTGGCCGGGCTGCCATTGACGGTCAGGACCGGGCGCACGGCGATCAGGGCCTTTTCCCGCCGGATCAGCGCTTCGCGATCCACGTAGATCCCGGCCTTCAGCGCATAGGTTTCCGCCAGGTGGCTGAACCGCACCAGCGAGGCGAACCCGTCCCTGCGGATCACGAGGTTCTCGCTCTTCGGCGC
>CAZWQJ010000217.1:0-7524 GCA_964635825.1 uncultured Victivallales bacterium | reverse complement strand
TTGAACATCGCACCGGTTCCCTGCCGGAACGCGGCAAGCGCGGCCGACCGGACCGAAGCCAGGCGCGCATCGATCACGCGCCGCCACCCGCTTTGTGAAATGGCATTGATCCTTGCATGATGGCGAGCGCCGCGCGGCAAGACAAGCGCGGAGACAGGCCGCCACGCGGGTTCGGCCACTCAGCCGGCGCCTGTGCTCAGGCGGGATCGTGGTAGCGGTACAGGCGCCCCTCGTAGTTTCGCAGCAGCACGTCATCGCCGTCGCGCCCCTCGACGAAGGTGGGGCCCACGGGCACTTTTCCGCCACCGCCCGGCGCATCGATCATCAGCGAGGGGATGGCGAAGCCGGTCGTGCGTCCGTGCAGTTCACGCAGGATCGCCTGCCCCGTCGACACCGGTGTGCGGAAATGCGACGAGCCGACGATCGGATCGCACTGATGCAGGTAGTACGGTTTGACGCGAAACTGGAGCAAGCCCTCAAACAGCGGCTTCAGGACGGCGGTGGAGTCGTTCACGCCGCGCAGCAGCACGGTCTGGCTGACCATGGGGATGCCGGCGTTGGCCAGTCGGTCGGCCGCGAGCCGGGCCTCCGCGGTCAGTTCACGCGGGTGGGTATAGTGAATGCTCAGCCATAGTGGGTGGTGACGGCGCAGCACGCGCACGAGGTCGGGCGTGATCCGCTGGGGCAGCACAGCCGGCAGCTTCGTGCCGATACGCACGATCTCGACATGCGGAATCGCCCGCAGGCGCGTGAGGAGCCAATCGAGGCGGGCGTCGGCGAGCGTCAGCGGGTCGCCGCCGGTGATCAGCACATCGCGGATGGCGGGGTGCTCGGCGATGTAGCGCAGGGGCTCCACCCACTCTTCGTTCAGGGCGGTCAACGCACCGCTGCCCACCACGCGCGCACGCGTGCAGTAGCGGCAGTAGGTGGCACAAAAGTCTGTCGCGAGCAGCAGCACCTTATCGGGGTACGTGTGCACGATGCGCGGCACCGGCGAATGCGCCTCCTCGCCCAACGGGTCCCAGTACTCGCCGGGGCCGCGCTGGTGCTCGGCCGCGCGCGGCACCATCGTCAGCCGCAGCGGATCGGCCGGATCCATGAGCTCCATCAGGCTGACATAATACGGCGGAATGGCCACCGGGAACGCCTTGACGTTACCCTCGAAGGCCGCGCGCTCCTCGGCCGTCAGCGTCAGCACGCGCTCCAGATCCGCGCGGGTGCGAAAGGCGTGGCGCAGATGCCAGCGCCAATCGCGCCAGTCGCGCGCCGTGCTTTGCGGAAAGTACTTCAGACGAAAGGAGGAAGACATGGGCGCGATTATCCGGGCGGGCGCCTCCGCCCTCAAGGCAAATGCGAGCGGGCCGATCCTCGGCTTGACTTCCAGCAGGCAATGCGGTTCCGTGCAGGAGGATGACACCACGTTTAATCATGACCGCCGGCGCGTTGCTCGGTGCGCTGGGCGTGATGCTGGGTGCGTTCGGCGCGCACGCGCTGAAGGTACGGCTGGAACCGGCGGCGCTGGCCACGTTTGAAACGGGCGTACGCTACCAACTGATCCACGCACTGGCCCTGCTGGCGCTGGCCCTGCTGATGGCGCAGCGCGCCTCGCCACCCCTGGCCTCCGCCGCCACCTGCTTTCTGCTGGGCATCCTCTTCTTCTCCGGCTCGCTCTACGCACTGGCCACGCGCCTGGTCGTCCCCGAGGGAGGCCTGCGCTGGTTCGGTCTGGTCACCCCGTTGGGAGGCCTGCTGCTGATCGCCGGCTGGGTCCTTCTGGCGGTTGCCGCCTGGCGCTGGCGCTGACGGGATCGGCACGATCTCCGCCCGTTTTGCTTCTCCTCCCCGCGTCCATCCGGTATCCTTCCGGTTTTACGCCTGACGCCCATGTCTCCCCGCACATCCATCATCCTCAAGCTTGCCGCCTCGGCCGCCGTATCGCTGCTGCTGGTGGTCCTGCTCCTGCGCATGACCGGGGCGGGCGCGGACGGCGCCGCCAACCTCGCCGAGGTCCTGCGCGCCACGGCGCTGGGCGGGTTGGGACTCTACGTCGTCTTGCATCTGGCCGGCGCCGCCGTGCGCGCCGCGCGCTTCCGGCTCCTGCTGGCGGCCGGCGCCGCCGTGCCCGCGCCGCGCTTCGGGCGCGTCATGATGATCTCGCTCGTCCGCAACATGATGGTCGACATGCTGCCCGCGCGCATCGGCGAGCTTAGCTACATCGCCCTGATGAACCGCGGCTGCCAGGTGCCGGGCGACCGCTGCGTATCCTCGCTGTCCATCAGCTTCATCTTCGACATGATCGCGCTGGTGGTGCTGGTGCTGGGCTTGGTGCTGTTCGAGTCCGCAACCGGTTCCTCCGGCTTGCCGTTACCGCTGCTGTGCGGCGTGCTGGCAGTCCCCGTGGCCGGCGCCACGGCCCTGCTTTTCGTCGGCATCCGCCCCGCCACGCGCCTCGTGCGCACGCTCGCTGGCCGCTGGCGCGATGCACCGCTCCTGCTGAAAATCACCACCTTCCTCGAAAAAGTGGCGGACGCAATCCACGCCGCCGCCCGCGCGGGTGTGCTCTGGAGAGTCCTGGGGCTTTCGCTCCTCGTGCGGCTGGCCAAGTATGGCGGGATGTTCGGGCTTTTCCGCGCCGTGACCGAAGCGAGCTTCCCCGATCTGCACGGCGCCTCGTTCCTGCAGGTGATGCTGGCGCTGATCGGCGGCGAAGCCGGCGCGAGCCTGGCACTGCCCACGCTGATGGGCTTCGGTGCCTACGAAGCCGGCAGCATGGCCGCACTCGCCTGGTCCGGGTTCCCCGCCGCCGCCGTGGCGGTCACCATGCTGGCGGTCCACATCTGGAGCCAATGCGTGGACTACCTCTTCGGCGGGTTGGCGTTCTCCATCTTCATGTTCACGACTCCGGGGACGCCGCGCCCGGCCTGGTCGCCGCGCATGCGGCGGCGGGTGATGCTGGCGGCCGCGTTGCTCGCGATCGCGCTGGCCGCGGCCGGGGCTTGGGCCTGGCACCTACGCAGCCTGCGCAAGGCCGGCGCCAAGGCGCCACCGCCGCCGGGCGAGGCCATCGCGCCCACCCCATCCGCGAATCGCGCCATCCACGAGTTGCTGAACGGGCGTCGCGCCTTCATCGTCTGGTGCTCCAACCGCGACGGCAACCACGACCTCTACCGGCTGGATCTACCCGATGGAGAACCGGTGCCACTGACCCGACATCCGCACGTGGACACGTTTCCGCGCATCGCCCCCGATGGCACGCGCGTGGTGTTCGCTCGCTCGCAGGACGTCTGGGTGTCGCAACGCAATCCGGTGCCCTGGGATATCTACATGCTCGACCTGGCCGACGGCCGCGAGCGCCTCGTGGCGCGCAACGGCTACGTCCCCACCTGGACCGCGGATGGCGGAGGCGTCATCTTCCAGCGCGAGGGGACCACCGTGGTCGAGCATCGCCTCGACAACGGCGAGGAGCGCGTGCTCTTCACGGCGGCGGGTGCCGGGCTCCCGGAACAGGCGCAATTGCAGACGCCCAGCCTGAGCGCGGATGGCCGGCGCCTGGCGGCGACGGTACGCAACAATCGACGCCCGGGGACCCTGCTGCTCGAAAATGGCGCTGACACGCGCCCGGTCGGGGGTGGCTGCCAACTGACCTGGGGCCCGGATGATCGCTATCTCTACCAGGTCGATAAAGGCGGGATTCAGCAGAATGCCTTTTACCGGGTGGACGCCGCCACGCTGGAGCGGACGCTCTGGTTTGACGCCCCCGGGACCCACAGCCACGAGTATTTCCCGCGCGTCTCGCGCGACGACAGCGTCATGGTCTACGGGGCCTCGACGGGCGGGCACGAACATGACCAGGCCGACTACGAAATCTTCCTATGGCGCCTGGGCGACCCGCCCGAACAGGCCGCGCGCCTCACCTTCCACACCGGCAACGATTGCTGGCCGGATGTGTTTGTGAACCCCGCAACGCGCTGACGGCACGAGCAGCCCGTTGAAAAACCCGGCCGGGGTGGCACCCGGCCCTCCCAATCATCGATTCATGCCCATATTTGGGAGGGCGCGGTGCCACCCGCGCCGCTCCGTAATGCTTTTTCAACGGGCTGCTAGCTCAGACGCGCCACTTGCGGATGGCGGTGGCAGGACGTGACGTGGTCGTTGACCATGCCCACCGCCTGCATGAAGGCGTAGCAGACCGTGGGGCCCACCAGATTGAAGCCGAAGCGCCGCAGGTCGTGGCTCATGCGCTCGGCTTCCGGCGTGCTTGCGGGAATATCCGCCAACGCCTTCCACGCATTCTGGCGGGGCTTGCCGCCGATATAGCGCCAGAGAAAGTGGCTGAAGGAGCCATGCTCCTTGGTGATCAGGCGGTAGCCGCGCGCGGCGCGGATGGCGGCCTCAATCTTGTGGCGATTGCGCACGATGCCGGAATCGGCCATGAGGCGCTCGTGATCGCGGCTGTCATAGCGGGCGATGACCTCGGGATCGAAATCGTGAAAAGCGCGACGGTAGTGCTCGCGTTTCTGCAGGATGGTCAGCCAGGTGAGCCCGGTCTGCGCACCTTCCAACACCAGGATCTCGAACAACTGGTGGTCGTCGTGCACGGGGACGCCCCATTCGGTGTCATGGTAATCCACATACAGCGGGTCCGAACCGCACCACTCGCAACGAAAGAGATCATTCATGTCCGATTCCTCCAAGGTACCCGTCGCGGCGGGGATCCTAGAAAACGTAGCGCACGCCGAGTCCGTAGGCGATGTGATCCATGACAAACGAGCCGCGCTTGGTGTCGGGCTCCGACAGCACGCCGTCGATCGTCCGGTAAAACAGCGCATCCGCAGAAATATCCATCGACCGCACCATGACGTCCGCGGCGAGATGGTCGGTGAAGCGGACAACGACGCCCAGCGTGTACACAACGGCTTCGTCGTCTTCCACGATCATATAGCGATAGACGCCGGAGGGAGCGACCTGACCACCAGCCGCGTTGTATTCCTCTTCCGACTTCCAGCCCCACTCCCACCAGGGCTCGCGATCAAAGCTGGAATTCATCCAGGCGTAGCCGAGGCCGACATACGGGAAGACAACGTCCTGAATCGGGTAGCGCCCGATCAGGCTGACGATGGGGCCCGACATTTCCAGGTAGCCATCGCTGCTGTTGTTGACCCAGTTGAACGTGCGCGCGGCCACTTCGTCGTAGGTCAACTCCACGCCGAAGTAGGGAGAAAGGTAGACATCGGCGAACAGCTTCACGGGGGCCAGGTTTTGATCGTCCTCCAGGCGGTTGATGTCGCCGACATACGTACGCTCACGTGTCGGGTCCGGCGGCCGAGAGTCATCCTGCAGGGAGAAGGCGGTGAAACGGGTCCCGATCTCCACCCGATCCTGCAGAAAGTTCAGCAAGGGGTTCCCCGCTTCCTCATCGAAGACATATTCCACATTCTCGTCACCGGCGGGGATGACGACCGGGGTGCGTGCCGCCGAGGCGGTGGCCACCGGTGCGGCAACGGGCGCAGCGGTCGTGCGTGCCGGACGGGGCGGCGCCGCGCGGGGGGCGACAACACGCGGCTTGGACGTGGACGGCGGCGGTGACGCGCTCGGGGCGGGCGCAGTCGGCACGGACGGCGCCGCGCCAACGTCGGCATCGGCCTCCTCATTCGGACTCCAGAATTGCCAGGAGGGGCGGACACCATCGGGTTCGCTGGGGCTCAACTGGGCTCGGGCGACGCCGGGAGCCAGCCCCCACCACGCGGCACCAACCAGTACCAGCGCCCGTCCGCAACCCATCCAGTTCGCCCACGTTTCGCAACGCATCCGTGTCATGACGGCGCACTGTACCCATCTACACGATGCGGCGCAAGCATGCCGTACGGGCCGGTTTTTGCGTTGTTTCGCTGCAAGCGCTCATTGTATGCTGCCATCTGCCCGTTGCTGCCGGCATCGGCCGGTGTGGCGCGCGGCACGAAAGGGAACTGGGGCACGTATGAATCGCCGATTGCTTGCGAGGTTGAGTTGCATGGCCCTGTTGGGCGGGATGGCGGGCCTGGTCGGGTGCGAAGGCGATTCGTCCGATGATAAGGACGTTTTTGATTTCGGTGATAATGATCCGGACCGCGTGGTCGCGCTGGGCGACAGCATTACCCGCGGTTACGGCGTGAACGGGGGGGACTCCTACCCGTCACAACTCTCGGGCATGACGGGGCGCCCGGTGGTCAACACGGGACAGGATGGCGAGCGCAGTTCCGGCGGGCGGTCGCGCGTCAACAGCGTGCTGCAGCGATACCAGCCCGGTTATCTCCTGGTGATGTACGGAGCCAATGACCTCATCGGCCAGGAAAGCTCGGGCGACATCGTCGCGAACCTGCGCGCGATCGTGCAGGCGGCCAAGGCGAACAAGACCATTCCGATTCTGGCCACGGTGACGCCGGCCTTCCCCTGGCACGATTTCATCGAGCCGCGGGTCGAGTCGTTGAATCCCATGATTGTGCAGATGGCCAAGGAGGAAGGGGTCGCGGTGGTCGACACGTTCAAGGCCACCAACGACGCCAACTATTTTCAGGACGATGGTCTGCACCCGAACGCATCGGGGTGCAGCCAGATCGCCGCGGTGTTCTCCGAGGCGCTGGCCGATGGCCCGGAGCCGCTGGTGCAGGCCCCCCCGGCGCCCCCCGCCTCCACGGGCGATATGGGCACACCCGCGACCACGAACACCGCCACGTCCAGCAGCCAGACCTTGGCAACGCTGCTGGACCGCCTGGGAGGCCAGTAGGCGGTGCACGTCTCCGTCGTCGTCCCGCTCTATAACGAATCCGCCAACGTCCCCATTCTGGTTACGGAGCTGATGGCCCTAACCCGGACCCTGCAGGCGTTGGAGATTCTGCTGGTGGATGACGGCAGCCGCGACGACACCTGGGACCGCATATTGGACGCGCAGCGAGCCCACCCCACCGTACTGCGAGGGATTCGCTGTCCGGCCAACCGCGGCCAGACCAACGCCATGCTCACCGGCCTGCACGCGGCGAAGGGCGACGTGATGGTGACGCTGGATGGCGACCTGCAGAACGACCCAGCCGACATCCCCGCCATGCTGAGCCGCCTGGAGGGCCACGATGCGGTCTGCGGCTATCGGGCTCAACGCCGCGACACGTGGTCGCGCCGCATCGCGTCGCGCGTAGCCAACCGCATCCGCAACCGAATCACGAAGGATGGCATGCGCGATACGGGATGCAGCCTGAAAGTCTTCCGGCGGGCGCTGGTGGCGGACCTGCCCCCGCTGGATGGTACGCACCGATTTATGCCCGCCTACTTCGCGTTGAACGGACGGCGCCTGCTGGAGATGCCCGTCCATCACCGCCCCCGCCAGCACGGCGTCTCCAAGTACACGAACCTGAAGCGGCTGCCGCGCACCGTGCGCGACCTGATCGGATTCAGCTGGTACCGGCAGCGCTACCTCGGCCATCCCTAGGCCAGTCGGCTCGGCGCAGCCTCGCCCTCCACCCCCTCGTTCGGGACGTGTTACGCCACTTGGAG
>CAZWQJ010000216.1:0-7562 GCA_964635825.1 uncultured Victivallales bacterium | reverse complement strand
AGGCAGGGCATCCGCAGGTGGCCCGGCCGCTCCGCGGGCGGGCGCGCCCGTCATCTCACGCCCTCTCTCAGCCGACCAATCGCGGCCCCAACAACTCCCGCCACCGCGCATACCCCGCCGACGACAGATGCAACCCGTCCGCCATGAAATACTCCATCCTCGGCTGCCCCGCCTCGTCCAGCATCGCATCGAATACATTCTCAAAATGCACGCCGCTCCCCGGCGTCGCACGCTCAGCCAGCCGCGCATTCGTCTCGCGGATCCGATCGAATACCGCCAACCGCGCCGGCGACGGCTTGATGCTGATCACATGCACCGGAATCGGCCCGCAATCCATCCGAATGATGCGTAGCAGCATATCCACCTGAACCGCGATGTCGGCCGGGCGACGATGCGCGCCCACGTCGTTCTCGCCCGAATACATCACCACCGCCCGCGGTCGATACGGCGTGATGATCCGCCGCGCAAACTCCACCAGGTCCGAATACTCCGAGCCCCCAAACCCGCGCTGGATGATTGGCCGCTCCGGAAAGTCGCGCTTCAGCGTCCGCCACAGCCGAATCGTGGACGAGCCCGCAAACACCGTCGCCCCCAGCGGCGGCGGATGCGCGCGGTCGTGCGCCTCGAATCGCGCAATGTCCGCGTCAAAGGGATTCATGTCGGCGCGGGATACCAGCCGTCCGTCAGCGTCCGGCCATTCACCTTCACAACGTACGCCGCACCGGCGCGCGCCACCTCCACCTGCAGCTCGCCACCCGCGTACGGAATGCGCGCCGACATGCCCGGCCAGGCCGCCGGCAGGCACGGACGGAATCGCAGACCCGCCGGCTCCGAAGTCGCCCCCAGCATCGACTGGTAGACGTTCCGCACCGCCGTCGCGATCGTTCCCGAAAAGAAGGTGTCACCCCCTTCGCCCTCGCGCCCCGGCGCCGCCTTGTACACATTCACAATCGCGTACGGCGCATTGCGAGCCACCCGCACCGGGTGCCGCTCCTGGTCATACGGCAGCAGGAACTGCAGCACGTCGTAGCAGAAGTCCCCTTCTCCCGCCACCGCCAGCGCCCGCGCCAGAAATCCATGGCAGCCATGGTTGTAGCACGTGCCATTCTCGCCCAGCCCCGGGGGAAGATCGCCGCTCCCGATCCGGCCGATACCGTCCACCGGCGGGTTCCCCAACGCCGGCGAAAACAGCGGATAGCCCCAGGCCGTGCGCAGACCCCGCAAATGCCGCATCACCGCCGCCATCTCGCCAGGCTCGAAAATCCCACCCAATATCCCGAACGCATTCACCGGCACGTTGAAGCGCGACTTCCCATCCGCATCCGCGTCCGAGAAGAACCAGCGCCCATTGTCCGAAAACAGCCCGTTCAGATACCCGGCCTTGTTCAGCGCATGCTGGCGCACGTTCGCACGCATCGACGCCGCAAACGTCTCGGCCACCACCGGATCCGGCAGCCCCGCCGCCTTCGCGCCCAGGTGACGATGCAACTGCACGGCTTGGCGCAGGCAGTAAATCAAATGGCAACTCACCATCACGCTCTCGCCGCGCCCCTCCAGCCCCGCCCGGTTCGCCGAATCGTTCCAATCGCCTTCGCGAATCTTGCACAGCCCATGCTCGCCGATGTTCTCCGGCCGCATGTAGTAACCCAGCAGGCGCCCCAGGTGATCCGCCACCGTCGTCGTTGCATCCTGATCCAAAAACGGCAGGCGCTCATCCAGAATGGAAAAATCCTGATTCTGGCAGACATGCTCAAACACCAGCTCCCACACCCACAGCCCCGAATCCACATACGGCCGCTCGTCGTGCCGCCCCTTCCGCCCATCTGTCGAGTACTGCCGCACAAACCAACCATCCGTCCGCTCGGTCTCCAAAATCTCGCCGATCACGCGCCGCGACTCCGCCGGATACCACGCCACCACCGACGTGTAGTCCTGCGCCGTGTCCCGCACACCGCGCATGTTGCTCGGCCACCCACGCCGCAACACCAACTGCTGCTGCAGCGACATGTACTCATTCACAAAGCGCGAGAACTGCGCGTCCGGAGTCCGAATCTCGGCTCGTGTCAGCGCCTCCCGCTTATGCGCCGCCACCGCCGTCATCTCGCCATCCACATTCGCCAGCACGCGCTGCAGATCCGCCATCGGCTGACGATCGTCCGCCAGCAACATCGTGAACGCGCGCTGCGCACCCGGCTCCAGATTCAGTTCGGTCGCCATCGCCACAAACAGCGGATACCCATACACGTTCTGTCCATCCGGCCCCGCCCACTGCTTCCAGTTTGCCAGCGCCGCCGGACGCTCGCGCGTGCCATGACCATGAAACTCGTGCTCCAAAAACGACAGATGCGGGAAGGCACTATCCATCAGCAGCCGCAGCGCCCGACGCTGCTCCGGACGCCCAGCCGGGCTACCCATGCCTAGCCGGATGCTGCGCGTCGCCGCGTCGTACGCCATCGTCTGAAACAACCACGGCATGTCCCAGGCCGCCGCCTGCGTCGCCGTCACCCACGGAATCAACCGCGGCATCACCACCACCCGCCGCGCCACCCGATCCACGTTGCGCACCGTCACGCGCATCGCTGCCCCCGCCACCGAATCCAGCACCGCCAGCTCCGTCGTCACCTCAAAGCCGTCGCGCTGCACCCGGTACACCGCCTTCTCCGGCAGCCACTGACACTCAAACTCGCCGGCCTTCTCCTCGCGCTCAATATCCTCCGCCAACGGCCCGCGGAAATTCGTGAAGGCCGCCGACGCCTTGCCGTCCGGCAGCACAAACACCTGCCAGGCCGGCGTATCGTGCGCCGCCGTGCCCCGCAGCCAGTACATCCCACCCGGCGGCTGCTCCTGCAAATAGCAGCGCCCATCGTGATGCACGCGCCAGAACATCCGCTCATCGCCCAGAATGTGATCCCACTCGCGCGGCAAGTGGTACCGCAACACCCGAAATCCCGCGAAGTCCGATGTGAACTGCCCCCAACCCGCCAACTCCAGATCCTCAAGCGTCTTCATCATCCCCCCCATGCATGCTCATCCACAAATCCAAAGCCGACACGTCTACCAGAAGCACCCCACATTGGCCAGTACCTCGCGGACCAACCTCGCGTTCAATGGCGCCCCTGGCCCCAACAGACGCCTCGCGGGGCTCATGCGGCTCGGCTCAGCCTCGCCCTCCATTCGGCTGGGTAACAAAATACGATGGAACGTCCAATGGAGGGCGAGGCTGTGCCGAGCCGTTCCTATGCAGGACCACATGTGCCCGTGTACCAACGGGAGGCTTAAGAAAACACTCCGGTTCCCGCTTGAGATGCGACAACTGCCCACTCACCCATACCCGCCAAACTCGGACGCCGCATCCAGCATCGCGATGATGTTCTCCGGCGGCACGTTCGCCTGGATATTGTGCACCTGGTTGAAGACGTAGCCGCCACCCGGTGCGAAGATCTGCATGCGCTCGCGCACGTGTTCGCGGATCTCGGCCGGTGTCGCCGTCGGCAGCACGTGCTGCGTGTCCGCGCCACCGCCCCATAGCGTCAGCCGGCTCCCGAACTCCGCCTTCAACCGCGCCGGATCCATGTTCGCCGCCGAGGTCTGGATCGGATTCAGGATGTCGATCCCGGCGTCGATGAAGTGGGGAATCAGGTGGTAGATCGATCCGCAGCAGTGCAGGAAGATCTTCCAGTTTGTGTGGTGATGAATCCAGTGGCACAGGCGCGCGTAGTGCGGCTTGATCATTTCTGCCCACAGCTCCGTCTTGATGAATTCGCCGCGCTGCGTGCCGCTGTCGTCCGCCGCAATCCCCCACCCGAAGCAGCGGTCGCCCACCGCCTCGTGCATCAGGCTCAGACACCGGATGCTCGCATCCACCGCCCGCCCCATCATCTCGTGGCAGGTCTCCTTCTCCGTCATGAGCATCATCATCCACTCGTCCGGCATGCCCATCGTCACGTTGCTGCGCCGGTCCGTGATCAGGCTCAGCCCGAGAAAGCACACCCCGAACCCCCAGCCCAGCAACGCGTAGTCCGTGCCTTCGTAAAGCTGCCGCGCGTGCGCCGCAAAGACGGCCAACTGCTCATCCGGAATGTCGCGCACCGGCCGGAAATCTTCGGGCCGAATGCCCTCCTCCACCCGGTTGAACGACGTATCGTCAAAGTAGTAACCGCCTTTGGGCATGCGGTAGTTCGTCGGCGTGCCGTCCGGCTTCAACAGCACCCAGGCCCCATCCGCCTCTTCCGCCATGCGCGTCTCCGGCGGAAACAGCACCGGCGTTCCATCGAACAGCCGGCGCGGCACCCAGTCCGCGTCCGCACGCCGATTCTGGAATACGGTCGTCCAATCCAGCGGCGCTACATCCAGGCGGAACCGCTCACGAACCGCATCCTCCACCTCCGCAATCATGAACCGCGCATCGCTCACGCGCGTCGGCGTCCGCATCCCCAGCCGCTGCTTCACGCGGTCGTAGGCCATGGCCGCAATGCCCGAGGCCTTGAGTCCCCCGAGGTCGATGGGCACGCGGTCCGGCGTGCGGTGGTTGATCGTCGCCAACACCCGTTCTCTCGAGTTCATAGGGATCCTTTATGCATCCGTAAACGGTCCGCCTCCGAGCCGACTCAGTTCGGCACGAACGGCGGCACCTTCCAACTCCGTCGGCGCGCGGTTGCCGCGAACGGCCAGCGCCGCCGCCCCGCCCGCCGCTTCACCCAACGCCATCGCCGTCACCGTCACACGCGTCGAACTCGCCGCCTCCGCCGTTGCCGAATGGCACCGTCCGGCCACCAGCAGATTCGGGACTTCATCACTGATCAGGCTTCCATACGGGATGTCGTACGGCGCCGGCCGCAGATGCGTGCCCTCGCGATTCGCCGCGCCCGGCGTCGTTTCATTCGGGTGCACATCGAGATACCAGCACCCCGTCGCCACCGCGTCCGCGAACCGCCGCCCATCCCGGATGTCGTCCGCCGTCAGCACATGCCGACCGCACAGGCGCCGCGTCTCCCTCACCCCCGTATACGGACCGCTGGAAATGTAATACGCGTCCTCGAATCCGGGCACCTCCCGCTTCCACGTCTCGAACAGGGCCCACGCATCGCGTCGCGCCTGGATCTCCGCGCGCGTCAGGTCGGCCGCGTCGCTCGCATCCCCCGACACCCGCACCGCATGCACATACACCTCGTCCGGCGCAAACGCACACGTGAATCCGGGCCCATAAAACATCGGCAGCGCGCCCGCCGCATGCGCCCGCACCGTGGCCGCCCGCGCCGCCAATTCCAGCCCGTCATGCATGCGAACGTGGCCAATCCGAAAATGCAGCGTCATCGGCATCAGCGGCGTCGTCTTCTCCATGGCCGCGCCGGCCCACGCCGCCACATCGCCATCCCCGGTCGCATCCACCACCACCCGCGCCCGCACCCGCACCAGCCCGTCCTTGTTCGCCACCAGCACCGCCACAATCCGGTCCCCATCCCGCTCCACCGCGCAGGCCATCGAATGATACAGCACCGACAGCCGCGGCGCTTCCGCCCCCAGCGCGTCGTCGGCCACCCGTTTGAATTGCTCCAGGTTCGGAATGCGCACAAAGCCGTGAATCGTGCTGCGCACGTCCGGCGCACAATCCAGCAGGCTGCGCGCCGACGCCGGGCAGCCCGCAAATCGCGTCAGCAACTCGTGCGCAATGCCATGCACGACGAAGCGGTGCGTATGCAGATCCGCGATCCCATCGAAGAACGGCAGCCCCACCGCCGTGATGATCCCGCCCGCAAACCCCGCGCGCTCCACCAGCAACGTTCGCGCGCCGCGCCGCGCCGACGCCAGTGCGGCCGCCAGCCCCGCCGAGCCTCCCCCGCACACCAATACATCCGTTGTGAGGGTCTTCTGCATCTCCCTCCCACATTCAGCCTTCTCAGGCCGGCATGTCGATCCACTTGCGGTGCGCACGCAACAGGCGCAAACCCATCTCGCGTACCTGGCCGTTGGAAAGATGCGAGCACACGGGATCCGCCCGCAGCGCCTGCAACGCCAGCCCCAGATCCTGCTCAAAGCACGCCCGCACCGTCATGTTGTATGCGTGCGCGACCGGCTCCAGCAATGCCACGATCGGCTCCGGCAGCGGCCCGTGCGTCAGCGGTGTGAACCCATTGCCATCCACCATCACCGCCGTCTCAACCACCGTCCCCAGCGGCAGATCCGGCACCTGCCCCACGTTCGGCACGTTGCCCACATCGATGAACGAGCGCCCTTCCAGATGTGCCGAAATAATCTCCGACGCCGTCTCGCGGCTGCGGCTCTTGTACGCCTTCGGAATCTCCGCCGCCACCGTCATCTCTTTCAACTGCGCCACCGACTGGTTGAACTTCGTCCAGCGGTACGATACCGGCGTCCGCGCCAGCTTGAACTCTTTCATCAGCCGCTTGTCTACAATGTACGGCGGCATGAATTCGCACGTGTGCCGGTCGCCCAGGTACGGCATCACCCCATACGCGCGGAACAGATCCGTCGCCAGGTGGCACGCCGACCAGAACCCGATCGAGTCCGTCACATACTCCTGCCCCAGATCGTTGAAGCTCTTCGTCGCAATCCGCCCGCGCAGATCCGCCAGCAAATCGCGCCCGCGTGCCTGGATCCCCGTGATCCAGAAAAAGTGATTCAAGCCCGCGTACTGCACCGAAAGCTCGTGCTCGCCCTTGAGCTTGTAGTAGTTCACCAGGAATTCGAGATTCTCGAACAGCCCGTGACACAGCCCCACCACCGGCGCCTCGCACACCTCCGCCAGCACCGCCGTCAGCACCGTCATCGGGTTCGTGTAGTTCAGCACCAGCGCGTTCGGGCACAGCCGATTGATCGCCTCGCCCAGCTCCACAAACACGCCGAAGTTGCGGATCGAGCGCGCCCAGCCGCCCGGGCCCGACGTGTCACCCACCGTGTGGCGAATCCCGTACTCCTCCGGAATCGCAATGTCGTGCTCCATCGCCGCCAGGCCGCCCGTCGAGATCGTGATCAACACGTAGTCGGCCTTGCGCAACGCCGACTCCTGATCGCTCGTCGCCGTAATCGTGGCGCTGACACCAAACTCCGCCTTCAGCCGCTCAATGAACTTTGCCGTCAGCCGCGCCGCCGCCGGCTTCGTATCCAACAGCACAAACTCCGCGCCGCATAGCGACGGCGTCAGCAGCATGTCCTTCACGATACGCGGAACCCACGTCACACTGCCGCCGCCAACAATCGTTATCTTGGGTCGCTTCATTTGCCTCCCACCACGTTCAATCTCCCCACCCGTAAACCCACACTTCTAGCACGGACCCCCACCCAAGAGCATCGCTATTTTTCGCCTCCCCCAACCAATCGAACCGCAGAATATCGAACACAGCCCCGCAGAACCCAATGATGGAGGGACGGCCTCTGTGCCGTCCGGGTACGCCCACTCTGGAGGGCACGCGGACCGAAGCTCGCGGCCCCTGTAGTACCCGCACCACGTGCGGGAGCCCCATCCTCCGCGCGCCCCGCGCCTCCCCCTCTCTTCAATCCAGGCAACGCCCCGTTGCCTGGATTGGGCAACCGTGGTGTGCGTT
>CAZWQJ010000215.1:0-7564 GCA_964635825.1 uncultured Victivallales bacterium | reverse complement strand
CGCATAAGCGCGCCATCTCATCCCCGGTTTTCAGGTAAAACTCGGGGCTCGGGTAGCGCAGACGAAGCGGATCGCGATAGGACATTCCCGTCTGGAGACACAGCAGCCGTTCGTGCGCGTCGGCATCTTCGCGCCGCAGATAATGGACATCGTTCGTGGCGACGAGGGGAAGTCCGGTTTTGCGGGAAAGGTCTCCCAGCGCCCGGTTGACCTTATGTTCCCGGGGGAGGCCGTGATCCATGAATTCGAGGTAAAAGCCGTTTTTTCCGAAGATCTCGGCATAGTCCCCGGCCACGGCTACGGCGCCGGGCATGTCGTCGCCAGCCAGGTGCTGGCCGATCTCTCCCTGCAGGCAGCCGGACAGCCCGATCAGTCCCTTGCCGTGGAGCGCCAGCAACGCCTTGTCGATGCGGGGCTTGTGATAAAAGCCGTTCAGGTGGGCAAGCGAGTTGAGCCGGGCCAGGTTATGGTAGCCCTCCAGCGTCCGGGCCAGGAGCACGAGGTGGTCGTTGGGGTTGCCCTGCGGCTCGGACCGGGGCGTCCGGTGGCTGTCGCGGGCCACATACATTTCACACCCGATCAGCGGGCGGACGCCCCGTTCCCGGCATCGTTTGTAAAAATCCAGGGCCCCATGCATGACTCCGTGGTCGGTCAGGGCCACGGCCTTGACCTCCTGCGCGGCCGCCGCATCCACCAGATCGTGGATGCGGACGGTGCTGTCCAGCAGGCTGTATGACGAATGGACGTGAAGGTGGACGAAGGGCGTCATCGGGGCGGCGTCACCGTTGCGCTCCAGGGGCGTTCTGGCGCCGTGCCGGGCCAGCAGGCGCGCCGGCCTTCGGCGTCCGTCGCTTCGATATAGAACAGCAGGATTCCTTTTTGGACCGCCTCGCCGGGAATGACACCGGCATACGAGTCCCGGAACCGCCTCGTCATGGGCGCGGCCTGCCAGCGGCGCTCTCCGGCCGAGCGGTAGAGCAGGCGGACTCCGGCCACGCCGCGATCGCTCAGCGCCACCACCCGCAGGGGAATCGGCCGGCCGGCTTCGGCCGCGGAAAAGGGCTTGCACGCCACGAGGATCGGGGCACCGGCCTCCGGCCCGCATATCGCCGTTGCGGCATGCGATGCCGGGCTCTCCCAGCCGTCTGCGGCCAGCGCGGTGAGTGTATACTCATACCGACCGGGGGCGGGCCGATCGACGAACAGGCGGCAGTCGCCGGCCAGGGGCTTCCGGTTCACGCGGCGCCAGGCACGGCCGCCGACCCGCCGCCGGTACACGTTTTGTCCGACGGTTCGTTTGGCGTCCGGCTCCCAGGCCAGCCACACCTCGTCCGCCCGGCCGACTGTCTGGATCTCGCGAGGCGGAGCCGCCGGAAGGAGCGACTCCAGCTTGCCGATCGCCTCCCAGTAGGCGGGAAGCGGCTTGATGTTGATCGTCGCGAGGGTGCCGAAGTCGCAGCGGGTTGTGAGCTTGCGGGTGAAAGCGGCCAGCGCCTCCGCCATCCCGCCTGCCACCAGTTCCGCATAGGCCTGCTTCGCCACAACAGCGGCCTGTTCGGGCTTGGCGGCCGCCTCGGCCAGGGCCTGGTCGATCCGCTCGCCGTCGGCGAGCAGCATGGTGACGGCGTCGAACGGCATGGCGAAATCCAACGTTGCGGCCAGGTAGTCGAGCGCCTCCAGCCGACCCGTCCGCCCCAGCCGCCCATACCCCTCCCGCAGCCCGGCCAGCTGACGGCGGACGCGGCGGAGGGCATCATAGTGATCCGCGGCTCCGGCGTTGCGCCAGAGGTGGTGGAGTGCGAACAGAAGGACGTCTACCGCCCGGTACGAGTGGCCGCTCATGCCGGCGGCCACCAGGCTGGGTCGCAGGGCGTAGATCGTTTCCTCGATCGCGCGGAACTCCCGGCGCAGGCTCGCGGGATCGGCGGGCGTGCTTGCCAGGCTCTTCAGGCGCTCGAGCACGGTATTCATGTCGGCCACGCCCAGGCGTGTCACGTCCACCTTGGTCTGGCCGTTCCCCCCGCCCTGGGGGAGCAGGTGGAAGGCGGCTTCCGCCTCCGGGCCGGCCGGGATTTCGGCCAGGGCTTCGATCGCCTCCTCCACCTTCGTCATCAGGTAGGGGATGCAGAGCTCGCCCACCTCGAAGGGGAAGTGCGGCACAAAGCCGCCCCACTTCATCATGCCGCATTCGCACGAGCCGCGTACGCCGGTCCAGCGCGCGCCGAGCCGCTGCAGGTCGCCGAGAATCCGGCCCATGTCCGCCTCCTGGTCCGGGCCGAACATGCGCCGGGCCTGGTCCCGGTAGAAGGCCTCAGGCGTGAGGGAGCTGTCCCAGGCGAAGCGGGCGATGTAGCCGGTTTCCTCCTCGACGTCCCGCGTCCGCCACTGGAGGGTCAGCAGACCCTGGCAGCCCTTGCGCAGCGCGTCGGGCGCGAGCAGGCCCAGGGATTCGACATGCGGCTGCCGCACGTCGCAGGCGTCGATGTCGCCCTCCACCCACGGCATGGCCCAGCGCTCGCGGTCGGGCGGCAGCTGGCCCCAGGGGGTGCTCACGTTCGGGCTCATGGAGGCGTCGATGTTGTCGTGGCAGGTGAAGATCACCTGCGGAGGCAGCTCCTGCTGGAAGCCGAGGCAGTAGTCGGCGAACTGCATCCAGCGGTCGCCGCCCCAGCCCACGAGGACCAGCGGCAGGTGCGAGGCCTCTTTGGCCAGCACCCCGAGCGCCAGCTTGGCGAAGCCCTCGAACCGGATCGCTTCCCACACGCGCTGCATGTTCCCGAGGTAGGCGAAGCGGGCGCGGTGGCGGGCGAGCAGTTCCGCTCCCGTGCCCCCTGCCGGCGGGGGGAGGCCCACGCAGCCGCCGCTCTCGTGCTCCCACAGCGCCAGGTGCGTCAGCGCCGGGTTGCGGGCCAGGAACTGGCGCACGCGCGCCTCGAACCGCCGCCGCGTCTCCGGGTCGGTGGGATCGCCCCGCGGCGCCTCGAAGCCGGCCGCCACCCCGATGCCATAGCGCCGCGCGTAGCGGGTCGCCTCGGCAAAGACCGCTTCCGAGCGCCTGATTTCGGCAATCGGGTGGGGGCGGTCCTCGCCCATGGGGCTGGTGAACAGCTCCTCGTCGAAGAAGCGACCCGTGCCGAAGGAGAACTGCGCCGTGCGGAGCGCCGCGAGCGCGCCCCAGGGACGGTCGAGCGATGTGGGCGCCCGGCCGCCCGCCAGGTATTCGCCGTCCATTTCATAGGCCGCGCCCGGCTCGCTGTCATACCAGTGCATCAGCAGCATGTTGCCCCGCATGCGGGCAAGCTGGTCGAAGTAGAACCGGTAATCCGCCAGCCCCCAGGCCGTGCAGCCGCACAGGAAATTGTAGTGCAGCATGTTGCCGCGCACCTTGAAGGCCGGCGCCTCGCACCGGTCCCGCGGCACGGAAAACGCCGCGCGGGAGGGCCGGTCGGGAAGCGAGTCGCCGCCGGCGTAGAAGCCGCAGCCCAGCTCCTCCAGGAGGCCGTAGACGCCGTAGAGAAGGCCGACCGGGGCGCGGCTGGCGATCACGACGCAGCGGGTACGGCCGCGGGTGCGCGTGGCGAGGCGGTAGCCCTGTCCGCCGGCGGAGTCCGGCGGCGCCTCCACGCCGAGGCCGGCCGCCAGGCGCGAGTCGAGCACCACGGCCGTGCCGCGCGGCGGCAGGTCCGTCACGACCGGGCTGGGTTGTCCCGTTATTAGGAACAAGTAGCGGGATAGCTCGCCCGCGGCGAGGCGGGCCGTCTCGGAGGAGGGGCGCCCGGTCACGACGGCGGCGCCGGCGAGGGACCATTCGGTCACGGAAGGATGGAGCATGGAGTGCACCTTTCGGCTTCTTCTGCTTTGCGAATCTGCCAGATAATGGCTATGTTACCTTTTTTAGTCAACTCTCGCGGGGGCGTTTCATGAGAACGTGCTGGAAGCTTCAGGAAAAGTGGTGGGTTTCGATCTCGGAAAAGGATGCCCTGCGGGCCGCCGCGGGCCGCGCGGTCCCGGAGTCTGAACTGGAATGCGCCGGCGATCCCGAAAACGCCCCGCGTCTGATCGACCTGCCGGGCGGCCCCCAATTCGGCAAGCGGCCGGGCGCGGCCGCCGCCGCGGGCCAGGCCCTGAGGCCCGACGCGAAGCAGGTCAGCGACATGTTCACCGGCGCGTTCTCCGCCGTGGATGCCCGCGGCGGCCGCCTGCCCAACCCGTTCCTGTGCTACGCGAAGCAGGTCCGGATTCCCCGTGCCTGGGCCGGCCAGACGATCCGGCTGATCCTCGACAACGTGCGGTATCACGTGACCGTCCGCCTCAACGGCCGCCGGGTGGCGCACTACCTGGGCGGGCTGGAGCCGCATACCCTGGATGTCACCCGGCACGTCAGGCCGGGCGAGGTCAACACGCTGTCGATCACGGTCGGCGATTCGGGCGTCAGCGCCCAGCGGCCGTTTGATCCTTACAACTACACCGGCACCCGGCTGCCGAGCTGCCACGAAATCGTGGACAACCTGGTGCATCCCGTGAACTACGGCGGCGCCGACCGTGCGGTGGGCAGCGTCACGCTCGAGGCGGTGCCCGCCGTCCGGACGGACTACGTGTTCGCCGATCCCAAGGTGTCGCGCGGGGTGCTTGTCTACACGGCGGTGCTGGCGAACGATACCGCGAAGCCCGTCCGCGTCAGGGTCCGCAGCGAGGCCGTCGGCGCGAAGCGGCTGCTGGACGAGACCGCCACCATTCCAGCCCGCGGCGTCCGCCGGCTGACGCGCGAGATCCCCTGGCCGGACCCCATCCTCTGGGACACCGACCAGCCGCACCTTTACCGCCTGCGCACGACGCTCCGCGGCCCGGGCCGCACCGCGCCCCTGGACGTGCACACGGACACCTTCGGGTTCCGGGAGTTTGCGATCGACGGCCACAGCTTCTTCCTGAACGGGAAGAAGATCCACCTTCATGGCCAGTCGGGCCACACCTCGCCCGACCAGGATTGGATGACGCTGGAGGAGAAGATCGCCTTCCTCCGCGCGTGGAAGGAGGAGGGGCATGTGGTCCACATCCGGCTGCACGCCAAGCCGCAGCACAAGGAGTGGGTGCTGGCGGCGGATCGCGTGGGCATGCTGCTGACCACCGAGACGGCGCTGTGGACGACCGGGTTCTACAGCTTCGACTTTGCGGGCGCGGAGGAAGCCTGCTATCAAAACGTCCGGAAGCACTTCATGGAAGCCCTGGTGCGGCGCGACCGGAACAATCCGTCCGTGGTGATGTGGTCGCTGTCCAACGAGATGTCGCCCATCACGCCGTTCGACCTCGAGATCCCGAAGATGGCGGCGCTGACCCGCATTTTCGAGCGCATCCTGAAGGAGGCGAAGCGGGAGGACGGCAGCCGCGTGATCCAGATGTCCTCCGCCATGGACTTCATCGGCCACCTGGCCATGTACAACCTTCACTACCCGAAAAGCTGGAGCGCGTATCCGGATTATCCGCACACCGGCTACTGGCTCGATGGCGCCTTCCTCTTCCCCTGGTACGGCCCGCGCCGGAACGAGCTGCCCGCCTGGACCTGGCGCAAGGACAAGCCGCTCTACTTCGGCGAGTTCACCTGCGTCTTCGGTGTGACGCCCGACCGGCAGGCGTCGCTCATTGGCGACATCGCCTTCATGGAGCCCTTTTTCGGCTCGCCTCGCGCCAACGCGAAGATCTGGCCCATGGAGATCGCCGCCTACCGGCGCCGCGACGTGTCCGGCTTCTGCGCCTGGGAGGCGGGCGTGTTCCCGGAGCGCCGGAACGTGCGGAAATGGCTGAAGACGCCCCACGCCGTCGCTCACACCCAGGCCATCCGCCCGGTGGCGGTCCTGTTGCACACGTACCGGCAGGATTATGTGGCCGGCGACGAGGCGGCCATGGAGCTTTCCATCCATAACGACACGCGCAACCCCCTGCGGCTCTCCCTGCGGTGCGAGCTGCTCGATGGCAGCCGGGTGATCGACCGGCAGGAGATGCCGCCGGCAACGTATGGGCCCGCGGAGAACCTGGCATTCACGGTCCGTTTCCGGCTGCCGGAGGCCGACCAGCCGAGGAGTCTCGACTGGCGGGTATCGCTCTTTGAGGGAAACCGGGTCAGGGACCGGTGGGTCAAGCCGATCCCCATCGCGCCGCGCCAACTGGGGCTGCGGCTGCCGGCGGACCTGGCCGTGGTGGATCCCTCCGGCGCCGTGGCGGAGCTGCTGGCCAAACGCGGCATACGCGCCGCAACGCGGATGGAGTCGCTGGACGAACTGGCGGGGCGGAAGGGGCTCCGGAGCGTCTGGCTGAACTTCGACCGGGCGGGCATCCGCGAAAGCGAATGGCGGCGGGCCCGGCCCTGGTTGGATGCGTTTGTGCGCGGCGGCGGGCTCGCCATCCTGGACCATGCGCCCGAGCGGGTGCTGGCGGACCTTCCGGTTCCGATCCGCAACGGGAAGGGCTTTGCCGAGGGGGAGCGGCTGGAGATCACCTACGGCTTCAACATGGCGCCCAACCACCCGCTGATGGAGGGGCTGACGGACGAGGACTTTGCCTTGTGGGGCGCGGATTACTATGTCGCCCGCCGGTGCTACGAGCTGCCCGAGGAGGGGAATGCGGTCCCGCTGGTCATGGCGGGAACAGCCGAATCGGGGCTGGTGCATGCGCCGCTGATGGAGCTGGCCCACGGGCGCGGGCGGTATCTCGTCAGCGCCCTTGAAATCCTGTCCAAGCTTGGCGAGTCGCGGTCGGCCGTCGAGCTGCTGAAGCGGCTGGCGGCGTATCGGCCCGAGCCGGTTTCGCGCCAGGCTGGCTTATGCGTGACGGACGACACGCTGCGCGTCTGCAAGGAAGTCGGCCTCGACCAGGAGCGGGTTTCGCCGGCTGCCGCGCTGCGGGCCGAAGTGGCGATTTTGGATGGGGCGTGTCTGGAAGGGGAGACGATTGCGCGCCTGGGTCCGGCGCTGCGGAAGGGGAAGACGGTGGTGCTGCACGCGTTGACCCCCGGGCAGACGCGGGCCGTGCTGGCGGCGCTCCGCCTGCCGGGTCGGGTGCGCGACGGGGCCGCCGGGCCGGGGGAATATGACGTCTTCCACCATGTGCATCCGCTGGCCAACGGCATGTCCAACAATTACCTTTACTGGATCGTCAATAAGGCGAAGGTCCCGCTGTGGACCCTGGCGCCGCTGCATCCGCATCCGGCCACGGCCCTGGTGGTGCCGGGTCGGGCGTCGAAAGGGTTCTCTCTCACGGGGCGGGGCGCGGTGACGGTGTATCGGGTCGGGCGCGGCACGCTCGTCATTGACAACCTGAACTGGCAGCTGCCGGGGTTTGACGAACCCGAGCGGCCCCGCCGGTATGTCGGGCGGCTGTTGAGCAACCTTGCCATTCCGCTGAACCGGGGAATTGACAGGCGGATGTCGGGGGATTTCGAGACGGCGGCGGAGAAGCGGGAGCGCGGCCATTTTTAGGAAAAGAAAAGAGAAGAGCTCACACGGAGACACGGAGGCACGGAGAAGAGAACCACGAATGGACACCAAGCGACACGAATAAGAGAAGAGATCAC
>CAZWQJ010000214.1:5816-7595 GCA_964635825.1 uncultured Victivallales bacterium | reverse complement strand
CTCCCCCCAGCAAACGATACCTCACCCCCTCATCCCACTCCAAGCCCGGACATCGCCACAATCGCTCCGATGGAGGGCCGACCTCCGCGTCGGCCGCTCTGGATAGGCGATCGACACGTCTGCCTCGCGGACACCCCGTCCTCCTTTTAGAATTGGTCCCACCCGCCACTCATGCTAGGATTCCCGTTCGCCTGATGGAGGTCGCGTGTTCACTTCGTATCGCATCGCCACCGTTTGGGGCATCCCCATCCGACTCAACTGGTCGCTGGTGATCGCGCTCTTGATCCTGGCCCGGCAATTCGGCTGGGCCGAGGGCCTCCTCGTCGGCATCGGCTTCTTCACCAGCATCGTCCTGCACGAACTCGGCCATTCGCTCGTCGCCCTGCGCAAGGGCATCCGCGTCCGCCAGATCACCCTCATGTGCATCGGCGGCGCCGCCCAGATGGACCGTCTCCCCGAACGCCCCCGCGATGAAATCCTCCTCGCCATCGCCGGCCCCATCGTCAGCGCCGTCCTCGGCTTCACCCTCATCGGCCTCGCCATCGTCCTCCCCATGCGCCCTATGGCCAGCACCGGCATCGATATCTTCACCTTGCTCGGCGGCCTCAACATCGGCCTCGCCCTCTTCAACCTACTGCCCGCTTTCCCCATGGATGGCGGCCGCATCCTGCGCGCCGCCCTCTCCCTGCGCGTCGGCCGCCTGCGCGCCACCGCCGCCGCCGCCCGCATCGGCCAGATCCTCGCCATCGGCTTCGGCCTCTATGGCCTCTTCCACTGGAACCTGCTCCTCATCGCCGTCGCCTTCTTCGTCTACCTCTCCGCCGGCACCGAGTACCGCCATGTCCGCGCTCAGGAACAGGCCCGCCGCATGGGCGGCTCCTTCTGGTCATTCTTCGACGACGCCGCGCCCGAACCCATCCCCGAGGACCGCGTTCTCATCAGCCCGCCCCCCTACGCGCGCGGGCCCCACCACAAGGCCGACATCCATCCCGACTAGTCCCAGCCCAACCCCCAACCCCGCGCCGGAGCTCTCATGAAAACGATCGTCTCCATCGACGACGAAACCGACATCCTGCGCTGCTTCCAGGATGCCCTCCAGTACCGCGGCTATCGCGTCCTCACCGCGTCCGATCCCGATACCGGCATCGCCCTCGTGCGCACCACCCCCGAGGTGCAACTGCTCCTGCTCGACATCAAGATGCCCAAGAAGGATGGCTTCGCCGTCTATCGCGAGATCCGCGCCTTCCGTCGCCTGCCCGTCCTCTTCATCACCGCCTACCCCAAGTCCTTCAACGCGGATTCCGATGAGATCGTCACCCTCTGGCGCGAGGAATTTGCCGACGGCACCACCGACATCCTCTACAAGCCATTCGGACTGGAAACACTCTATAGCAAAGTCGAAAGCCTCATCGGCACCGCCGCGGATGACGGCCCATGACGCAAAACCTCGATCTCGATATCAACCGCGCCGTCCGCCGCATCCTGGTGAAGCACTGGATCGACCTCGGCCGCATCTCCGTCCAGACCACCCGCGGCCGCGTCGCCATCTACGGCGTCCTCCGCCGCATCCAAGGCCGCCTCGAAGCACTCACCGGGCCCATCGTCGACGAAATCTTCCGCGATCTCGAATCCATCAAGGGCGTCCAGTTCATCCGCCCCCACCTGGATAACTGGTCCAACGACGGCGGCCGCTGGCACCCCTGCGAACCCGTCCGCCACACCGACGACGACGCAGATCCCGCCCTCACCCCCGCCTCGCCACCGAACAACGCGTAGGCC
>CAZWQJ010000214.1:0-5716 GCA_964635825.1 uncultured Victivallales bacterium | reverse complement strand
CATCGTCCGCCGCCTTGAGCTCCGCCAGGATGCGCCCCGCCAGCACCTTGCCCAGCTGCACGCCCCACTGGTCGAACGAGTACACATTCCACAGGATGCCCTGCGTGAAGACCTTGTGCTCGTACAGCGCGATCAACGCCCCCAGCACCGCCGGCGTCAGCGACTCCGCCAGCAGCATGTTCGTCGGGCGGTTGCCCTCGAACACGCGGAACGGCACCATCGCCGCCGGCACTCCCTCGGCCGCCACCTCCGCCGCCGTCTTCCCAAACGCCAGCGCCTCCGCCTGCGCAAACAAGTTCGCCATCAACTTGTCGTGATGATCGCTCAGCGGATTGTGCGAGCGGCAGAACCCAATCAGATCCGCCGGCACCAATTTTGTCCCCTGATGAATTAACTGGTAAAACGCATGCTGCCCGTTGGTGCCCGGCTCGCCCCAAACGATCGGCCCGGTCTCATAGGCCACGCGCCGCCCCTCGCGGTCCACGCATTTGCCGTTGCTCTCCATGTCGAGTTGCTGCAGGTGCGCGGCAAAGCGGCTCAGGTACTGGTCGTACGGCAGCACCGCGTGGCTCGCCGCCCCCAGCATGTTGTTGTACCAGAACCCCAGCATCCCCATTAGCGCCGGCATGTTGGACGCCAGCGGCGCCTCCGCAAAGTGCCGGTCCATCGCGTGAAACCCCTCGAGCATCGCCTGGAAATGATCCGGCCCGATCGCCACCATCACCGGCAGCCCGATCGCCGAACACAGCGAGTACCGCCCACCCACCCAGTCCCAGAACTCGAACATGTTGCGCGGATCGATCCCGAACTCGCGCACCGCCTCCGTGTTCGTCGACACCGCCACAAAGTGCCGCGCCACCGCCGCCGGATCCCGCAGCGCCGCCAGGCACCACGCCCGCGCCGAACACGCATTCGTCATCGTCTCTTCCGTCGTGAAGGTCTTCGACGCCACAATGAACAGCGTCTCCGCCGGATCCAACCCCCGCACGCTCTCCGCAAAGTGTGTGCCATCCACATTGGAAACAAAGCGCACCGTCAGGTCGCGCTGGCTGTACGACTTCAGCGCTTCGTACGCCATCGCCGGCCCCAGATCGGAACCACCAATCCCGATGTTCACCACGTGGCGCACGCGCTTGCCCGTGTGCCCCGTCCACGCGCCGCTTCGCACCCCGCGCGAAAAGCGCGCCATCTTCTCCAGCACCCCGTTCACGTCCGGCATCACGTCGCGCCCATCCACCACGATCGGCGTGTTCGACCGGTTGCGCAGCGCCACGTGCAGCACCGACCGCCCTTCCGTCCGGTTGATCTTCTCCCCCGCCATCATCCCGCGCACCGCCGCCGGCAGCCCGCACGCCTCCGCCAGCTGCACCAGCAGCCCCAGCGTCTCCGCTGTCACCCGGTTCTTCGAGTAATCCAGCGCCAGCCCCGCCGCCTCCACCCGCATCCGCTCCGCACGCCCCACATCCGATCGGAACAGCTCCCGCAGGTGCACCCCCCGCATCGTATCCCCATGACGCACCAGCGCCTTCCACTCCGCCATCTCATTCCGCACCGGCTGCACCTGTGTCGACATCGCTCGTCCTCCCTTGGGGTTCCCCGGGCCGCCGCCCACACGGCTCTTTCCCGAACGCGCACTTGTACCGCATTTCCGCCGCCGCGCAACCCCTATTCTAACGGCCCTGAAATTCGGTGCGCCTATCCGCAACGGTTCACCCTTCCTGCATGGGGCAACCTTCTCTGGGTAGGGCGAACCCTCCGGGTGAGCCGCTCTTGGCATCGCCCCCGATTCGCAGATGCGCCCCGCGCCGCGAAAGTCGCCGTTTTCCTGCATGCTATGAATGGAGGGCCGACCTCCGTGTCGGCCGCTCCCGCCCGTCCTCGTCATCCCCTGGAGGGCCGACCTCCGTGTCGGCCGCGTGTCCGAAATAGGCCCACGCACACCGCGCGCGGTGCCCGCCCGACGTTCGCGTCCATTCGCGTCCATTCGCGGTTCCCCTTCCTTCGTCTGCCCAGCCGCGCATTGTGCTTGCAGCCCGCCCGCCTTCTGCTATCGTTCTCCGCTTAATCGTTCTCCGCCGCCCTGCTGGACAGGGATGGCACATGGAGACGGAAGCGATGGAGCCCAAGCCACAGCGGGCGCCAGAGCGGATTCCGGGCGACTGATGGATACCCACAGCGGGCAAACCGCAAGGGCGTCCCCTCGCTCAGGCAAGAAGGAGAAATACCGTGGCTGATACTAGTTCGGTCGAAAAGGGTCTTCACGTCCGCGATCTGCTCGAAGCCGGGCTCCACTTCGGTCACCAGACCAAGCGCTGGAACCCCAAGATGAAGCGCTTCATCTTCGGCAAGCGCAATGGCATTCATATCATCGACCTCGCCCAGAGCCTTGGCCGCCTTCAGGAGGCCATGCAGTTCGTGTACGATGTCGCCATCTCCGGCCGCAAAATCCTCTTCGTCGGCACCAAGAAGCAGGCCCAGCAGATCATCAAGGAAACTGCGGAAAAGTGCGGGCAGCCCTACGTCACCACCCGCTGGCTCGGCGGTACCCTCACCAACAGCCCCACCATCCGCTCGCGCGTCAAACGCATGCGCGCCATCGAAGACATGGAGAAGAACAACGGCTTCGCCGGCATGCCCAAGAAGGAAATCTCCACCCTTCGCCATGAGCTGGAAAAACTCCACCGCAACCTCACCGGCATCGCCGATATGGCCCAGCCCCCGGGAGCCATGTTCATCGTCGACGTCAACCGCGAGAAAATCGCCGTCGATGAAGCCCGCCGCCTGAACATCCCCGTCGTGGCCATGGTGGATACCAACTGCGATCCCGATCCCATCACCTGCGTCGTCCCGGGCAACGATGACGCCATCCGCGCCATCAGTCTGGTCTCCTCGGCCATCGGCCTCGCCATCGGCAAGGCAACCGCCGAGTACACCCGCGTCGCCACCGAACTGGCACGCCAGCGCGAAAACGACGCCGCCGAGTCGCGCAAAGCCGCCGCTGCCGCCGCCGCCGCTTCGGCTGCCGCCGCCGCCGCTGCTGCCGCCGCCTCGCCGGATGCACTCGCCCCCGCCGCCGGTGCGGAGGACAGCGACGCCGCCAAGAACGCCCGCCCGCGCCGTGAGGGTGCCGCCAAACCGGCCGCTCGCCCCCCGCGCGCCCGCAAAACCGAAGGCGAGTCCGCACCCGCCCCGGAAGCCGCTCCGGTCGAACCCCAGGTGGCCCCCGCCGCTGAACCCACCAAGAGCGAGTAACACCCGTTCCCAGCCTGCAGACTCAGGAGATAAAATCATGACGGAGATCTCTGCCTCATTGGTCAAAAACCTGCGCGACGCCACCAACGTCAGCATGATGGAGTGCAAGCGCGCCCTCGTCGAAGCCGGCGGTGATGTAGAGAAGGCCACTCGCCTTCTGCGCGAACGCGGTATGGCCGTGGCCGCCAAGAAGGCCAGCCGCGCCGCCAACCAGGGCCTCGTCGCCACCGCCACCTCCGCAGACGGTCGCACCGTCTCGCTCGTGGAAGTGAACTGCGAAACCGACTTCGTCGCCCGCAACGATGGCTTCATCGCCTTCGTCGCCTCACTCGCCAAGCGCGCGCTCGAAACCGATGCCGCCCTCGCCGAACAGGCCCAGGCCGACGTCACCGCCAAGATCGCCGAAATCGGCGAGAATATCGTCCTGCGCCGCAACGCACGCTTTACCCTCCAGGGTAACGGCACCGTCACCGCCTACATCCACCTCGGCGGCAAAATGGGAGTCCTACTCGACGTCGGCTGCGAGAAGCCCGAGACCGCCGCCAAACCCCAATTCAAGGAAGTCACGCGCGATCTGATTCTTCACGTCGCCGCCGCCAACCCGCGCTACCTCGTCCCGGAGGAAGTCCCCGCCGCCGAGGTCGCCTCCGAACGCGAAATCTTCGCCAAGCAGGTCGCCGACAAACCCGCTCAAATCGTCGAGAAAATCGTCGATGGCAAGATCCGCAAGTTCTACCAGGAAATCTGCCTGATCGAACAGCCGTTCGTGAAAGAGCCCAAGCAGACCATCAAGGGGCTCCTCCAGGAAACCGGCAAGGCCCTCGGCGATACCCTCACGATCCGCCGCTACGTGCGCTACATGATCGGCGCCTGACCGGACCGTTCACGGGCGGGTGCCAGCGCAGGCCGGGCGGGGCGAGGTTCACATGGGCGACCAATCTCGGGAACTCCGGATCGTCACCGCATTGACGATTGCGCGGTTCCCCTTGGTGCTGCTGTTCTTCTTCGGGGCGCTGTGCAATGTGCACTCGCCCTCCGCCGGCCTGTTTGTCGCCTCCTTCACCGCCCTCGTCCTCTCCGCCGTCACCGACTTGTTCGACGGCCGTCTCGCCCGCCGCTATGGAGTCGAGACGCAGTTCGGCGCCCACGCCGACCCCCTCATGGACAAGTTCTTCTACCTCGCCACCCTCCCCCTCCTCGTCTATGTCGCCCAGGCCAATGGCCACATCCGCCATGCCATCGTCCTCCTCCTGATGACCCTCATGTTCCTCACCCGCGATCAGTGGGTCACATTCCTCCGCTCCATCGGCTCCATCTACCAGGTCAGCGGCCAGGCTCACTGGGCCGGCAAGGTCCGCACCGCCCTCAATTTCCCCCTCATCGCCGGCATCTACGTCTTCGAAGAATGCCCCGTCCAGATCTTCCACCCCTTCGTCGTCTATGCCTTCGAAGGCATCGCCATCTTCGTCAACGCATTGTCTCTCCACACCTACACGCGCAGCTACTGGCCCTACCTCAAAAAGGCCGCGCGCATCGAACCCAAACGCAAGGCCTCTTCATGATCGCACGCCCCTCAGGGCCCGGCTCCGCGGATGATCGCCGCCGCCTCTGGCTCGCCAAACTCGACGCCATGACCCTCATGGCCTCCGGCATCGCCCACGATTTCAACAACCACGCCGCCGCCATCCTCGGCAACAACACCCTCGTCGCACGCGCCTCCGGCATCGACAAACGCGCCCGCGAATGCATCGGCCGCATCGAAACCGCCGCCAACCTCGCCCTCCATCTCTCCGAGCAACTCGCCCTCTACTCCGGCCGCGTCGACATGAACCCCGAACCCGTCGCCCTCACTGTCCTCCTCGAAGCCGTCGCCCAACGCGTCGCCGTCGACCTCCCCGACAACCACCGCCTGGCCCTCGATTGCGACCCCGGCGACCTCACCATCCGCGCCGATCCCACCCTCCTCGCCCGCGCCCTCGCCAACCTCGCCCTCAATGCCTCCGAAGCCATGGTCGATCGCGAGGGCGTCATCGCCATCAGCGCGCTCCCCTACACCCCCACCCCCTCCGACGCCGACCTCGCCTTCTTCCCCCCCACCCCCACCCCCGACTGGGTCGAACTCCGCGTCCACGACCAGGGCCACGGCATCGCCCCCGCTATCCTCCCACGCCTCTTCGACCCTTTCTTCTCCTCCAAAATCCGCGGCCGCGGTATGGGCCTCCCCGAAGTCATCGGCATCCTCCGCATGCACGGCGGTAACCTCGTCGTCCATTCCCAACCCGACCACGGCACCACCGTCAAACTCCTCCTCCCCCTCGAATCCAGCGGCCTGTAATCCGGTTGTAGTCGTTTTCTCCGCTCGTCCTCGTCCTCGTCCTCGTCCTCGAACTCGAACTCGAATCCGCCCATCCGAGAACGAGGACCGCTTCGCTGAGGACGAGGACGAGCCATTCGTACGTCACTT
>CAZWQJ010000213.1:0-7604 GCA_964635825.1 uncultured Victivallales bacterium | reverse complement strand
GGCTTCGGCAACCAGGGGATTCTGGACGGCGGTGTGGTGCCCACGCCGCAGGATGTGCTCACCGACCGCGGGGTCGGCGAGATCCGGGCCCCGGATATTGTCACCGTGCTGGCCAGACACCGGCCGGATGTGATCCTGCTGATGTCCGGCACCAATGGCTTCGATGCGGCGGCCCGCGAGCGCCTGATCCGGACGATCCTGGCGCATTTCCGCGGCCGGTTGCTGGTCGCCACCATTCCCCCGCAGTGCCCGCCGCGCGCGGGCTGCGAGCAGGTGGCGGCCTACAATGCCGCCCTGCCGCCGCTGGTGGCCGCCCTGCAGGCCGACGGCCATGCCGTCACCCTGGTGGATGTGCCTGCCGCCCTGACCACCGCCGATCTGCTCCCCGACGGCGTGCATCCGAACGCCGAGGGAATGCGCAAAATCGCCGAGGCCTGGTTAATGGATATCTCGCGTAACGGGATTTTCATCGACAAAGCTCGCGACAAAGTTAGCGACAAAGTTAGCGCCCCCCTGAACCCTGAACCCTTCTGAAAGGACCACCCAATGCTATCCCACTCCGATCTGCTGCAGCTCAAGCGCTGGAACACCCCGACCATCTACAACGGTTGGGAACAAATCACCCGCCACGACATCGCGGCGGCGGGCTTCAACCTGGAAGAGACCCGCGACTTCATGCCGCACATGGGGCCGATGGTCGGCTATGCGGTGACCGTGCAGTTCGAGCCGAGCAATCCGCGGTATCCCCAGGCCAACCCGAAAGCCTGGAGCGAGTACCGCGACTATATCGCCTCCGTGCCCGGCCCGAAGATCGTGGTGGTCCAGGACCTGGATAAACCGCGCGTGATCGGCGCCTTCTGGGGCGAGGTCAACAGCAACATCCACCGCGCCCTGGGCTGCGTCGGCACCATCACCGATGGCGCCATCCGCGACGTCGATGAGATGTGCAATGCCGGCTTCAAGGCGCTGGCGCGCCGCTTCTGCGTCGGCCACGCCTTTTCCTGTCCGGTGCGCTGGAACGGCGAGGTCGAGGTGTTCGGCCGCAAGGTCCAGCCCGGCCAGCTCATCCATGCCGACAAGCACGGCTTCCTAGTCATTCCGGCGGAAGACGAGGCGCGCCTGCTGGAGGCCGCCCGCTTTATGGACAGCAACGAGTGCAACACCGTGATCCCCGCCGCCCGCGGCGCGGCCGGCAAGCCCACCGCGCAGATTCTGGCCGAGATCAACGCCGCCGGCGCCGCCTTTGGCGTGGCGGCCCGCGAGAAGTTTGGCAAGAAGGGGGAATGGTAAGATGCAACGTGCCCGTTATGTCGTGGAACCGCAGGTCTTCATCCGTCACACCGCCGAGCGCAGCTTCATCGGTCCGGCGTTGTTCCGGCTCGACAGCGGCGACCTCCTGATGGCCGCGCCCTGGGGCCGTCCGCCGACCAACTTCGAGCAATTGGCTGCGACGTTCCCGGTGCCTATGCTCTATCGCAGCCGCGACGGCGGCCGCACCTGGCAGGAGCAGGGGCGGATGAAGATGGAATGGAAGCTTCCCGGCATGATCAGCGACGGCGGCATCACCTTCCTGCGCCTGCTGGACGGGCGGCTCGCCTTCCTCGCCCACCGGCATGTGGAAGGGCTGCATGGCGGCGGGCTGCCGGTGATCAGTTTCTCGGAGGACGACGGCCAGACTTGGACGCCAGCGCGTACCATCGGTGAGCCGGAGGGGGTCTGGTACGTCATGAACGAGCGCATGATCCAGATGAAGAGAGGCCCTTCGACGGGTTCGGCAAGCTCACCGCAGGCAAGCTCAGGGCAAGGCCGCCTGGTGGTGCCGGTCTCGCACATGCCGCAGGGGCTGGGCACCTACGAGGGCGACCGCAACCTCGGGCTGTGCTTCTTTAGCGATGACGGCGGCGTGACCTGGCGGCGTTCGTCCAAGCCGGCCGACCTGGCCGATGGCCGCGGCATGGCCGAGCCGTGCGTGGAGGAAGTAGGGCATAACCGCCTCATCATGCTCGCCCGCACCGGCAGCGGCTGCCACCATGCGTCGTGGTCGGACGACGGCGGTGACAGTTGGTCGGCGCCGGAACCCACAACCCTCACGGCCGCCTGCTCCCCGTTGACGCTCAAGACCTTGCCCGACAACCGATTGATCGTCTTCTACAACCACGTGCAACCGCTCGCGGACAACGTCAACGCCTATGGCCGCGGCGCCTTCTTCCCGCGCACGCCGCTCTGCTACAGCGTCTCCGCCGACAGTGGCCGCACCTGGGGTGAGCCGGTGCTGGTGGACGAGAGCGGCGTCTGGCTGAAAGACCGCCAGTGCATTTACCCCGCCATCTGCTTCACGGACGAAGGCATGGTGGTGATCTATTCCGTCCACTATGCGGATCCCAAGGGCAGTTTCGCCGGCAGCTCCCACGAACTGGCCGACTGCGGCGGCAAGCGTTGCATTCTGGCTTATCCCGAGTGAACGACAGAGGTTTCCCGTGCAGGACAAACTGAAGAAACTGTTGACCCATCTCGCTGCCACGCTCGATCCCGCGCGGGAGCGGGAGATCGCGGCGCGGCATGCGGCGGCGCTCCGCTACGAACCGGTGAACCGTCCGCCGGTGGTGGCGATGTATCCCTGCCCGGCGGACAGCCCGTGGCAACCGTTTCCGCACCGGGAGATTTTTGATGATCCGGAAAAGATGCTGTTCAACGAACTGGTCAGCGCCTGGGGGACCAGCATCGTTCATCGCGCGCAGGTGGGCGACGACCTGCCCGTGACGATCCGCGCCAACTTCGGCACGGTGCTGGTGGCCTCGATGTTCGGCGCCCCCGTTGAGCAACATGAAGACAATCCCCCCTGGATCGTGCATCCCCCGGGCCATGCCATCAGCCTTGAGCAGGTGGCCGACACCGATCCGGCGGACTTTGCCCAAGGGTGGATCCCCCGCGCGGCCGAGCGCATGCAGGCCTATCACGAGTTGCTGGCCGGCTTTCCCGGCCTGCGGGAGCGCGTGCAGATCGTGCTGCCGGATCTGCAGGGGCCCTTCGACAACCTGGAACTGATCTGCGGGAGCGATACCTTCCTGCATTTGGCCACCGAGCCGGATGCCGTCGAGGCGGCGCTCGCCAACCTGGCCACGGCCCAGATCGGCTTGTTCCGCCATTTCTCCCAATGGACGACCGAGCGTGAGGCGGGGCAGTGTCACCAGCATGGCTTCCCGCTGGCCGGCAACATCCTGCTGCGCAACGACTCCTGCATCATGGTCTCGCCCGGGATGTATCGCCGCCAGCTGGCCAGCCACGATGAACGCGTGCTGCGCGAATGCGGCGGGGGCGGGATTCATTCCTGCGGCAATCTCGGCCACCTGGTGGAGGCGTTCCTGGAACTTCCCTCCCTACGCGCGCTCGATCTGGGACAGCCGGAATTGAACGACGTGGACGCCATTTACGCCAAGGCTGCCCAACGGCAGGTGCCGCTGATCCGGGTGGCGGCCAGTGCCGCCGAGCTGGCCTCGGGGCGCATCCTAGAGCGCTTCCCGACGGGCGTTGCGCTGCTCTACCGGGCCAGCAGTTTCGATGACGCGAAGAGCGTCGTGATACAAATGAACAATGCAAGGAGATAAGTCGCATGCTTGAAAAACAAGATCTGTTTGAAGCCCGCACCCAGGGCTATTGGACTTACCGGATCCCCGGGATTGCGGTGACCCGAAACGACGTGGTGCTGGTGACCACCGAGGCGCGGCCCGGCGGGGGCGGCGATTACGACTTCAACGACATTTTGCTACGGCGCAGCATGGACGGCGGGCGGACGTTCGGTCCGGTCGTGAAGGTCGTCGATCACACCACCTACGGCGCCGGACCGGCGGGGAACTTTGTCATGATCCCGGATCGCGACAGCGGCCGGGTGGTGGCCGTCTTCTTCCACGACTACGCCCGCGTCTTCACCATCCACAGCGACGACGACGGCGCCAGTTGGAGTGCGCCGGTCGAGATCACGCCGGTCTTCGAGCAATTCCGCAAGGACTACGCGTGGCGCGTCTGCGCCAACGGTTGCGGCGGCGGGCTCCAGTTGCGCAACGGGCGGATGATCGTCCCGGTCTGGCTCTCGGACGGCAGTGGGTCGGAGTTTGGGCCGAACCATCGCGGCCACCGGCCGTCGGTGGTGGCCTCCGTTTACAGCGACGACCATGGCCGGACGTGGCAGCGCGGTGATATCGTCTGCCGCCATGGCGACGTGATCGCGGGCCTCCCGTTTGTCAATCCCAGCGAGACCTGCGCCGTGGAACTGAGCGACGGCCGGGTGATGTTCAACATCCGCCATGAAAGCGCCAACCATCGGCGACTGGTGGCCTGCAGCCCGGACGGTGCGGTGAACTGGCAGATCGTCGGCTTCGACCAGGCCCTGGTGGAGCCGGTCTGCATGGCCAGCCTGTTGCGCGACGACTGGCCGGCTGGCGATCAGCCCGGGCGCATCCTCTTTTCCAATCCCGACAATCTGGAGCAGACGATGGCGGCTTGGGCCCTGGACCGCAAACGGCTGACGATCAAGCTCAGTCGCGACGACGGTCAGACTTGGCCGGTGGTCAAGGTGCTCGAACCCGGACCGGCCGGCTACAGTGCGCTGGCACGCCTGGCCGACGGAACCATCCTTTGCCTCTACGAGTGCGACCAAGTCGCGCATATGTGCGACAACCGCTATTTGCGGCTGGCCCGTTTCGATATGGAGTGGTTGGGTGGGAGCCCGAGTCGATTAACGATAGCATGAAGGTACGATTGGATATGAATTCCCGCGAACGCGTTTTGACGGCGATCCACCACGCCGAACCGGACCGGGTGCCGATGGACTTCCACGGCAACGCCGGTGTCCTGGCGCGTTTGCACCGTGATCTGGGCACCGCGACGCACCGCGAGTTGTTGACGCGGCTGCGCAGCGACATTGTCGACCTGCGCGGGGCCGTCGATCCGGTCTACCGCGGGCCGGTGCCGTTCTCGCGCGACCTGGGCAATGGCGTGCGCGAGAACTTCTGGGGCTGGCGGCAGCGCGCGGTGCAGACCGAGACCGGCATCGAAGATTGCTTCGTGGATTTCATCCTCTCCGGGGCAACCTCGATCGAGGAATTCGAACGGCACCGCTGGCCCAGCCCGGACTGGTTCGACTTCTCCGACTTCGCTACGCGATTGGACGAGTGGCGCGGCTTCGCGGTCATGGCCACCGGTCCCAGCATCTTTCAGCATGTCACCTTCCTGCGCGGCATGGAACCGTTGCTGGTGGATATGGCGACGGAGCCGGAGATGGCCAATTGGCTGATGGATCGCTTCACGAACTACTATCTCGCCTATTTTGACCGCATGTTCACCGCGGCGCCGGGCCGGATCGATATCCTGCGGGTGGCGGACGATCTGGGAACCCAGCAGGGTCTACTCTGCGGGCCCCAGATGTTCCGCGATTTCTTTCAGCCGCGCCTGCGGAAACTGGTGGCGATGGCCCACAGCCACGGCGTGAAAGTGATGTTTCATTCCTGCGGCGCCATCCGCCCGCTGATTGAAGCCATCATCGCCACCGGCGTCGACATCCTCGACCCGCTCCAGGCCGCCGCCGAGGGGATGGATCCGGCGGTGCTGAAGGCCGACTATGGCACGCGCCTCTGCCTGCACGGCGGGATTTGCACCCAGCATGTGCTCAACAAGGGCAGTGTCGACGATGTCCGGCGCGATGTGCAACGGCGCCTGGAGATCTTCAGCCCCGGTGGCGGCTATATCCTCGCCCCGTGCCATATCCTGCAGACCGACGTGCCGACCGCGAACATCCTGACGATGTCCGAGACGGGATTTGCTTTCAAAAGATGACACCGGGACTTCATGATCCGGTGATGCCCGGCATTCCCGGTGTCACGAAGTCGTGAAGTCACCCCTAATAGGAGACGATGATGAAACAGAATAGAATAGACCAACCCGCCCGTGAGATCCCCGTGCTCGGCGAGTACGACGTCGTCGTCAGCGGCGGCGGGCCGGCGGGCTGTGCCGCCGCGTTATCGGCCCGGCGCGCCGGGCTCACCGTGCTGCTGGTCGAAAGCCAGGGGCAACTGGGCGGCATGGGCACGTCCGGCTTGGTTTCCCACTGGCTCGGCGGGCGCACCGCGAATGGGCGCTGGATCGTCGGCGGCATCTTCCGCGAGATGTCCGAAGAAGCCGCCACGCAAGGCTTCGCGCTGCTGCCGAGGGAGACCGACGGCGCGAAGTATCAACCCCATGGCTGGTTCAATGGCCTGGTGCATGGCGTGCCCTTCGATCCCTTTGCCATGGCGGCGTATCTGGACCGCAAGATGCTGAAGGACGGGGTGGAAATCCTTTTCGATACCCGGGTGGTCGAGGCCGTGGTGGCCGACGGGAGCATCCGCCACCTGCTCCTCGCCAACAAAGCCGGGATTCAGGCGGTAACGGCCCGGGCCGTGATCGATGCCACCGGCGATGCCGATGTGGCCGCGCGCGCCGGCTGTCCCACCGTCCTGGGGCGTGACGGGGATCACCTGATGACCCCGACAACCCTGATGTTCCATGTCGACAACATCGACCAGGCCGCGCTCGCCGCCTACATCCAGGACCAGAATACGCCTCGCCTCAGGGAACTGATCCTGGCCTTGCGCGCCAGCGGGGAGTGGACCTTCCCCTATGAGATCTTCATCAGCGTGCAGTTGCAGGAGCTGGGCGTGATGATGATCAACACCTCGCGGCTGGTCGGCGTCGACGGCACGGATCCCCGGTCGCTGACGCAGGGGCTGATCCAGGGGCGTGAGGAGACCCAGCAGCTCCTGGCCTTGATGCGCAAGCATATCCCGGGCTGCGCCCAGGCCCGGATCAAGGCGGTGGCCTCGCTGTTGGGGGTGCGCGAGACGCGGCGGATTGTCGGTGATTATATCCTCTCCGTCGACGACCTGGTCACGGGAAGATCCTTCGCGGATACCATTGGCCTCTCCGGCTATGGCTGGGACTTGCCGGACCCCAAGCGGCCCAGCCATCAGCCGATGGAAGGGCGCAAGGCACCGTACCCCACGCCGATTCCCTATCGGGTCCTGGTGCCCCGCGCGGTGCAGAACCTCATCTGCCCGGGCCGCGCCATCTCCGTGGAACGCGATGTGCTCGGCCCGTTGCGGGTGATGGCGCCCTGCATGGCGATGGGTGAAGCGGCAGGGCTGGCGGCGAAGCAGGTCGTCACCCGGGAGCTGGCGTTTGCCGAGGTGGATGTCGCCAGCCTGCAGGCCCAGTTGCGCGCCCAAGGCGCCATCCTTGACTGGGAGGGGTGATGATGAAGACCACCATTCAAGAACCTGCCCGTGACATTCCCGTTCTCGGAGAATTCGACGTCGTCGTCTGCGGCGGCGGCCCGGCGGGATGCGCCGCCGCTATCGCCGCGGCTCGACTGGGCGCGAATACGCTGCTGATAGAGAAAGACGGCTACCTGGGCGGAGCAACGGTGTCGCAATTGGTCAGTCATATCCTCAGCACGAACGGGGTGGATTTCCAAGGCATCTGGCACGAGTGGATTCGCGCGGTGCGGCAGCGCGGTGGTGCCTGTGCGCTGGTGGGGCGGCCTCCTCAGTTTCGCGGCGGTGTCGATCCTGAAG
>CAZWQJ010000212.1:0-7621 GCA_964635825.1 uncultured Victivallales bacterium | reverse complement strand
TGGCTGCTGGTTTTGAAGTGCACTTTCACTGCTGGTTTTGACCGCCCGTTGGCACGAGCCCGATAGGTGACGCCACCGACACCGCGTCTGACTTGATTGCGTATGGGGAGCGGAACGCGTGAGCGTTCCGGCCGGAATCGTCACCGATTCCGCTCCGACAACGCAAATCGCGCAGTTCTGTCGATGCTTATCCCACCCGTGTGGCGCCCGCCCATCGGGCCGCGCCGGGGAGTTCACTCAGTGTTTGCTGCATAGCGAAATCAGGTGGCGAAGTGTGTTGCGGAGTGGGATTGTGGAGACAAGCGGGGGGCGCCGTTCCTGGAGGCGTGACCCGGCTGGGTGGAGGTGCGGAGGAGGGGCTATGAGCAACACGAAGGACGAGGGGGCGGGTACGCGCGTCTTGCTGGTGGATGATGATCCCCATTTGTTGGAAGCGATGGGGGACTTTTTGCAGTTTGAAGGGTTTGCGGTGACGGCGGCGACGAGTGGCGAGGAGGCCCTGCGGGAGTTGACGCGGCACAGGCAGCAGGTCGTGGTTCTGGATATTGGCATGCCCGGCATGGGTGGGTTGGGATTCATGCGGCGCGCGCAGGAACTGCTTGGAGAATCGATGCCGCCGGTGTTGGTGCTGACGGCACGCGGCGCCATGGAGTCGTTCTTTCGCGATCTGGACGTGGACGCGTTTGTGCTGAAACCGTGCTCAGGGATACAACTTGTCAGCACGATACGGGCCATCCTGAACAGGCGGCGCGAGGGTACGCCGAGTCTGAACCGGCATGTGTTGCTGGTGGAGGATAGCCACACGCGGGCACGCCAACTGACGGAGTGCCTGATGGAGGTTGGGTGCACGGTGGCGATCTCGCACGATGGGATGGATCTCTTTCACCTTGCCGCTCACCAGGAGCCAGACCTGATCATGATCAAGGAGAACATGCGGAACGTACAGGGCCGGCAACTCGTGGATATGATGCGGGGCTATTCCGCGACGGCGGCGATCCCGGTCTTGCTGTATGAGTCCGAAGGCGGCGCGGGGCCGGGCACGGCAGACGTGGGCACGGGCGTTGTGCGCACGGGGGACACGGCTACTCTGATGGCGGCGGTGAAGCAAGCACTCCGCGAGCCGGCCGAACCAGGCTCCTAGCCCGAATATTGCCCAGCGCAGCGCAGCCGCGACCGAAGAGGATTTGAACAGAAGGCCGCAAAGGAAGCGAAGGGGTTTGCGGCCGGCCGCAAGACCTCTGGCTTGGCGACCTTCGCTGCCTTCTGTTCAAAATCTTCCCAAGAAGACAAGAAGTTGCCTGATCGTAGTACGAGCCCCTCGTGCCATATTCGCCCGCAGGGCCGAAGCAGGGGCGCTTCGTGCCACGCTTCGGGGCAAGCCGCCGGAACGTGAGAGATGTTTTCCGTGGCGCGGGTGGCACCGCGCCCTCCCGGTTGGTACTGCGGACGTTCCGCTACAGATCGAAGAGCAGGCTGTCGGGTTCTTCGACGACCTGTTTGACGCGGACGAGGAAGCCGACGGCTTCGCGACCATCGATGACGCGGTGGTCGTAGGTCAGGGCGACGTACATCATGGGGCGGATGACGATGGCGTCGTTCACCACGACCGCGCGCTTCTGGATGGTGTGCATGCCGAGGATCGCGGTCTGCGGCGGAGTCGGGATCGGCGTCGACAAGAGCGAGCCGAAGATGCCGCCATTGGTGATGGTGAAGGTTCCGCCGGTCAGATTGTCGACACTGAGAGCCTTCGCGCGCGCCTTCTCGGCCAGGGTTTTGATTTCCTTTTCGATGTCCGCAAAGGTTTTGTCAGCGGCATCGTGGATGACGGGGACGATCAGGCCGCGCTCGGTGGAGACGGCGACGCCGACATTGGCGAAGTGATTGAAGACGAGGTCATCGCCATCGATCATCGCATTCACGCCGGGGTAGTCGGCGAGCGCGCGGCAGCAGGCCTTCACGAAGATGGACATGAAGCCGAGCTTCACGCCGTGGCGCTTTTCGAAGGCCTCGCCGTGGGTTTTGCGGATCGTCATGAAGCGGTCCATGTCGATCTCATTGAAGGTTGTGAGGTGGGCCGCGTTGCGCTGCGACTGGACGAGGTTGTCGGCGATGCGCTTGCGCAGGGAGGTCATGCGCTCGCGCGTCTGGCGGCCGGCGGGTAGGGAGGGGGGCTGGGGGGGAGGCGGGGGGGAGGGAGGGGGGGGGTCAGGTTTCGGGTTTCAGGTTGAGGGGGAGCGGCGGGGGCGGGGGCGGCCGACACGGAGGTCGGCCCTCCAGGGGGAACGGGGGGGGCGGGGAGGGGAGGATTAAGATTAGGATTAGGATTAAGATTACGATTAGGATTAGGAAGGGAAGCGGAGGAGGGGGCGTTGGAGATGGAGGCGACGACGTCGCCGACTTGGACTTCCTGGCCTTCGGGGGTGACGCGGTGGAGGACGCCGTCGGCGGAGGCGGGGACGGCCATGGTGGCTTTATCGGTTTCGAGTTCGAAGAGTTCTTCGCCGGCGCGGACGGTGGCGCCATCGGCTTTGAGCCATTTGGCGAGGATGCCGCTGCTGACGGACTCACCGGGAGAGGGGACGACGACGTCGTGATTCATGGGGGTGTCCTTCAGGAGTGATCGTATTGGAAGGCTTCGTTGAGGATGGCGGCCAGTTCGCGCTGGTGCTGGGTGAACGAGCCGGTGGCGGGGCTGGCACTGGCTTTGCGGCCGGCGTAGCGCAGGGTTTTGCGGCCCAGGATGGCGGGCATGTACTCGCGCATGAACGACCAGGCGCCACGATTGCGCGACTCTTCCTGCACCCAGACGGCGGTCTGGAACTGGGTGTGGCGGTCCAGCACCGCACGAAGCTGCGGCTCGGGGAACGGGTAGAGCTGCTCGATGCGGATGATGGCGGTGCCCGTGGCGTGGCGGCGCTCGCGCTCCTGCAGCAGGTCATAGTAAACCTGCCCTGAACAAAATAGCAGGACCTCGGCGTTGGGCAGGCCGTCGGGATCGTCCAGCACTTCCTGGAAATGGCCGGAGGTGAAATCCTGCAGGCGCGAGATGGCGCGCTTGTGGCGCAGCAGGCTTTTCGGGGACATGATCACGAGCGGCTTGCGGAACGACCGGTGAATCTGGCGGCGCAGGACGTGGTAATACTGTGCGGGCGTGGTCATGTTGCAGACCTGAATATTGTCTTCGGCGCACAGCATGAGGAAGCGCTCGAGGTGGGCGCTGGAGTGCTCGGGGCCCTGGCCGGAGTAGCCATGCGGCAGGAGCATCACCAGCCCGTTGCTGCGATCCCACTTCGATTCGGCGGCGGCGATGAACTGGTCGATGACGACCTGGGCGCCGTTGGTGAAGTCGCCGAACTGGGCTTCCCAGAGGGTGAGCATGTGCGGTTGCGCGAGCGAGTTGCCATACTCGAAACCGAGGACGGAGTATTCGGAGAGGGGGCTGTCGTAGACGCTGAAGCGGGCCTGGCCATTGCCGAGGTGATCGAAAGGGCAATAGGGGCGCGGCGTGCCCTGGTCGATGTACCACCAGACGGAGTGGCGGTGGGAGAACGTGCCGCGCTCGCAATCCTCGCCGCTGAGGCGGATGGGCGTGCCCTCGGCGAGGAGGCTGGCGAAGGCGAGAGATTCGCCGGTGGCCCAGTCGATACCCGAGCGCTGATCGAGGTGCTGGCGGCGGTCGGCGATGATGCGCTTGAGCTTGGGGTTGAAGGCCAGCTCCGGCGGGACGCGCGTGATGGAGGCGGCCAACTCGAGCAGGCGGGCTTCCGGCACGCCGGTTTCAATGGGGGTGTGGTCGTACTCGCGCGTGAACCCCTTCCACTCATCGCTCTGGAAGGCGGCGTCCACGCTGACGCCGGGCGAGGCTTCGGCTTCCGCCAGGGCGCGTTTGAGTTCGGCGCGGTAGGCATCGCGGAAGGCGTTCTGTTCGGTGGCGGGATAGACGCCGAGGCGGTCCAGTTCCTGGCCATACTGGGTGGCCACGCTGGGGAGCTGGCGGATCTTCTCGTACATGATCGGGTGGGTGAAGGTGGGGTCGTCGGCCTCGTTGTGGCCGTGCTTGCGGTAGCAGAAGACATCGACGACGGCATCGTAGGCAAAGCGCTGGCGAAAGCGGAAGGCGAGGTCCATGGCGCGGACGACGTGCTCAGGGCGGTCGCCGTTGACGTGGATGATGGGCACCGGCATGGACTTGGCGACGTCGGTGGGGAAGAAGGTGGAGCGGGCGTCGCGCGAGGCGGTGGTGAAGCCGATCTGGTTGTTGACGATGATGTGGATGGTGCCGCCGGTGCGGTAACCCTCCAACTGGGAGAGGTTGAACACTTCGGCCACGATGCCCTGCCCGGTGAACGCGGCATCGCCATGGAGGAGGATGGGGATCACCTTGCGGCGCTCGGTGTCACCGCGGCGGCGCTGGATGCCGCGGGCTTTGCCTTCCACGACGGGATCCACGGCTTCGAGATGGCTGGGGTTGGCGACGAGGCCGACATGGATATGCGACCCATCGGGATTCACGTGGTCGACGCTGAAGCCGAGGTGATAGCGCACGTCGCCGCTGCCGGAGTACTGGAACGGCATTTCGTCGCTGGCGAAGGTGGCGAAGATGCTGGCGGGTGAGCGGCCCAGCAGATTCACGAGCACGTTCAGGCGGCCGCGGTGCGTCATGCCCAGCACGATTTCCTCGACCTGGGCTTCATAGGCCGAGCGATCGATCAGGGTATGCAGGGCGGGTACGATGGACTCGGAGCCCTCCAGCGAAAAACGCTTCTGGCCGACAAACTGGGAGTGCAGGAAGCGTTCGAATTCTTCGGCGCGAATCAGGTCTTCGAGGACAGCGCGGCGCTGGGCGGTGCTGAGGTTGGGGCGGTTGTTCTCGGCTTCGATATTTTCGATCAGCCAGTCGCGCATGGTGCGGTTCTGGATGTGAAGGACCTCGACGCCCATGGCGGAGCAGTAGGTCTCGCGCACGTTCTCCAGGATCTGCCGGAGGGGGAGCCGCACGGGGGCGCCGGCGGGCCCGGCGTTGAATTCCAGGTCGAGGTCGGCATCGGAGAGGCCGAAGGAGGCGGGGGAAAGGTCGCGATAGTCGCCGCCGACGGATTCGCGCAGGATGGCGAGGCCGGGCGTGATGTAGCCGCGCAGCGGGTTGAGATCCGCATGCAGGTAGCCCACTTCGCGGTGGGCCCAGATGAGTTCGTCGACGCGCGCCTGCTTGAACACGAGTTGGGCGTCGCCGGCGGGGGAGGAGGACGAGGCGGGAGGGGCGGGGGGCGAGGGGGGCGGAGAGGGAGTCGGAGCGAGGGAGGGAGGGGGAGGGGGGGAGGGATTACGATTAGGATTAGGATTAGGATTAAGATTGGGGGAGGGAGTGGGGGTGGTGTCGTTCTGGAGGCTGGCGAAGTAGAGGCGCCAGTCGTTGGGGACATTGTTGGGGTTTTGCTCCCAGAGCCGGTAGAACTCTTCGGCATAGGGGAGGTTTGCGAAGGTCAAGTCCTGCGGCATGGTCGTGTGTCCTGTCAGGATGGGCCCAGCTTTTCGCGCAGCAAGCCGGGGATCTGGTCGGGACGGTCGGCGACGGCGACGTCGGCGGCTTGGAGGGCGGAAATTTTGGCCTCGGGTGTTCCCTTGCCGCCGGAGATGATGGCACCGGCGTGCCCCATGCGCTTACCGGGGGGCGCGGTGCGACCGGAGATGAAGGCGACGACCGGCTTGCGGATGTGTTGGCGGATATGGGCGGCGGCGGCCTCTTCTTCTTCGCCGCCGATTTCGCCGATCAGGACCACACCGTTTGTGTCGGGGTCCTGCGCAAAGAGATCGAGCAGGTCGATATAGCCGGTGCCGACGATGGGGTCGCCGCCGATGCCGACGCAGGTGGACTGGCCCATGCCGGCTTCCGTGAGGCTGTAGACGACTTCGTAGGTGAGGGTGCCGCTGCGCGAGATCACGCCGATCCCGCCGGGGCGGTGAATGCGCGCGGGCATGATGCCGACCTTGCATTGTCCGGGAGAAATTAACCCCGGGCAATTAGGGCCGATAAGGCGCAGGCCGCGTGCGCGCACGTCGGCGTAGCAGGACACCATGTCGAGGATGGGCACCCCTTCGGTGATGCACACGATCAGTTCGACGCCGGCCTCGGCGGCCTCGCGGATGGCGGCGGTCGCGAAGCGGGCGGGCACGAAGATGACGGAGCAATTGGCCCCGGTCTGGGTGCGGCAATCGGCGACGGTGTTGAACACGGGGACGCCGTCCATCTGCTGGCCGCCCTTGCCGGGCGTGACGCCGCCGACGATTCGGGTTCCATCCGCCAGCATGGTGCGGGTGTGGAACGAGCCGTCGCGGCCGGTGATGCCCTGGACCATGACGCGGGTGGATGCGTTGATGAGGATGCTCATGATTTGCCGCCTTCGGCCACGACTTGCTGCACGGCCTGGGTCAGATTTTCCTGAGAGGCGAGGCCGGCGCCGGCGAGGATGGCGCGGCCTTCCTTGTCGTTGGTTCCGATCAAGCGGATGACCATGGGGACGGGGATGGCGATCTGGCGAACGGCCATGAGGATGCCGTTGGCGATGTCGTCACAGCGGGTGATGCCGCCGAAGATGTTGATCAGGATGGCCTTCACGCGCGGGTTGCGCAGGATGATTTTGAGGGCGTTCAAGACCTTCTCGGGGTTGGAGCTGCCGCCGACATCCAGGAAGTTGGCGGGTTTGCCACCGAAGAGTTGGATGAGGTCCATGGTGGCCATGGCGAGGCCGGCTCCGTTCACGATGCAGCCGATGTCGCCTTCCATACTGACGAAGCTCAAGCCGGCCGCGCGCGCCAGGCGCTCATCCTCGCTGGACTCATCGGGGTCGCGCAGGGCTTCCAGCTCGCGGTGCCGTTCGAGGCCATTGTCTTCGAAGCTGATCTTCGAATCCATGGCCATCAGGTGGTCGCCGGGGGTCAGGGCGAGCGGGTTGATTTCGACGAGCGAGCAGTCCTTTTCCATGAACAGGCGGTAAAGTCCGGCGATGATGGCCTCGGCTTGCGGAATGAGGTCGGCGCCGAACACTTGCTCCAGAATGGGCCGCAGGGTGGCGGGTTCCAGGCCGGTCACCGGATTCAGGCGCACCTTGTGGATGGCCTCCGGCTTCTCGACGGCCAGCTTTTCGATGTCCATGCCACCCTCGGCGCTGAGCATGAGGATGATGCTGCGGCTGGTGCGGTCGACGGTCATGCCGACGTAGAATTCGCGCAGGAGGTCGAGTGCCGGCACGATGAGGACGCGCCGGACGACGAACGACTTGATGTCCATGCCGAGGATGCGCGCGGCTTTGTCGGCGGCCTCCTCGGCGGTGTTGGCCAGCTTGACGCCGCCGGCTTTCCCGCGACCGCCGGTCAGCACCTGGGCTTTGACGACGACGGGCATCGGCATTTGGCGTGCGGCATCCAGCGCGGCCGCGTGCGAGTCGACGACGACGCCGCGGAGGCTGGGGATGCCGTACTCCAAAAACAGTTCTCGACCTTGGAATTCGTGAATATTCACGGTGGTGGCACTCGATTCAACGCTTAAGACCCGGAAGCATGCGAACGACGCGTCGTTTATACCGTGGGGAGGGCGTTCTATTCAATCAAAACGTGTGGTTAG
>CAZWQJ010000211.1:0-7654 GCA_964635825.1 uncultured Victivallales bacterium | reverse complement strand
CGAGGGGAGCACGATCTCGTAGCCGTCGCCGAATTCCTTGATCGAGAGGAACGCCTCGTTCTCCCAGGCCAGCAGCACATCCCCGATGCCGCGCTGAACGAAGGTGGTGGTGGCGCCGCGGGCGCCCGAGTCGAGGACCGGCACGTTCTTGTAAAGCGCGCGCATGAAATCCAGGCACTTGGCCTCATCCCCCGCGAATTTCCGGGTCGCGTAGCCCCAGGCGGCGAGGTGGCTCCAGCGAGCTGCGCCCGAGGTTTTGGGATTGGGCGTGATGATGGAGACCCCCGGCCTGACCAGATCGTCCCAGTCCTTGATCCCTTTGGGGTTGCCCTTGCGGACCAGGAAGACGATGGTGGAGGTGTAAGGCGCGCTGTTATTGGGCAGCCGCGTTTGCCAGTTCTTCGGGATCAGCTTGGCCTTGTCGAACAGGGCGTCCACGTCGTAGGCGAGGGCGAGCGTGACGACATCCGCATCGAGCCCGTCGATGACGGCGCGGGCCTGCTTGCCTGAGCCGCCGTGGGACTGGCTGATCGCGATGTCATCGCCGGTTTGCGCCTTCCAGTGCTTGGCGAAGGCGGTGTTGAACGCCTCGTAAAGTTCGCGGGTGGGATCGTACGAGACGTTGAGGAGTTTGACCGTTTTTGCCTGCGCCGGCAGGGAGAAAGAGGCCAGCAGGGCAAGCATCGCCGAAAGGAGAGCGGTTTTCATGGATCAGTATTCCTGGGGTTAGAAGGACACCTGGGCACGGGTGAGCACAAGCTTCTCGTCTGCCTTGTCTCCGGTTGCGGCCCCGTCTTCGAACGATGTTTGCTCGTAATTCAAGACGAGTTTCACCTGCCGGGTCAGGTACCAGTTGACTCCGACCGCGACGCTTTCCGCGGCGGCGGCCGATTTTTTAAAGTCGGCCAGTCCGGCGTCGAAGGCGGCATCGTCGATATCGAGCCGGCTATACCGGGCGGCGAGTTCCACGGCGCCCCACTGGCCGGCGGCGGGCTTGAAAGGCTTGAGCGGTTTCACGCCTTTCAGGGAGGGCGTTTCACCCGTGAGCACGTAGGTGGCGGCCAGTTGCCAGCCCGTATTATCCACGGTCTTGGAGCCCTTGCCGTTGACGACGTCCTGGGCGGACATCACGTATTCGCCGAGGAGCCCGAACGAGCAGGCGGTATAATAGAATTGGGGGGCGAGGCGGGAGCGATCGCCGTCGGCAAACGCGGTGCCGCCTTTGTTGGTCGAGGTCGTATAAGCGAAAAAGGTTTGCTGGCCGGCGGTGCGGTAGGAGGGGAGATTGGGCGTCGTTTCGGATCCGAGCTGTTTGCCCCAGGTTCCCGCCACACCGAAACTCAACCCGTTGAGCAGGTCCTGGTCGCTGTCTTTGAACGGCGTCAGGAACAGGCGGCCCACGAGATCCTTTTCGTCATTGGAATCCGTATCGACATTAGCGCCGTCCGGTCCACCGTTGAAGGCGCCGAGGGAATACTCAAGCATGCCCGCAGTTCCGAACAGGTACACGCCTTCGTCGTAATTGGGCGTCAGGGCAGTGGACAGCGCCGTTTCGTTGAAGAGCGTTTCCGAAGTCGACTGCAGGCGTTCCAGACCGAAGGGCACCTTGGCGCGCCCAATCCGGAGATTGGCGGGCTCCGCGGCCTTGATATCCAGGAAGCAATCCTGAAGTTCAGTTTTGCCATTGCCGAAATCGGGCGAGATTCGGTAAGCGAAAGCCGGGCCGAGATCGCCTTCGAAGATCAGGCGGGCCCGGCGCAGGAGGACGGTGTCGCTCAGCGTTTTGGCGTCGTCATCGACGAAGACCCGGGCATCGGTCTGGGCATACCCGCGCAGTTTCAGGTTGTAGGTTTTGTCGGCCGAACGGAGTGCAAAGCCCTCCGGGCCGGCGGTCACGACTGGCGATTCTTTGGCCTTGGCAGCGGAGGACTCCTCGGCGAGTTCGAGTTTGCGTTCCAGAATTCTTACTTTCTGGTCCAATTGTTCCAGGGACGGGATATTGGTCTGGGCCTGCAGGCTTCCCAAGGTGGCGAGGCCGGCGGTCATGACGGCGGCCAGGAGTCGGGTTTGGTGTGTGCGTGTCATCGGTTCATGCCTTTCGTGTGTGAGCATCAGGCCACATCGGCCAAGGTTGTATGTTCCATGCGTTCGGCCACAAAATCCCGGATTTCCCGGAAGACCGACAGGAGTTTTTTCTCTTTTTCGATGGGGGTGGATTCGTAGAAGTATTTGCTCACCGACTCGGTGGGCGCCAGGGCGCCGTCGAACAGGCGGATGATTTCGGCCAGGGTAATGGCCGACGGAGCCGGTCCCAGTTGGAAGCCGCCGCCTTTGCCTTTGGAGCTGCGGAGGAAGTGGGCGCGTTTGAGAATGAGGAGGATTTGTTCAAGGAACTTCTGGGGGATGGCCTGGGCGGCGGCGATGGTCTGAACGGAGATCAGCCCCTCATGCCGGTGCCGGGCGAGGTAGACCATCGCGAGCAGGGCATATTCGCTTTTGGATGTCAGTTTCATGAAACTCCGGACCTGATGTTGTTCAAACGAGTAATACGATAGGCGAGGTCATATTAAAAGGCAACAGCTTTTTTAATTTTCATGAAAAGCCAATGAAATGGGGCTGAATTAGAATAAAAAAGTTAAAATATCTTATGGAACGAGGGCTGGTCGGGCTTGACGTTAGCCGACGGCATGGATACTCTGACAGGATGAAAGTGACGACGAAAGGGCGGTATGGGTTGCGCATCCTCTTGGATGTGGCGCTGAACCAGGACCGGGGCGCGGTTGGATTGGGCGACATTTCCAAGCGGCAGGGCATATCGCGGAAATATTTGTGGCAGGTGATCAATCCGCTCAAGGTGGCGGGGCTGCTGCATGTCACCCGGGGCACGCGGGGAGGTTATGTGCTGGCCCGGACTCCGGAAGCCATCTCGTTGTGGGATGTGGTCACCATTCTGGAAGGTCCCGTTTCGGTGACGGACTGCGTGGCTACTCCTGAAACCTGTCCCCGCAGCGCGGATTGCATCGCCCGGGCCGCCTGGAGCGAGGTGGACGGCAAACTGGCCAAGGTCCTGCGCGGCATTACGCTCAGGCATCTGATCCGGAAATATATGGACGGCCGGTCTAACGCCAGCGACTACTCGATCTGAAGAAAAAGTTTAAAAATTGTTGCATTGTCCCTTCTTTTGTGAGATTGTCTAGCAAGTTGATAGACAAACAAGTGTATTAAAGCAACGAAGGACGACGACGAATGAATGGCAACCTCGACAGCAGCAACCAGGCCTCACGCAACATACGGGTTATGCCCATGTGTTGTTGTATGCCCCAGATTCCGGAAGGAGGTGCCGTGCGGTAGCAGGATGAGTCCAGTCGATCAGCAGCATGGCCCGCCACCGGAATCCGGTAGGTGGGTTTTTTGTTTTCAACGAGCCCTACGCAATCGAACAACAGATACGAAAGGAAAAGGAACGCCTAGCATGAACATAAGCAGAAAGACGATTGGACGAAGCGCGACCATCGCGACACTTGGCGCGCTTCTGGCAACGCGAGTCGGAGCACAGGAGTCGGGGACCAACAGTCTATCCGAGCTGAAGCAGCAGTTGGGTGTGGTGGAAAGAAAGCTGGAGTTGGTTCAGGAAGAGTCGGCAGCCAAGGCGAAGGCCGCCGCCAACCGTTTCGATGTGACCGTTTACGGCCGCGTCAAGTTCGATGCAGCCTACGACACCGGCCGCACGTCGCCGGGCGACTGGGCTCTCTACGCCCTGCCAAAGACACCGGAAGAGGACAACGAGTTGAACGCCACGGCGCGGGATAGCCGGCTTGGCGTGCGGCTTCGCGCGCCCGACTACAGGGGGCTCGTCACCACGGGGTTGATCGAGACGGACTTCCTCAGCACAGGGCCGGCGAATTCGCCGAACCCGCGGCTGCGGCTGGCCTACTTCGACGTGGTTAGCCCGTCCGGTTGGGCCGTGCGGCTGGGACAGGACTGGGATTTGTTCGGGACCTACCACCCGAATTCCCTGGACGCGGGACTACTGGGCAACACCGGCAACCCGCGTGGATTCCGGCCCCAAGCCCGAATCAGCAAGACCGTCAAGGTGTCCGATGACACCAAGTGGGTGGCGTCGGCCGCCTTGACTCGCAACATCGGGCAGGACCTCGACGGCGCGGGACAGGACGACGGAGCCGATACAGGCGCGCCGGCAGGCCAGGCGGGGCTGGCCTTGCATACGACGGGCGCAGCCGGGCGGCCGTTGACGGTGGCCGTGTCCGGTCTGTATGGCACGGAAACCGTGGATGTTGTCTCGAAAGGCTCGACCACGAGCACGGTCGGCGTGGTGTCGGAGAAGATCGTCGTCACCGCGACGGACGCCAAGGACTACGACTCGTGGTTGGCCCACTTGGCGGTGGTCGTGCCGCTGTCCGCCAGGCTGGCACTCCAGGGGGTCGCGTGGACGGGCGCCAATCTCGACGCCTATCAGGCTGGCATTGGGCAGGGCGTCGACACGTCGGCGGGGACGGAGGTCGGCGCCAAGGGCGGGTATGCGCAGTTGACCGCCAATGCGACGGAGATGTTGACGCTCGGGGCCGGCTACGGTCTGGACGACCCCGACGACGGCGATCTGGCCAAGGGCGCGCGGACGCTCAACAGCCGCCTTTACGGGAACGCGGTCTACGCGCTGACCCCGGCGGCCTCGGTGGGAGTGGAGGTGTCGCAGATCGAGACGGAGTATAAGGAGCAAGACAGCGCCGATGCGCTGCGCGTGGCGTTCTCGGGAACGCTGCGGTTTTAGGCGGATACAACAAACAGGCAGGAGACGAAAGGAAACGCACATGAAGAAGAACACCATCGCAACAACCATCGCGGGCGTCGCGCTGACGGCGCTGACCGCGGTAACGACCGTCTGCGCGCAAACGGCGGCGCCGACGAAGATTATCGTCGCCGACGCGAAGACGACCCACCACCTCAATCTGTATGTGGCCAAGGAGAAGGGCTTCCTGACCAAGCGCGGGATCGAGGTCGACATCGTAGAAGTGAAGGACTTGGCGGCCGCGCGGGACCTGGTGGTTTCCGGCAAGGCGGACGTCTATTGGGCCTGCCCCACGGCCGTGATCGCGGCGATCGCCAACGGGGCGCCGATCAAGATCATCGCGCAGGTCAAGGCGCCCTGCACGTCTGTGCTGGTGGTTCCGGCGACCTCGCCCATCCGGGACATTCCCGACTTGAAAGGCAAGCGCGTGGCGGGCATCTCGCCGACCTGCGAGGCGGTCATCACCTACACGCAGGCGGCCAAGGCGGCCGGCAGCGCGTTTTCGCTGGAGAAGCTGGCCGGCGGCCCGGCCATCGCCGCGCTGGAAGCGAGCGCGGTGGATGCGGCGATCCTGGAGGAGCCGCAGGCGAGCATTGCGGAGCTCAAGGGCTATCGCTTTGTGCGGGCCGATCTGGCGGCGGGCATCCCCTGCCGCACGATCAACGCTCGAACGGGCTTCTTGCAGGGCAAGGCAGCGGCGCTCAAGTCGCTGATCGAGGCGGTGGAAGAGGCCAACGCCCTGATCCTGAAGGATCCGGTGGCGGACGAGATCGTCGAGATCGGCAACAAATACACCGGCGCCCCTCGCGCGGCGATCAAGCAGGGCAACCACCGGCTCAAGTTCCAGACGACCATCAAGGAGGAAGGGCTTTCTCTTCTGGCCGACGCGCTGGTCGCCAATGGCGATATCAAGGAAAACCCCGGCAAGAAGCTCTACGCCGACGCGTTCAAGGGCATCACCTGGGGCCAGTAGACTGACGCGGCGAACGGCAGACCCCGCCGCCGCGAAGGCGGCGGGGTCTGCCATATCGGGAGGACAGGAGGATGCGTGAAGAGCCGGACTGTGACCGTCCAGTGCGAACATGGACTGCACGCGCGTGTGGCCGCGCAGGTGGTCAAGGCGGCGCGTGACTTCGAAGCGACGGTTACCTTGCGTTGCCGGGACTGCCGTGAGGCCAGGGGGTGCTCCATCCTCGAACTGATGTTGCTGGAAGCCGGACAAGGCACGTTCGTCGAAATCGAGGCGGATGGGGCGGATGAGGCTGAAGCGCTGCGTGCGGTGGCCGACATATTTGAGAATGGAGGTGGCATATGAAGAAAACGACGAGGCGAAAAGCATGGGGACCGATGGCCGCCGCGATTCTTGCCGTCTCACTGGCGGTTGGTTGCGGGCGCCACGACCATGGTCATGGACGCGCAAAGTCCGGCCCGTTGCGTTTGGGCTACGCGGGAGGACCGCACGCGGCGGCGGTCTATGTCGCGGAAGAACAGGCATCCCGGGGCGATCGCGCGCCGGCGTTCACCGGCGTGCCGTTCAACACCTCGGGCGATATCGGCTACGCCTTGATCGCGGGCGAGATCGACGCCGGATTCATCGAGACGGCCAAGGCCTCGGCGCTCCTCCGCTCGGTCAACGGCTTGCGGGCGATCGGTGCGGTCACTTTCCCCTATGGGGCGACGCTGGTGCTGCGCAAGGATCTGGATCTTCGGCTCGATGGACTGGCGGGGCGCACCGTGGCGGTGGCCGGTAGCCGATGCCGGCTCCTGCACCAGTTCGCGGCGGATGCCGCGCGACTGGACGTGATCATCGAAAGCATCACGTTCGTGCCCCTGACCTTCGACCAGATGGTTCCGGCACTGGAGGCCAACAAGGTGGACGCGATCCTGACGCGGGGCGGGCATGCGCTGCTGGCCGTGGCTCAGAATCACAAGGTCCTCTATCAGAACTGGGAGGTGACAGGCACCGACGAGTGCTGCCCGGTGACGCTCGCGCAGGTCGAGCTCGTGCTGGTGACGCGTGCGAAGGGCGTCGGAGCGGGGCGCATCAAGGCACTGTTGTCCGCGTTGGAAGCCGGCAGCGCCGCGCCGGCGGACATCGTCCGCGCGGCCATGAGCGTGCGGACACGCATTCCGCTTGTCGCCCTGGACCCGTTTCCCGTAACATCGTTCGCAGCGCTGACCTCCGAGCAGCAGGCGGAACTCGGGAGCCGCCAGCCGGTGGAAGAAGACGAGGAGCACGATCACGACTGCGAGCAGCACGGTTGCCGTCACTGACGATCTAAAAGGAGAGTTTGATGCCATACGCTTCACGAAATAGGACGGGCGCGGGACTGTTCGCCGCGCTCAGCGAGACCGCCCGCTTCTTTAAGACGGCGTTCGGGAGTCTTGTCTCGATCGAGTTCGCGACGGTGCTCCTGCCTCTGCTCGTCCTTTGGGAGTTGGCTCCGCGGCTGGGATGGGTGCCGCGCACGCTGGTCCCGCCGGTCTCCCAGGTGGCGGTGACGCTGTGGGACCTGTTCGCCCACCAGGGATTTCTTGGGCATATCGGCATCAGCCTCGGACGCCTCGCCCTCGGTTTGGCCGTCGCACTGGTTACGGCCCTGCCCATCGGCGTGCTCATGGGATGGAACGTCTATTTCCGCAAACACGCGCTGCCGCTCTTCCAGTTGCTGGCGCCTGTGCCCCCGCCCGCCTGGGTGCCGATCACCATCGTCGTGCTGGGCGTGGGGCTGCCGATGCAGACCTACCTGATCTTTCTGGGCGCGTTCTACCCGATCCTGTTCAACACCTACCAGGGCGTGAAGGACACCGATCCGCGCTACCTCGCCTCCGCGCGCGTCTTCGGCG
>CAZWQJ010000210.1:0-7690 GCA_964635825.1 uncultured Victivallales bacterium | reverse complement strand
TCGGGTTCGCGCACCCTTGTTTCTTCGCACGCGCCAAACGTGGCCTGAGGTTTGCCCATGAAGCGTAAGCAGAAGGCAAAGCCAAGGAAGTCGGACGCGAAGGTGAGGCCTGATCCGCGCGCCGCGGGCAAGTACGCGATTGCGCGCGACGAGAGCGGCCTGACCCCAAAGCAGCGCCTGGATGAAGCCAAGGCCATCGCGCAGGAGTTTGTGAACCGGCGCGAGTCGGAGCGGTGGCAGACGCGAGAGCAGGCGGTGGCGGCGGCGCAAGAGACGGCCGAGATGATACAGGGGGACCTGTACGGCACGCTTCCGCTTGCTGTCGCGGGCAAGCTGGCGGGCGCGGCGCAGACCGCGGCCGAGGTGCGGCGGATCGTGCGTGCCGAGGTGGACGCGATTGTGCGTGGGTGGGTGAAGGGTGGGGGCGTGCCGAAAGAGGCGATCAAGGCTTGAAGGACGCGACCTACAACCCGCTTCTCCGCGTGCGCCCACTGGACGAGCTTAAAACCGTGCCATGGGCGGAAGAGAACGTTTACCTTTCACCGCGCATCACCACTCCAAACCCCGGACCTTGGCGGCGCGAGACGGTCGCGGCAATGGCGGCTCCGGGTGGACCACTGGAAGCCCTTGACGATCCAGCATGCGAGCTTGTGGGGCTGTGCGCCGGGGCGCAATCCGCCAAGACGTTGACTGGGTATGTGTGGCTTGCCAAGGAAATCGCGACGGACCCGAGCGGTGCCTTGATCGTAATGTCTTCGGCGCAGGTTGCGCAGGACAAGGCGCGCGAGGTGTGGTTTCCCATGTGGGAGGACTCGCCCGCGCTGCGCCGCTACTTGCCCGAAAATCGTAAGGTGCACTGGACGAAGCGGGCACAGTTGATCAACAAAGCCGGCGTGTACTGGGCTGGCGCCAACTCCCCTGGCGCGCTCGCGTCAAAGTCCATGCGCCGCATTTTCGGGGACGAGTTGGACAAGTGGCCGCAGAGTTTCGGGCGCGGCAACAAGCATTCATCGGCCGCAACGGCTTCCGAGGCCGGCGCGATGGAGTTGCTATTCCAGCGGTGCAAGGCGTATCGCCAAAAGGGGCTCGCCAAGATCCTTGTGACATCCACCCCGACAGACGACCTTGGCCCGATCTGGCGCGTCTACTTGGCCGGCGATCAGCGCAAGCTCTTTGTTCCGTGCGCGTCGTGCGGCGTGTTCCACGTGATGTTATGGGCCTCATTCAAAATTGACATGACGCTGGCGAAGACGGATCCGGCCGCGGCTGTAGCCGGCGCGCACTACGAGTGCCCGCACTGCAATGCCAAGTGGGGGGACCGCGAGCGTTTCGCGGCAATCGACGCCGGGGAATGGCGGCCGACCGCCGTCCCGAAGTACGCACTAAGCCGCACGTTTTGGTTTCCGTCGTGGTGCTCAAAACTGGTGAACGTGTCCTATCTCGCGCAGCAGTGGCTCAACGCGCAGGCCGGCCGAACGGCGCTGCAAGACTTTCTGAACGGCGAATCTGCGGAAGCGTTCGTGCACTACGAAAACAGCGTCCGCGATGAACTCTTCGCGGGCCTTGAGGGCGAATACGTCGAGGGCCAGCGGTGGACGACTGTGGCACCGTATAGCGTGCAATGCGACCCTGGCGACTCCATCGTGATCGCAGGCGTGGACGTACAGAAGGGCTATCTCGTGGCGACGTTCCGAGAGTTCACGCGCGGCGGTGATTCCGGGTGCGTGCAGGCGTACGAGAGCGTAGCCAGCTTTGCGGCGCTGGATGTTTTGGCCGAAAAGCACGGCGCGCAATACGTGTTCATTGACCAGCGTTACCGCACGCGAGAGGTGCAGGAGTGGGCGCACTCCCACGCCGGATACATCCCGTGCCTTGGCGTGACGCGCAGGGCGCGGGCGTTGTTCACGGTGGCGCCGCTCAACATTGACGAGGGGCGCCGGTCTGGACCGGGCCGCGAGATCGTCGCGCTGGACTATGACGCGGACATGCTGATGGACATCCTTGTCGACCAGATCCAGCGGCGCGAGGGCTCAAAGCGGTGGATGATCCCGCGGGGGTATAGCTCGTTTCCTGAGTACGTCGCGCACCTGACGGCGGAACGGTCGGTGAATGGGAGATGGGTGAACCCCGGAGACAGGCCGAACCATCTGAGCGACGCGGAGCGGCTTTCTCTACTTGGGGCCATCTGGCTTGGCTACTTCCCCGTGTCTGCAGCCTAGTCGCTATCCAAAAGTGCCCCCGTATAAGTAGGGGCGCATTGCCCCTACGGGGTGGCATGGCGACCAATCTCGAAAACCTCAAGGCGCACCTGATAGTGCTGGCGGCCGAGCTGTCCGACGAACTGGACCGGCTTGAGTCGCTTGCCCTCATTGACGAATGGTACGCGGCCCGCCTGGCGTCGGCCTCTCTCGACTCGGGCACCATCCAGTCCTACAGCATGCTTGGCCGCCAGTTCACCAAGAAGAACGCCCCCGAGTTGTCGCGGCGCTGTGACGAGCTGTACGCGGCCCTCAAGGCGCGGCTGTACGGGCGCGGCGTTGTGCTGGCAGACATGGGGGGGCAGCCGATATGAACCCACGATTGTGGCTAGCCTCGCGGTTGCAGCGCGCCGGTGATGCCATGGCACTCGGGTACGATGCCGGCGAATCAAACCGGGTGCGTAAGGACTTGGGGTGGGGGCGGTCAACGCCGCGCGACGAGGAATCCTTCATCGCCGGGGATGGCACCCGTGAACTGATCCGGCTCAAAGCCAACGACCTACGCCGCAACAACCCCATCGTCGCGGGCGCGTGCGACAGGCTACAGACGTTCGTGGTAGGAGCCGGAATCGTCCCCCAGGCGCGCACATCAAGCGACGACTGGAACAAGTCCGCCGAGCAGTTTTACCGTGAATGGGAGAAGGTCTGCGACTACCGCCAGCGTGTGCGGCTGCACGATCTGCGCAACCAGGCCGTTGGTCTGCGCCCCACCCACGGCGGCTTGTACTTGCAGCTCATGGATAACGGCCAGATCAACCCCATCGAGTGTGAGCGCATCCGCGACCCGCAAGAGCCGGCTGACCGCGCCGGATACACGGACGGGGTGAAGCTGGCGGGCGCGGGCGTCATCGCCGGGTACATGGTCCATTCTCGCGACCGCAATGGCACATTCTCCGAAAAGCACCCCGAGGTGATGGTCCCGCGCGCCAACATGATCCCGGTGATCAATCCCGCATGGCGCCCCGATCAGGTGCGCGAGATCCCGCTGCTGGCGTCAATCGTAAACGCGCTCAAAGACCTGGGCGAGATGAATGATTACACGCTCTGGTCCGCCAAGTGGCAGGCGCAGAACGTGGGCGCGCTCAAGAAGCAGGGCGGCCCCGGTGCGAACGCTGGCCCGCGCGGATCGTCAACGGCCTCGACGGTCGGCCAGCGGCAGACGTTCAAGACCGAGTGGGGCATGTTCTACGAGTTATTCCCCAACGAGGATGTCGTCAACCTCTCGTCCAATATCCCCAACGTCCAGCACATCCCATACATGCAGTGGCAGCTCGCCCTCGCGTCGCAGGCCCTCGGGGTGCCCTACGAGTTCTTCACGCTGGATTTTTCCAAGTGCGATTACAGCCGCATGAAGGGCGTGCTGCTTTTCGTCAATCACGCGCTGCGCCCGTGGCGCCGCTGGCTGGCGGAAAACATGGACCAACGACTTTGGAACTGGCGCATCGCCAAGGCCATTAAGGACGGCGACCTGGCACCGGCACCCACCGAGGTGCGCAACGGCGTGCGCGTGTCTGAGTGGTACAAGGTCGATTGGCAGCCCCCCGAGGAGCTGTGGATTGACCGGCAGGAGTCCAACCAGGCCGATACGCTTGAGTATCAGGCGGGGCTCACCACGCACGCGGCCATGGCTGGCCGACGCGGGCTGGACAGTGAGGACACGCTGCGGGCCAAGGCGCGCGAGATGAAGCTCGTGATGCGGATCGAGGCCGAAGAAGGGCTGCCTCCGGGATCACTTATGCGGATGCAGATCCCCGGACAGGTTGACCCTAACGCGGGCGCGGCATCCGCACCTCTATCCAAAACTGCACCCGTATAAGTAGGGGGCTATGCAAGATCGCAACAACCGACTTGTGCGAGTGTTGACGGCGCTACAGACGGAGCTGTGGCTGTTGCCGCCGTCCATGCACACCCGCCTTTGCGCCATTGCCGAAGCTCACGCGGCGGGCGGGGGCATCGAGGCCGCGCAGCACCTCGCCGCGGCCGGCATGAAGAGTGAACCCGCGCGCGAATACAGCACCGACGGCGACGTTGCTATCATCCCGGTCGAGGGCGTAATCGGCCGCAAGTTTTCGTCCGCGCTCAACTCCTCCGGTGTCACGTCGGTGGATGTTTTGCAGCGCCTGATCGAATCTGCCGTCGCGGACCCACGGGTATCTGCGCTGGTTCTGTCTATTGACAGCCCCGGCGGGCTGGCTCGTGGCGTCCCCGAGGCGGCCCACGCGGTTGCGGCCGCGAACATGACCAAGCCGGTGGTGGCCTTTGTCGACGGGCAGGCGTCAAGCGCCGCGTACTGGATCGCGTCGCAGGCGTCGGCGATCTACGCCACCGAGTCGGCGAGCGTCGGCAGCATCGGCGTCTACAGCGCGCTTCTTGACACGTCCCTTGCCATGGCCGCCGCCGGTGCGCGGGTCGAGGTCTTCAAGTCTGGCATCCACAAGGGCGCCGGATTGCCAGGCACCAGCCTCACCGACGATCAGCGCGCCATGATCCAGGCGGGTGTGGACTCGCTGGGCGTGGCGTTTCGCGCGGATGTCCGCGCCGGTCGTGGCCGCGATATTTCGGACGATGACATGCAGGGGCAGAGCTTCGACGTGGCCGCCGGGTTGGCGGCGGGTTTGATCGACAGCGTTTCAACGCTCGGGAAAGCGGTCGCCGACGCTTCCCGGCTGGCACAACTGCGGCGCGGGAGTCGGTAACATGAAGCGTTCACTGGTGTGTTTTCTCGTGGTGACGTGCCTGGGGTTTTCCGCGCTGGCCGATAGCCAGCAGATGACCGTCGTGGTGACGAACACCGAGACGGAAATCAGCTCGGCCATTCCGGTGTCCGGGTGGCTGGATAAGATCGAGATCCAGGTGTCGGGAAGCTCGACCTCGGCTGTGACCGTAGCGACCTACGCATCCGACGGGACGACCGCCATTGACACCCTGCTCACGCTCACGGCCGCCACGGCAAACACCGTCGTCCGCCCCCGCGTCATCGGGACCACGACAGCCGGCGTCGCACTGGCATCCGCCAGCGCGATTGGCGGCACTAATGAATACGCGAAGACGGTCCTCGTGGCACCGTATGAGCGCATCATGGTCGGCGGTGACATCCGGCTGAAGGTCGTGTCGGGAAGCGCCGCCGCGAACACCGTCAAGGCGACGGTCTACTACGAGCCCACGCGCAAGTAATTGAAGGGGATCAACATGCCGACAGTCATCGAAGATTTGGCGCAGGCCATGGCGGACCTCGACCAGTCGCGGCAAGTGGCCGCGGCGTCGGCTCTGGCCGTCACCGAACTGCAAGGGCAGCTTGCGACCGCGCAGGCGTCCATCGCCACGCTCACCGCCAACATCGACAAGGGCGTCGCCGACCTGGCCGCCGCGCAGCAGTTGCTGGACGGCGAGGTTTCCGCGCACGCGGCCACCCGCGCCGATCTGGAGCGGGCGCAGCGCGCGCTGGCCAATCCAGCCTTTGCGGATGCGGCGGCAACCGGCAGTGCGACGGCCGCAGTGGCCGGCACACCGCCGCCCGCCGCCGAGCCGATGACGGCGGCACAGGTGCAGGCGGAATACGTTCGGGTACGCGATGAGCAGGGGCCGAAGGCGGCCGCAGAATTTCGGGCGGCGCACGCCGCGGAATTGGGATTGTAACAGAATCGCCGCATACGCGGCACTTTGGAGGAAGCAGTCATGGCAAGCACGATCAGCACGATCAATCAGGCCCTCGTCGACCAGCGCGTGGTCGAGGCCCTCCGGTACGTACTCCCGGCTTTTGATGCCTTTTCGATGCGCGTTGAGCGCGAGGGCATGATCCAGTCCGATTCGGTGTACGTGCCCATCGCGACCGACCCGACCGCGCAGAGCAAGACGGCCGGAACGCTGGTCACGTCCAACGGGACCGTGGCCGGTGCGCAGGTGAGCCTGTCCAACTTCTACGGCGCCGGCTGGGATGTGGCCGAGGGCAAGATGAGCCCCGCAGTGTTCGCGTCCTACTGGGCGGACAAGGCCGCCGGCGCGGTCTATTCGCTGGCCAAGCAGGTTGTGGACGCCGCCCTGGCCCTGATCACGGCGATCAACTACGGCAACACCGAGGCGACCGACAAGCTGACCGTGGCTGTGGCTGATTTCGGCATCACGGACCTGGCGAGCCTGTGGGCGATTGCGGAGCGCAAGATCCGCCAGCGCCAGCGCACGCTCCTGTTGAACTCGCACTACGCGGGCGCGGTGATGGGCGATAGCGCGGTGTCGCTGAACTTCGCGACGGCCAACGGCAACAACCCTCTGGCGACCGGCATCCTGCCGCAGCTCATCGGCATGAACACGCTGGCCTACGGCGCGCTCGCCGACAACTCCGAGAACCTGGGCGGCGCCGTGATCGGCAAGGCCGCAATCCTCGGCGCGGTTGCTCCCCCGGCGGCGTTGGCCGGTGCGGGCGATGGCGCGATCATGGAACGCCGGATTATCACCGAGCCGACCAGCGGCCTGAGCTGCCTGTACACCTCGACGGTGGGCGCCGGCGGTCTGGTGCAGGGCGAGTGCGCGATCCTCTACGGTGTCGCGAAGGGTCAGGACTCGGTGGTGCGTCTGTTGACGGCCTGATCAACGAAGGGAAACCCTTAATGAAGTTCGCTTCATTGGTGGTGCAACAGGCGGGTGGCGGGTTCGCGGCGGTGGCCGCGGACTCGCTGGTCCCCGTGCAAGAGGCGGCAAAGCTGCTGCGGGATACCGGGGCGTGCGTGCTTGGCGATATCGCCGTGCAGGCCGCCCCTGGGGCCTTCGCGGTTGTGATGGCCTCGTGGCGCCCGTGGCCCGTGATGCAGTTCCGTGTGGCAGAGGTGGCGACACCCGAGCCGGTGGCAGAGGTGGACACCCCGCAGGCCGCAGGCACAGTGCGCCCACGGCGCAGGGGGTGATCCGTGTCATTCTCGGTTGACGCGACGGCGGACTTGCGCGAGGCGCTGGGCGACCAGGCCGATGCGTTCGCCGTCACGTTAACCTGGGGGCCCCAGTCCATCACCGGCAACGTATCCCCGCCGCGCGAGACGCTCACGGTTGAGGACGGCGCCGAGTACACCGTCCGGGTGGTGGACTTTCTGGCCGTTCGCGCGGACTTTACGGGGGGTGTCCTTCCGGCGAAGCGGGCCACGGTTGGGCTTTCTGGCGTCAATCACTTCGTGCACGAGGTCCAGATCGACGAAGCCGACGGCCTCGCCGTCATTCTGGCACTGCGGAGGGAAGCATGAGCGCGGCGGCCGGCATGATCACGATGGATGTGGAGGGCCTGACGCGCACGGCGGCGGCCCTTGATTCCCTCGCGGCCAAGCTTGGCATCCCGATCAAGTGGCTGGCGGTGGACCAGCTCCGCTTACTGCTGGCCGACGTAATCAAGTTTCTGCCCCCCAAGACGCGCAAGGCGGGCGAGTCCGCGGCGGGGTACGACATTAGCC
>CAZWQJ010000209.1:0-7759 GCA_964635825.1 uncultured Victivallales bacterium | reverse complement strand
CCGCGGAGCGGCCGGGCCACCGCCTGACACGTGTATGAAACGGAGAGACGGGGATCAAGGCAGGCGCCATGCGTGGTAGCCGCGGCGCAGGAAGCGCTCGAGCCAGCGCAGGCGGTAGGCGTTCTGGCGCCAGGCGTCGCGCAGGGCGGTGCGGGCGAGGGGGCCATCGCCGGCTTCGAGGGCGTGGCGTGATACATCGAGCAGGTGCTTCACGAGGAGGATGCGGACGGATTGACGGAGCGCAGGCGGAGTGGCGGGGGACTGGAGGGCCTGGGCGAGGGTGCGGCGCAGGCAGGTGTCGGTGGTGCGGTAGCGCTCGCGGTCCATGGCGCGGTTGTCGGCATCCTTGTGGTAGAGGACGGGTGCGGCCGGGGAGAAGGCGACGGGGCCGCGCAGGGCGAGGCGGATCCAGGTGTCGAAATCCTCGCCGAGGCGGACGCCTTCGGGGAAGCCGCCGACCTCCTGGAGGAGTTGCTTGCGGCAGAGGAAGCCGCTGGCACAGATGGGTGGGACCTGCAGACAGGCGATCAGGAAGTCGTCGATCAGCCCGCCGTGCGGATCCTGTGGGAGATTGGTCCAGGTGGCGGCGGCGGAGCGGGAGTCTCCGTTGACGAGTTCGAAGGCGGTGGCCCAGATGCTGGCTTGGGGAAAGCGGGTCTGCAGGTTGGCCACGGTTTCCAGGAATGTCGGCCCCCATTCGTCATCGGCATCCAGGAAGGCGACGAACTCGGTATGGGCGGCGGCGGTGCCGCGGTTACGGGCGCCGGAGGGGCCGGCATTGGGTTGGCGCAGGAGCTGTACGCGCGCATCGGCGAGCGCCTGGACGGCCTGCACGCTGCCGTCGGTGGAGCCATCGTCGACCACGATGACCTGAGCCGGCGGGTGCGTCTGGTTCAGGGCGCTGCGAACGGCGCGCGCGATCTCGCGCTCCTTGTTAAAAAGCGGGATCACGGCGGTGATGGCCGCCGGTGGCGCTAAGCCGCCGCCCGGTTGGGTGGACGCGGCGAGGGCGGTATCAGGGGCGTCGGTAGTGGGAGGGACCACGACGCCGTGTTCCGTGTGGTGCGCCATAGGGTGGGGCCGTTTCTCGTATCTTTTTGCCCGTCGCTTTCGACGCGACCGGGAAGTCAAAGACGCCGGCGAGGGGAATTTTCAGTTTGGGAAATCGCGGGCTGCGCAGGGTATCGCTCTGCCCGTACCCGGCGTGCAGGCGATAGCCGGGGCCGTCCAGGCGGAAGACTTCGATCAGGGGCGGATCGGGTGTGACCACCCAGAACTCCTGCACGCCGAAACGGGCGTACAGCGCCATCTTGCGCACGCGGTCATGTTGCAGGCTGGCAGGAGACAGGATCTCGATGACCAGCGTGGGAGGGCCTTCGATGTGCGTTTCCTTGATCTGGTCGCGGTTGCACACGATCACGATGTCCGGCTGGACCACGTCGTCGTCAGAGAGTTTGACGTCGATCGGTGCATCAAAGGCCTGGCATTTCCTGCCGGCAAAGAAGGTGAACAGGCGATGCTCCAACTCGCGCGAGATGGCCTGGTGCCGGACGCTTGGGGCTGGCGTCATGTCGAAGGCCTGGCCGTCGATCAGCTCCCAACGCTTGCCATCCGACCAACCGCGGTAGTCATCCCAACTGAAGCCGCTGTGTTTCGCCGCCGGTGCGCCGCCCATGCTGCGTCCCTCCTGAAGTTCAGACTACCTTCCGACGGGCACGGGCGCAACTGTGGACTGATCCCTATAGACGGCGGGCGGGTGTGGCCGTATGTAGTCTCCATCAACGCAGTTGCGCGACCGGGAGCGCGGCTATCGCCGGGCCGGCTGCGGGGGTGATGGTGTTGGGAACTTGGGGGGATCGTTCATGCTTGTGCGCGTGTTAGCCTTTCTGATTTCGGTATCGCCACTGGCGCGACGGGTGCTGTGGCGCTGGTGGTACAATCGTCTGGCGCGGAAGGTTCCGGCCGCGGACTGGACGTTCATGAACTACGGGTTCGAGTGGCCGGAGGGGGAACGCGCCCTGCCGCTGTCGGCCGTGGATGAACCGGATCGGTTTTGCATCCAGCTCTACCACCGCGTGGCGGCGCCGGGCGCGTTGCGCGGCAAGGAGGTGCTCGAAGTGGGGGCGGGGCGTGGCGGCGGGGCTTCGTATGTCGCCCGCTGTCTGGGACCGGCGCGGATGACGGCGGTGGATCTCTCGCATGAGGCCGTCGCGTTCTGCACGCGTCGGCACCCGGTGTCCAATCTGTCCTTCGCGGTGGGAGATGCGGAGCGCCTGCCGTTTGCGGATGCGTCCTTTGATGCGGTGCTGAATGTGGAAAGCTGCCACTGCTACGCGTCGGTGGATGCCTTCTTCGGCGAGGTGGCGCGGGTGTTGCGTCCGGGCGGCATGTTTCTGCTGGCGGATTTGCGTGATGCGGCGGAGATGCCGGCGTTGGAGGCGCGCCTGGCGGCGCAACCGGAGTTGGAACTGGTGGAGCGCGACGATCTCACGGCGGGAGTGGCCGCCGCGCTGCGGGCCGACGATGCGCGCAAGCGGGCGCGGATCCTGGAGTTGTGCCCACCGCGGGAGCTGGACCTCTTCTCGCAGTTCGCGGGGCTTCGTGGCAGCGTCATCCAGCGCGGTATGGAGAGCCGGGCGATCGTCTACCATCGCTTCGTCCTGCGCCGGCGTTGACGCGCAAGACGCGAGGGGTTGGGCATCGCCCGATGTACCTACGGGGCGGGTGACTTGGCGGGGCGCGGCGTGTGGCGTCCGTGGGGACGGCCGCCCTGCTCGGGGGGCATCGTGCGGACCTGGAGTTTGCGGCCCTTGTAGTTGGGGAGGCTGTGGGACTCGGTGAGCAGGCGCGGGTCGGCGCCCGAGGCCTCGAAGTAGCTGCGGTCGCGATCGATCTGGATGCGGCCAAACTCGAGTACCGGCCCGCGCGTGGCGCGGTTGATCAGGCTGATGAGATCGCCCGGCGTGAGGCCATTGCGTTCGCCGAGGTTCACGGAGAAGCTGGTCATCGGCGCGGACTCGCGATCGCGGGGTGGCCGCTTTTCATGGCGCGCGGGGCCGGCGTTGCGGCCGGCGTTCAAGTCGACGGCATCCTTGTAGTAGGTGAGGAAGCGGTTGAATTCGAGGGCGACGAAGCGCTTGAGGACTTCGGCGGGCGGGAGTTCGGAGAGGATGCCCTCGATCTGGCCGAGGTAGGGGGATATTTCCTCGTCGTCGACCGCGACCTGCTTGACGCGTTCCAGCAAGCCGTGGAGTTGGGCGGCGCAGACTTCGCGACCGGAGGGGACGAGCTTGTGCATGAAGCGCTTTTTGACGGCGCGTTCGAGGATGCCGATTTTGTGTTCCTCGCGCGTATGGATGATGACGACGGAGATGCCGGCCTTGCCGGCGCGGCCGGTGCGCCCGCTGCGGTGGGTGTACTGAGCGACTTCGGCGGGGAGACTGTAGTTGATGGCGTGCGTCAAGTCGGTGACGTCGAGTCCGCGCGCGGCGACATCGGTGGCGACGAGCAGTTGGAGGTGGCGCGTGCGGAAGGCGCCGAGCACGCGGTCGCGCTGGACCTGGCTCAAGTCGCCGTGCAGGGCGTCGGCGTTGTAGCCGTCCTCCATGAGGCGGGTGGCCACGTCGTGCGTTTCCATGCGCGTGCGGCAGAAGACGATGCCGTACATGGCGGGGTAGACATCGATGATGCGCTTGAGTGCGGCATAACGATCGCGCGCGTGCACCATGTAGTATTCGTGGCTGACGGTGTCGGATCCGGAGTTGCGCTCCCCGATGGTGATCTCCTCGGGGGTGTTCATGTAGCGGCCGGCGATGGCGGCCACCTGGCGCTGCATGGTGGCGGAGAATAGAAGCGTGCGCACGCCCTTGGGCACGGTCTTGAGAATGGCCTCGAGGTCCTCCTGGAAGCCCATGTTCAGCATCTCGTCGGCTTCATCGAGGACGACGTGTTGGACATTGGCGAGTTGGGCGCGGCCGCGGCGGATCATGTCGAGCATGCGCCCCGGCGTGGCGACGATGATGTGGGCGCCGCGTTCGAGCGCGCGCATCTGGGTATCGATGGAGGCGCCGCCGTAGATGGCCTGGATGGAGAGGCCCTTGGTGTGGGCCGCGAAGGAGTGGAGGTCGCGGGTGATCTGCACACAGAGCTCGCGGGTGGGGCAGAGGATCAGGGTCTGGGTCTGCCGATTGGCGGGGTCGGTGCGCTGGAGGATGGGCAACCCATAGGCGGCGGTCTTGCCGGTGCCGGTCTGAGCCAGTGCCACCAGATCGCGATCCGCGCTCATCAGAAACGGGATGACCCGCGTCTGGACGGGAGTGGGTTTGGTGAATCCGAGGTCTGCAATGGCCCGCAGGATACCGGGGGCCAGCCCAAAGTCCGCAAAGGTAGTCGTCATTGCGGCCAGCTTGACACAGGGATGCCCATCTAGCAATGCCGGTATAGAAAAAGGACCGCGGCCCGAAGGCCGCGGTCTCTTAGTCGCCTTTTGGCCAGATAGGGGGACATGTGTGAACCAGTTAAGGCTCTGTCCCTCAGCTAACCAACCGCAGGACAAGTGCTAATGAGCAGGCCCCGTGCCAAACGGGGGTGGCCCTGTCCGTTTTGCGATTCCTTGACGTTCCGATGACCTGGCGGCGACACCGGCGGTTCGGCGTGGTCATTTGTGAGTGGGAGGGGGCCGGATGGCGATGGCCGCTGTTGCAGGCGGTGGCACACGTTGCGACACGGGGCCGGCGTTGGAGACAGCTCCAGCGAGGGGGGTGCGGAGTCAGGGTGGAGTCGCGGCGATGGACTGGATTTTGAGGTAGAGTTCGTCGGCGACGCGCCGCAGGCCGGGCTGCGCGTCAGGGGGCAGGCCATTGGTGAGGTGGCTTTCGCGGGCGTACTGGTCGAAATGGATGCCGTCGCGGGCGAAGAGGCTGAGGTGTTCCTCGCCATCGAGGATTTGGGCCAAGTCCAGCAGGTCGGCGCCGGTGGCGGCGGCCACCTCGCGGGTGATTTCGACGTACTTGGCGTGTTTGCGAAGGCCGTCTTCGATGGAGTGTACATAGCTTTTGCGCACCTCCTGGGAGCTCATGCGGCCGTGTGGGGCGGTGATGAGGATCGGGACCGCGCCTGCCGCGCGCACGCGTTGGACGAACTCGGTGAGGGTGGCGCGATAGTCTTCGGGGGGAACCCGCAGCATGCGTTCCTGGTAGGAGGTGGCGGCGGTGACGCTGTGGCCGGCGAGCCAGTTGAGGAATTGGAAGAAGCGGCGGCGGCTGAGGCGGTCGTAGAGGCGCCCGCGGATGGGGCTGACCTTGATGGCCATCTGGTCGCGATCGGTGGCGGCGGAGAGCCAATGATCGTTCCACCCGTAGTAGAGGGTGACGTAATCCGGGGCGATGCGGTCCGCCCAGCGGGAGAACATGCGCAGGCCCTGAACGGATGAGTAGCCGTGCGTCGCCATGTTGAAGGCCTCCCAAGCCTCGGCGGTGGGTGGGGCCTGGTTGAGCCGCTCATGCAGGTACTGCGCATAGCCGGGTGCTCCTTGTGCGGTGCAGGAGTCCCCCATGCAGATGACGCGCCGTGTGCCCGCGGGCTTCTGGATGCTCACTTCGCGCTCGCGGAACCCCATGCGATTGATGGGGCGCCCCTGGAAGATGGAGCCGGGTTCAAGGACGTACAGCAACTCCGCATCGGGGATGGTGCCGCTGCGCTTCCAGCCCATGTGGTCGTCTTTGCCTTCGAATACAATCGGTGGCACGACATTCTGAAAGTGGAGTGCTTTGAGGGCGAGTTCGAACGCGCCGAAGAAGAGGATGGTGGCGACGATGGAGGTGGTGATGCCGCGAAACCAGGCGTGGGGCCATAGCCCAGCGGGCGGTGTTGTGAGGCGGGCGGCCCATGCGCGCAAGGCCAGGCGAACGACCAGCAACACGAGCGGGGCGAGGGCGGGCCTGAGCCCCCAGCTCACCTGAAGATGCAGGGGGCCGTAGTCGATTCGGATGGGGCCCGCCATCCAGGACAGCAGCATGACCAGCAAGGAGACGGGGATGGCGGCGTCGATCAGCACCATGGCGACGCGGACCGCGCACCATGTGCGGCGTTGGGGAGGAGAACCGGCCCCGGCGTCGGTTGGTTGGGGGGGCTTCAATGATGGGCCTGCTGGCATCGACGTTGTGTAGCGCGTCCGATCCCTTCCAACAAGCACGTTTCCCGTGCATGCGGTGGCTGGACGTCGTCGTGCGAACCGGATGCTGGGCGCGCCTGCTGGCCTGTGCTACAGTCCGCGACCGAAACACAGGAGGGCTCCATGGCGGCATATGAATTGGCGGGCACGGTGAAGGTAGTCATGGACGAAGTGAAGTTCGACAGTGGCTTCACGAAGCGTGAGTTTGTGGTGACGACGGCCGACGGCCGGTACCCGCAAGACATCAAGTTTGAGTGCGTGAAAGACAAGACGGGGCTGCTGGCGGCGATCAAGCCGGGCCAGCAGGTGACCGTGTCCTTCGACATTCGCGGCAATGAGTACAACGGCCGCTACTTCGTGAATCTTTCGGCCTGGCGGATAGAGTCGGCCAAGAGCGACAGCGCGCCGGCGGGCGATGGCGACAGCGACAGCCCGCCCCTCGACCAGCTCTCGCCACCGGAGGACGGGGCGGATTCGGACTCGCTGCCGTTCTAGACACCGCGTCCGACTGGATGACGCATGGGGCGCGGAACGCGTGAGCGTTCCGGCCGGAATCGTGACCGATTCCGCTCCGACATGAGTACGGACTTTTGACGCGGTGTGGCGTGAGGTACGCGGTATTGATGCCGCCACGGTGGCGTATTCAGGCAGAAACTCCCCATCCCGCCAACGTTGACACAGCCGGCATCCGTGCGTGAAGACCACCCACTGACGCTCGCGAGCCCAGTTCAGGATTTCGCGGTCCGTCGCGGTAGGTGCCCCAACGGAAGCCCAGTGTGCCGCCGTGTGGCCGGCTTGTTGGAGAAGCGCGACCCAGGCAGGAGAGAGATTCATGTCGACGAGAACCCACAAGGGTTTCCACGGTCACGCGCAAGCCGCGCAGGCAGATCTTTCCACCCATAACCTCTGGATGGAAAGTGATGCGCTCCATGTCTTTCATGTCTACCTTGTCTGAACGGTAATGGGATAGTAGATCGGGCAAGAGGGGGAGAGGGAGACCGGCCTCCTGTTGACCTTCTACTGATCGCCCTGCGGGAATGGTGGACATTGCGCCGGAAATCGGTAGGCTTCTGCCCATGGATCCGTTGACCTACACCGAACTTTGGCAGGGGCTGGCGCCGGATGTGCGGGCTCGCGCCTGCGTCGCGTTCTGGCGGGCCGACGATGAGTTGTCCCAGTTGGCGCGTCCGACGGTGTTGTCGGCGCTGGCCAAGGCCATGAACTTCCGCGAGAAGTTCATGAAGATGCAGACGGATGCCAAGAAGGGCGACCTGCTGATGCGCCGGGCGAGCCTGCCCGATTTCCGGCGGTTCCATGGCGACCTCCTGCGCGTGCTGTTGCTGACGGAGCACAGCAAGGTGATCGAGCAGTTTCTGGATGTGCAGGGCATCCCGCGGCAAGGGTGCTTTCTGGAAGGCGACGAGCCACCGTCCGTCAAGTCGCTGCGCAAGGGCATCAAGGCGATCCGCGCCGCATGGGGCGACTGGAGCACCTGCTTCTATCTCGGCTTCCTCCTCGCGCAAGGCGAGGCCGACTACTGGGCCGCACTACCTGACGCGATTGCCGCCGAAGGGCTGGACATCCGCG
>CAZWQJ010000208.1:0-7790 GCA_964635825.1 uncultured Victivallales bacterium | reverse complement strand
GTCGCGGCGGGTGCCGACGGCCGTGTGGGGGGATGAGGCGATGACAATGTCCCGGTGGATGGCACAGCGGAGCAGGGGCGGTGGTTTGTTGCTGGCGGGCGCGTTGGCCGTGGGCTTGCTGGTGGGCGCGCCATGGCGCACCTCGGCGGCGGTCATGTATGTCGATGCCGCCATTTCCGGGGGCACGGGCGACGGCAGTTCCTGGGACAACGCGTTCGCCGCGCTGGCGGATGCATTGGTTGCCGCGCCGACCGGCACGGATCTGTGGGTGGCGCAGGGCACCTACACGAATACGGACAGCGTCTATCTGCGCGGTTTTGTGAACCTGTACGGCGGTTTCACCAACGGCATGGCCTCGGCGGCCGCGCGGGACTGGAATGCCCACCCGGCCCTCCTGGACGGCCAGGGAATCTTCACCGTGCTCATCGGCACCAACAACATGGCCCTTGATGGATTTGTGATCACGAATGGTGCCGGCGGCAATGGCGGCGGCCTCTATGTCACCGCCTACGCCCCCACGCTGCGCAACTGCACGTTCGCCAACAACTACGCCGGCTACGGTGCCGCCCTCTTTGTGCAGCGGGCCGGCACGGCGGTCTCGATCAGCAACTGCGTGTTCCGCGACAACCTGGCCGATGCGGAGGGTGGCGCCATTCGCTGGACCTCTCCCATTGTGGATGTGCGCGATTGCGTGTTCGTTCGCAACAAGGCCTCGCGCGGTGGCGCGATGAACACAAAGGTTTCCATGACGGGGCTTGTTGAGAACTGCCGGTTCATTGGCAACGGTCTGGCGGAGGGGGATTCGGGCAACGGCTCCGGTGGGGCGCTGAACATGACGGGAGCCGCGGGCGTCGTCTTCCGCGGCTGTGTCTTCACTCACAACCTGTGCCCGGTCACGACGAGCGGCGGTGGCGCGGTCAACACGTCCGGCGATGGATCCAATGTGGTGTACGAGGCCTGCACGTTCAGCGGCAATAGGAGCATGGGGTATGGCGCGGCCGTGTACGCCAGCGGGGCGAGCAAGGCGCGGTTCGAGCGCTGTGTGTTCGCCGGTAATGATGCGGGCCGCACAGGGGGCGCCTTGCATAACGTGGACAATGCGGCTCTTCGAATCGAGAACGCGTTCCTGGCCGGCAACCAGTCCAGCCAGTCTGGCGGCGGATTGTTCTTCGTCAATGTGAACGGCGCGGGGGCGGCTGGAATTCTGCACAGCACTTTTGTGGGCAACCGGGCGACGCAGAGCGGCGGGGCGATGGCGGGGGGCGCCGGGCCGCTTCCCATCACCAACAGCATCGTGTGGGGCAACAGCGCGACGACGGGCGCGGAGATTCACCAGCAGACCGCCGGGGCGGTGAGTGTGGGCTATAGCTTCGTGCGCGGAGGTTGGGCGGGCACGGGCACCAATGTGTTCACGGCGGACCCGCAGTTCGTGGCCACCACCGGTGGCACCTGGAGCGCGACCGGTGACTACGATCCCACCCGCGGACAGACCGCGCTCACGGATGCCGGCGCCTCCTGGCTGGTGAACGCGCACCGCGGCAAGACCGTCAACCCGAACACGAATCAGTGGCTGCAGCTCGCGATCGCCTCGAACGGTGTGAACACGCTGTATGTCTGGGGCGACGCGCGCACCAACCGCCTTGCCGAGGCGGTCGCGGATGTTGGCGCCGCCTACGCCATCTCGGAATACGCGATCGTGTCGACGAGCCCGGCGGTGGATGCCGCTCTCAATGTGGGCGTGCTGGCCGATCTTCCCGGCAAGACGCGCCCGCACGGCCCGGCGATGGACATTGGCGCCTTCGAGTATCCGGACAGTCTCGCGCCCGCCGCCATCAGCGGCCTGACTGCATCCGGCGGCGTGGACCAGGTTCTGCTGCGCTGGACCAACCCGACGACCGCCGATTTCGATGCCGTGCTGATCGTGCGGCGCGAGGGTTCGGCTCCCACGGGGATTCCGGTGAACACCAATCACTACGTGCGCGGCGACACCGTGGGCAACGGCACCGTCGCCTACTTTGGCCCCGGCACGGACAACACCCCGAGCGCCACCAACAGCGCCGTGGATATTCCCGTGGGCAGCGGCAAGACCTGGCATTACCGCGTCTTCGCCGCCGACTATGTCCCCAATTTTGCCGTGGGTGTGAATACCAGTGCATCCACGCTTGCAGACACCGCCGCGCCCCAGCCCGTCACGGGCCTGGCGGCCATCTCCAGCCTCGGTGCCATCACCCTGGCCTGGACCAACCCGGCCACGATCGATTTTGCCGGCGTGTTGATTCTGCGGCGCGTGGGCGGAACGCCTCCCGCGGCGACGGTGACGAATGGCATGGTCTACACCTTGGGCATGACCGTGGGCGACAGCACCGTCGCTTATGTCGGGACGGCATCCGACGGGACCACCAATGCGCCGGCCACCTGGACCGACTTGGCCTTGCCGGATGGCGCTCACCGCTCGTATGCGGTCCTGGCCTATGACGATGTGCCCAACTACGCCGCGGCCGCCACGGCTGGCGCCATCACGCCGCTGCCGGGCGTGCGCTTCGTTGATGTTGATGCCACCGCCGGCACTCACTCCGGCTTGAACTGGACGGACGCCTACACGAATCTCTACGACGCCCTGCGCAACACGTCCGGCCTCACCGCCATCTGGGTCGCTGAGGGGCTCTACACCCCCGGCAACGAGCGCACGAACCTGTTGGCCATCCCGGCCGGACTCGCGCTCTATGGCGGCTTCGCCGGCACCGAGGCCAGCACCGCCGAACGCGTACGCGAGGCCCATCCCACTATCCTCAGCGGCGAGATTGGCGATCCGGGCGTGACCAGCGACAACAGTGAACGCATCGTGCGCGGGTATGCCGGCTCGGTGCTCGACGGTTTTCGCGTGGAGCGCGGCTATGGCAGCGGCGGAGGGGCGGGATTGTTTGTGTTCCAGACTGGCCCGTTTACTGTGCGCGACTGCACGTTCGTCAGCAACGAGGTCACGGCGGCGGATGGCGGGGCCGTCTATTTCGACAGCCGCAACCAGGTGGAGTTGCTCACGATTGAGCGCTGCCGCTTTGCGGAAAATCGCGCGTCCGGCGTCACCGGCTGCGGCGGCGGCGTGGACATCGAGGGGCCCGGTCAATATTCGAAGGTGGTCAACTGCCTGTTTATGGACAACACCGCGGTGCAGTGGGGCGGTGATCTCGCCAACAAGTATGGCACCGCCGATTCGCCGGTGCTCGTCGTCAATTGCACCTTCGCCAATGCCTTCAAAGATTGCGTCGCCGCTGGACTGGGCTCCCCCGCCGGCGCGCTCCGGTTGGTGAATTGCATCCTCTGGCGGTACGATGGCGGCTACGTGGGGCGCACGATGAACGGGGCCGATATCTCCATTCAGAACTGCATCATCGACCCCGACGGATGGAGCATTGGCGAGGGCAGCCCCGGCACCATCACCGATCTCGGCGGCAATTTCAGCGGTAATCCGCTCTTCGACAATTCGCTCGGAGGGGATTTTCATCTGGCCGTCGGCAGCCCCGGCGTCGATACGGGGACCGCTTCCGAGGCGCCGGCGAATGACTTGGACGCCCATGCGCGCCCCTACGGCACGGCCTATGATATCGGCGCCTACGAGCAGGGCGTGCTCGTGGTGACGCCGCTCGAAGGCCTGATTCTGATGGTGCGCTGAGGCGCGAGCGCCTGAACGCGAAGGGGCCGGTGATGACTGCGGAGACGATACTGGGTTTGGACGGAATCTGGAGTTGGGTGGCGGATCCGGATGGTACCGCCGACCGCCAGGGGTGGCTGGCGCAGGCGCCCCGCCGCGGCATGCGTGCGATGCCGGTTCCCGGCGTCTGGCAGCGCGAGCTCCCGGACTATCACGGCCCTGCAGTCTACTACCGCCGCATTCGCGTACCCACAGATTGGTGCGGCCGGCGGGTATTCCTGAAGTTTGAGGGGGCCAACTACCTCACCCGTGTCTATCTCGATGGCGCGCTGGTGGGTGAACACGAGGGGGGGTATGTCGCCTTCGAGTTGGAGATCACCCGGTTTGCGCGGCCCGGCGCCGAACAACAACTGGCCGTCTGGATCCTCCATGCGCCGCCTGGGCAGAACGTGAATGGCCTCGACCTCTGCGACGTCGCGTCATCCAAGGAGACCTGGTACTACCCCTATGCGGGTCTGTGGGGTGGCGTGACGCTGGAGTCGCGCCCCGCCGCCTTCGTGGCGGATCTGACGGCGCTCCCCAACCTGGCACGCCGCTGCGTGAACGTGTCGCTCGTGGTCGACGGCGTCGCCGCCATCGACGGGGACTGGTGGATGCGCGACGACGCCGGCCGGCCGTGTGCCTCCGGATCCTTTACCACTCGGGGAACCCGTCGCCGAAGCGAGGCGGTGTGGCGCGTCGCCGTTGCGCAGCCGCGCGCGTGGTCGCCATCCGATCCGCACCGCTACTCACTGGAAGTGCGCCTGGCCAATGGCGAAGGCCGCATCGTCCGCTTCGGCATGCGCGATGTCCGGCTGCACCGGCATGGCCTGCTCCTGAATGGCGAGCCGACCTATGTGCGCGGTATATTGCTGCAGCCTAATTATCCTGAATCCCTGATTCATGCGCCGGACGAAGCGTTTGCGCGCCGCGAGATGCGCCTGGTTCGCGAGGGCGGATTTAATCTGGTGCGGGCGCACCTGAAGCCGATGCACCCAGCCGCCCTGGATGAAGCCGATGCGTTGGGGTTGCTGGTTTATGAAGAGTCCGCGCTGGCGTGGATCCGGCGCGGGCCGCAGTTGCTGCCGCGCGCGCGGCGCGAGATGGCCGCCATGATCCGCCGCGATCGCAACCACCCGTCGGTCGTCATGTGGGGCGTGCTTAATGAAAGCGTGCGGGCGGACCGCAAGATTCGCCGCAGCATCTTCCGTCTCGCCGGAGCACTGGATCCCACGCGCCCGGTCATCGGCAACTCCGGGGCCGTGGCGCTGGCACCCGGCGGCGGCTGGAGCGGCGAAACCCTGGCCATGCCGGGCGGGCGCCAGCTTCACCCCGCGCCCTTCGAGGATGTGCATATCTACGCGCGGGCGCCGGTGCCCGACGGCGTTTTCGAGTTTCTCCGCGTCGTCGGAAATCCCAGGCGGATGGCCGCGCCGCAGTCGCTCGGACTCACGCCCGATGCGTGGATCGCACCATGGCTGCGGCGCCTGCGACGGACACGGCCGCGGTTCCTTCTTTCTGAGTATGGCTACGGCGGCATCATGGACTATGCGCGCGCGGTCCGGCGTTTCCGAGTGCGCCAGGGACAGGACGCGCGCCAGTACGCCGAATTCGCGGATGCACTCGCGACGGGCTTTCGCGAGCGCGGGCTGCGCCGCGAGTTCGGCAGCCTGGCCCGCTTCATCCTTCAGGCGCAACAGGTGCAGGCGAACGGGTGCCGCCTCCAGACCGCCGCGATCCGGTTGAATCCCACCATCACGGGCTACGTCCTCACGCAGCTGAACGACGTGGGCTGGGAAAGTTCCGCCGGGATCCTGGATGTGTGGCGTGAACCAAAGCCTGTTTACGCGGCCATGCAGGAGGCCAACCGCCCCGTGATTGGGGTCGTGCAACCGGAGCGTGCGAACCTGCGGGACGGGCAGGCGGTGAAGGTTAGGGCCTGGGTGGTATGTGATCGGCCCACTCAACCCCTGCGTTTGCGCGCCGCGCTGCGGGATTCGCGCGGCAAGCTGCTGGGGCGTGCCGAGTGGCCCGTGCCGACCAAGGGGCGTATCCGCTCAGTCGGCGTCGCCAGCCTGGGGCGGGCTCCGTCACGCGGCCCCTTGCGGTTGGAGTTCGAGCTCCGGGAGCGCGGGCGTTGCATCCACCAGGGGCGCGCGATGTTGGCGGTGGTTCCCGCGGCCGTCGCATTCGATGTCCCCGCGGACGGAGTCACCCAGCTGGGCGCCTGGCGCGTGGTGCGCGAAGCGGCCAGCCTCTCGCCCGGCGAGGTACGCAGCCTTTTGCGGCAGGCGCGCGCCGGGGCATCGGTCCTCCTCTGCGGACTCACCCCGACGGTTCTGGAGGCATGGTCGAAAGATAAGCTCCTGCCCTGGCCCCTGAAGGCCGTGCCGGGAGCGGGCGCATTCGTGGGTCAGTTCCATTACCTGCGACGTGAACCGGAGTTCCTCGGGCTGTCGGTCGGCGATGTCGCCAACCCTGTGTTCGCCGAGGTCCTGCCCGACTGGACCCTGCGAGAAGTCCCTGGGGCCCGCATCCTCGCGGGCGCCTTCACCGTTTCCACCTTCACCGTGCCTGGCGATAAGATCCGCCACCGGGGACAGGTGGATTGGCTCGTCGGCATCATGGATCTTCCCTGTGGCAAGGGACGGGTGCGCATTTCGCAATGGAAACTTTGGCTCCAGGACCCCATGTCCCGGTTGCTGCAGGAGCGACTACTGCAGGATGTCTAGAGGGAGGTCTTGAGGGACAGGTGAATTGTGCGATCAGGAAGCATGGGAGACTGGCCGTTTGGTCGTCCTGCGGTGCCCGCATGCGTTGAAGGGAACGACCATCCGATGAAGGCCGTGTGGGCTCAGGGCCAACGGCTCGATAAACAGTAGAAAACTGCCGGCTCTGGTGGAATGCGCGCTGCGGGGGGGCGTGTCGCGGCCAAGATTCGATATGGCTCCGCCGGAGCGCGTGTCCGTAGCGTCAGTCTCGTCGACGCCCTTCCGCTAGATGGGAAGATCGCGCAGGCGTTTGAAGCAGCAAAGGGTGGGTGAGGTCCCGTTTTCGCCCACTTCGGGAGTGAGCGTGCGATTGCGGAGTGAGGCCGGGCCTCTGGCGGCTGCGACGACCTCCAGGATAAAGGCCTGGGATCCGATGAGGAGGCCATCGGTCCAGTACCGCATGCGATGGGTGGTGAGGGTTCGGAAGGGGAGTATTTTTCCGATGGTACTCGGGGTGGGGGCGTTCGGGTCGAGTGGCTTCTCCATGGCCCGGATGAGGGCGAAGTGGCGCTGCAAGGCCATCTGAACCTCGTGGAGATTGCGGGTTCCGAGCAATCCTCGCAAGCTCGGGAGCAGTCGGTTTTCCAGAGACTGAGCGAAGGGGTGCCGCCCGCGTGCGGACCACTGCCCAAAGCTGCTGAAGCGGTACTCGGCGGGATCCTGAGATAGGCCGGCGCGGACGGGATTCATCTCGATGTAGGACCAGCAGTGCCAGACGGCGAGGCCTTCTTCGAGGAGGGTGTGCTTGAAGCGTCCGGCCCAGAGGCTGCCGCGACGGCGTATGGGGCGCGTGCGATTGAACCAGGCGGTGAACTGGTGTTGGAGGTCGTGAAGCAGCCAGCTGACATCCCGCAGGCGTCGGGCGATGCATTGGCACTTTTGTGAGCCGGGACGAAGCGGCTGCTTGCCGGGATAGAAGGCGGCGTAACGGGCGCAGGTTTGATCGTCGGATGGCGGGTCGGCGGGGGCGAAGAGAAGCAGGTGGTAGTGGTTGCCCATAACCACAAACCCCAGGGCCTCAATGGTATAGAACTCCAGGAGCCGCCGCAGGAGGGAGAGAAAGTGCTCCTTCTCCACGGGGCCGAAGGGTAGATCGAGACGCGTGCCGGCGACACGATTGTAGACGTGATAGAAGACATCCCGGCCCTCCGGCTTGAGACGAGGCTGACGCATGCTGCACTCCCTGTTCACGGCAGGACCCCATTGACCTGCCTATGGGAAGAAGGGAACTAGCCCGCCCGATTTCCGGAACAATCGGAAACTATTTTGCCTGTCCCCCGTCGGGTGGGTTGACGGGGCGTACAATTCACCTGTCCCCCATTCGGTGGATT
>CAZWQJ010000207.1:0-7792 GCA_964635825.1 uncultured Victivallales bacterium | reverse complement strand
CAACCGCGTGCATTCGACACGCCAACCTACTCGGCAAGAGGAGCTTGCGTGGAAAAGAGGGGCAAAAATCGATGTTAGCGCGCAGAAATGACGGCGATTACGAGCGGTAAGCGAATCCGCAGTCACACACGCACGCATGGAGGCCGCGGCCCCTCCAGATCGCCTTGACGAATCGCGGGGCGCCGACGGACAATGCCTCCTGTTTCGCGTCGGGCTCCCCGATCCCCATGAATGTCCTACTCCTCATTCTTCTGGTTGCCACTTTTTGCATGACAGCTCCTGCCGCCACCAACACGGCTGTCACCGCACCGGCCGCGCTGACCCTCGCGGACGCCTACGCCCTCGCGCTGGAGCGCAGCGAGACGCTGGGCATCGTGGCCTCCGACTGGCGCGCCGCCGAGCAGCGCCACCGCCGGGCCCGCGCCGCCGCCTGGCCCGAGCTGCGCGCCCAGGGCGACGCCACCTGGCAGGACGATGGCGGCGGCAATTCCTCGCGCGAGGACCATACCGCCTCCGCCGGCCTCGGCGCCGGCTATGCCATCTTCCAGGGCTTCCGCACCACCCGCCTCGCCAACGCCCGCGGCGCCGAGGCCGACGCGCTCGCCCTCGATCTCGAACGCCAACGCCAACTTCTCTACCAGGATGTCGCGGACATCTTCTATGAGGCCCTCGCCCGTGCCGGCGAGCGCGCCGCCATCGACGAACAGACCGCCACCCTCGACGACCGCGTCCGCGAAATCGAGCGCCGCGTGGAGCTCGGCCGCTCGCGCCGCGGCGACCTGCTGGCCGCCCAGGCCCAGGCCGCCGACATCCGCGTCGCCGACGAGCAAACCCGCGGCCTCGAAGCCTCGGCCCTCGAACTGCTTGCCTTCCTCACCGGCCAACCCGCCGACACCCTGCGCCCCGTCGAAACGAATACGCTCCCTGCCGCCGACGCCGTCTCCCGCTTCCTGCAGCACGAGTCCTCGCGCGCCGATGTCCGCGCCGCCGAACAGCGCGTGCGCGCGGCGGAGAGCGAGGCCCGCGCCTCCGACGGTGAGCGGCTCGGCACCGTCCGCGCCGATGCCAACTGGCAGCCCCTCACCACCCCCGCCGACGAATCCGAGTGGGACCTCACCTTGCGCGCCGAGCTGCCGCTCTTCGACCATGGCGTGCGCCGCGCCGATGCTGCCGAACGCCGCGAAAACGTGCGCGCCAGCGAATTGCGACTGGCCCGCCTCGAGCGCAGCGTGGACCACGAAGTCCGCCTCGCCGCCCGCGAAGTCTCCAGCGCTCTCGCCCAGCGCGCCGCCCTTACCGAGGCTCTGCGCGCTTCCCTTGAGAATGCCGACACCCAGCGCCGCGACTACGAGCTTGGCCGCGCCTCCAACCTCGATGCGCTCGCCGCCCTTCTGCAGTGGCACGTCCTGAATCGCCGCGCCGCCGTCCTCGACATGCAAACCCGCGCCGCCATCGTGCGCCTGCATGTCGCCGCCGGAGAGGCACCGCCATGACCCTCGCCGATCTTTCCATCCGCCGCCCTGTCTTTGCCTGGATGCTGATGTTCGGCCTCATCGTCTTCGGCGCCATCAGCTTCAATCGCATGGGCATCAGCATGATGCCCGACGTGGACTTCCCCATCCTGGAGGTCCGCGTGAATTGGGAAGGCGCGGCCCCCGACTTGATCGAAGCGGAACTGGTCGACCGCATCGAGCAGGCCGTCATCGCCGTCGATGGCCTCAAGGAAGTCCGCTCCACCATCCGCCAGGGCCAGGCCGGCATCGAATTGGAATTCGACCTCAAGCGCGATGTCGACGCCGCCCTGCAGGAAGTCCAGGCCGCCATCAGCCAGGTCCGGCTCCCCCTGAATGTCGAGACGCCCACCATCCGCAAGAACAGCACCGAGAGCGAACCCATCATGTGGCTCGGCCTCAGCGGCGGCCAGTCCCTGCGCGAGTTGATCGACTACGTCGAAACCTTCCTGCTCGATCAGTTCCAGGTCATCCCCGGCGTCGGCGAAGTCAGCCTCGGCGGCTTCAGCGAACGCAACCTGCGCCTCTGGGTCGATAGCGAGCGCCTGCGCGCCCATGATCTCACCATCCTGGATCTGCAGAATGCCATCGCCGAAGAGCACGCCGAGCTGGCCGGCGGCATCATGGAGAATGGCCCCCGCGAAACCAACGTCCGCACCATGGGTGAGGCGCCCACCGCCGAGGCCGTCGGCGAGATCCTCATTACCCACCGTGGCGGGCAACCCATCTACGACAGCACCATCCGCGTCAAGGATGTCGCCCGCGTCGAGGATGGCCTCAATGACATCCGCCGCATCGCCCGCGTCTCCGGCGAACCGGGCATCAGCCTCGGCATCCGCAAACAGCGCGGCTCGAACGAGGTCGAGGTCGGCCACGCCGTAAAGGCCCGCGTCGAGGAGCTGAACAAGGCCCTGCCCGAAGGCATGCGCCTCCAGGTGAATGTGGACTTCACGCGCTTCGTCGAGGAGGCCGTGAAGGCCACCGAGCACGAGTTGCTCCTGTCCGGCATTCTCACCGCCCTCATCTGCCTGCTCTTTCTCGGTTCCTGGAGCTCCGGCTTCAACGTGATGCTGTCGATCCCCACCTCCATCGTGGGCTCCTTTACCATCCTCTACTTCTGCGGCTTCACCCTGAATACGTTCACCCTGCTCGCCCTCGCCCTCTCGATCGGCATCGTCGTGGACGACGCCATCATGGTCCTGGAAAACATCGTCCGCCATTCGCGCATGGGCAAGGGCCGCGTGCGCGCCGCCCGTGATGGCGCCCGCGAAATCACCTTCGCCGCCCTCGCCGCCACCGTCGCCGTCATCGCCATCTTCCTGCCCGTCGCCTTCATGGAAGGCGTCATCGGCCGCTACTTCTTCCAGTTCGGCATCACCATCACCGCCGCCGTCGCCCTCTCGTTGTTGGAAGCGCTGACGCTGACGCCCATGCGCCTCTCCCAGATGCTGCGCAGCGACGCGCGCCCGAGCCTGTTCGAGCGCGGGGCCGATGCTGTCTTCGGCGCCGTCGCCCGCGCCTATGCCGCCACCCTGCGCGTGGCTCTGCGCGTGCGCTGGATCGTGCTGATCCTCGCGGCCATCCTGTTCGCCGCCTCCTTGCGCCTCGGCACCAAACTGCCGCGCGAGTTCGTCCCGTCGCAGGATCAGAATTTCATCCGCCTCTCCTTGCAGACGCCGGTCGGCTCGTCGCTGGCCCTCACCGATGCCAAGGTGGCCGAGGTTGAGGCATATCTCAAGAGCCGCCCCGAAGTCCTGCGCTTCTTCGCCTCCATCGGCGGCCAGGGCGGCACCCCCAACCAGGCCTTCGCCGGCGTCACCTTCGTCGACAAATCCGAACGCAAACTCAGCCAGGCCGAACTCACCGCCGAATTCCGCCGGGACCTGGGGCGCATCGCCGATCTGCGCGTGGCCTTCCAGGATCTCTCCACCCGCGGCCTTACCCCGCGCCGCAGCCAACCCGTCGAATTCAACTTGCGCGGGGCCGACTACGAGGTGCTGAACGCCAAGGCCGAGGCCATCATGAAGCGCCTCGAAGAGACCGGCCGCGTCGTCGACCTCGATACGAATTACCGCGCGGGCATGCCCGAGCTGCGCATCATCCCGGATCGCGAGGCCGCCGCCGCGCGCGGCGTGACCATGGACAATATCGCGCGCACCATCAATGCCGCCGTCGGCGGGGTACGCGAAGGCAAGTTCACGCGCGACGGCCGCCGCTACGATGTGCGCCTGCGCCTCAACCCCGACGAGCGCCTGACCGAAGACGACGTGCGCCAGATCCAAGTCCGCACCGCCTTCGGCGAGCTCATCCCGCTCGCGGATGTCGTCCAACTCGAAACCGTCAAAACCCTGCAGGCCGTCAGCCGCATCAACCGCCAGCGCGCCATCTCGATCAGCGCGAACCTGACCACGGGGGCCTCCCAGTCCGATGCCCTCGCCGACGCCGAGCGCATCTGCCGCGAGGAGCTGCCCCCCGGCTACACGTTCACCCTCGAGGGCGGCTCAAAAGCCTTCCAGGAATCCTTCGCCAATCTCTGGTTCGCGCTGCTGCTGGGCATCGTCGTCGCCTACATGGTCCTCGCCTCGCAGTTCAACAGCTTCGTGCACCCGTTCACCGTCCTGCTGGCGCTGCCCTTCAGCGTCACCGGCGCCCTCGCCGCACTGGTCCTCGCCGGGCTCTCCCTCAACCTCTACAGCGCCATCGGCCTGATCCTGCTGATGGGCATCGTGAAAAAGAATTCCATCCTGCTGGTGGAGTTCACGAATACCCTGCGCGAAGAGCAGGGGCTGCCCGTGCTGGAGGCTATCCTGCGCGCCGCCCCCATCCGCCTGCGCCCCATTTTGATGACGTCGGTCGCCACCATCGGCGCCGCCACGCCGCTGGCCCTCGGCATCGGCCCCGGCGCCGAAACGCGCCAGCCCATGGCCATCGCCGTCATCGGCGGCGTCCTCGTCTCCACTCTCCTCACCCTCGTCGTCGTCCCCTGCGCCTACGCCGTCCTCTCCCACCTCGAACGCCGCAAGTCCGCCGACCAGCACTCCGCCGACGAGGCGTGAGCGGCCGGGCCACCACGTCCGTCACCGTGCCGGCGCAAGGTGGCCCGTGCGCTCCGCCGCGCGGGCTCTGCGCACTCAGCGCTCTTCCCAGCCGCCGTGAATCAGAACCGCAAACCAGTTCTGCGGCGTGCTACCCGTGCCGTCCGTTGCTACGTCCGCACAAAGTCCAGCAACGGCCGAAAGTCGAGCGTATCGGCGGCCCGAAGTGCCGCGAGGTAGGTGCGCCGTGCACCACCCGATGCGGTCAGCGTCTCGCGTCCCCACGTGAATCGCGGGTGCTGCAGCACATTCTCCAGCAGCAGGTCCGTCATCAACCGTGCGTGGCGACCATTGCCGTTGGCAAAGGGGTGAATCGACACCAGGCGGTGGTGAAAACGAACGGCGATCGCGTCCGGCAATTCGTCCCGCAGTTGAAGCCAGAGCGCGGCATCCTCGCAGAGATCCCGCACTTGCATGGGAACTTGGTGCCACGGTCCCCCGATGTTCTTGTCGCTCTGCCGAAAATCCCCAGCCCATTTCCATACACTCCCGAACATGCGACGGTGGAGCGTGCGGATGAAGACCTCGTTCAGAATGTCGGTCGGCTTCACCCGCTCCAGCCAGGCGAGCGACTCCATGATGTTATCCTGCTCCCACCGATCCAGTTCCCCGCGGGTGGTGATGTGGGTGAGAAGCAGTCCCTGTGCTTCGTCGGAATCCAACGGGGTGGCCCCTTCGGCATTCGTGACGGGCGTCACGGCTCCTCCCATAGCGCGCGCGGTGCGTGAGCGGCAATCTCGTCAACCATCGCCGCCAGAACCTTCTGATTCTCCGCTCGGCTGAGCTCCTGATCTTCCAGCGTCATCGTCTGGGATGCCCGCGAAAACCGTGCCGCGGCAAGGCGCGCCGCTTGCTTGCGAACCGCGTCCTCCAGTCGCGATCGAGGGACGAACCCGAACACAAATTCGCAATCCAAGCCTTCCGCCACTCGGCGCATAGTCTTGATGGTCACAGACCCAGTCTGCTCATCCTTCTCAATCCGCGCCACCGCCTGTTGGGCCACTCCGATCCGGCGGGCCAACTGCCTCGCTGTCATTCCAAGGGCGTCCCGGATGGCCCGTATCCAACCTTTCGGGGGCGGCGTAAGCCGGCGCAGCGGCGCCAATTGCGCCAAGGTCGCATCCAACTGCTCTCGAACCAGTTCCCCTCTTTTCATCATCTTAGACCTCCCGCACCAGCACAGAACCCTCTCCGTGGTAATATAACAACATAAACATTGTGCCGTTGTAAATCCTTAACAACTAATATATAGTATGTCATGGTCTGGCGAACAATATATGTGTTGATCGCTGGGGGTTTTATCGGTATTCTTCTGACTTTTTCCGGCAGGCCCCTCAAGGATTTCCCATGATCGCCTATCGCAACATCGCCATTATCGCGCACGTTGACCACGGCAAGACCACGCTGGTGGACAAGTTGCTGCGCGCCTCGGGCATGTTCCGCGACAACGAGGAAGTCTCCGACCGGATGATGGACTCGATGGATCTGGAGCGCGAGAAGGGCATCACCATCCGCGCGAAGAACGCGTCGCTGCATTGGGGCGACGTCGTGATCAACATCGTGGATACCCCCGGCCACGCGGACTTCGGCGGCGAAGTCGAACGCATCATGGGCATGGTGGACGGCGTCTTGCTGATCGTGGATGCCTTCGACGGGCCCCAGGCCCAGACGCGCTTCGTGCTGCGCAAGGCCCTCCAGCACGGCTTGCGCGTGATCGTCGTCATTAACAAGATCGACCGCGAGCACTCGGATCCGCACCGCGCCCACGACCGCGTTCTGGATTTGTTCCTGGATCTGCACGCCAGCGAAGACCAGTTCAGCGCGCCATTCCTGTATGCGAGCGCGCGTGACGGCTTTGCGGTGGTTGAGCTCGACGACCCGCGCGACAAGGGTATGACCCCGCTGCTGGATGCCATCGTGCGCTACGTGCCGCCGCCGAAGGTCGATGTCGAGGCGCACTTCCACATGCTGATCAGCAATATGGACTGGAGCGACTACGTTGGCCGTATCGCCATCGGCAAGGTCCGCGGCGGCCATGCCAGCGTCGGCGACAAAATCGTCTGCATCCGCAAGGACGGTCGGCGCGACCAGGCCGTCATTACCAAGATTTTTCAGTTCAGCGGCCTGAAGTCCTCCGAGGCCGGCATCGCCGAGGCCGGCAATATCGTGGGCATCTCCGGCTTCGAAGATCTGGATATCGGCGAAACGCTGTGCGACAGCCCGGAGCGCGAGCCGATCCCCTTCACCGAGCTGGACCCGCCCACGATCCAGATGATGTTCTGCGTGAACGACAGCCCCTTCGCCGGGCGCGAAGGCAAATTCGTGACCGTGCGCCATCTGCGCGAGCGCCTGATTCGCGAGACGCGCACCAACATCTCCCTCAGCGTCTCGGAACCCGGCCTCGCGAATACCTTTCTCGTCAGCGCGCGCGGCGAATTGCAGATTGCGATCCTGGTGGAGCAGATGCGGCGCGAGGGCTACGAAGTCCTGGTGTCGCGGCCCCAGGTGATCTTGCGCGAGGTGGATGGCAAGCAGCAGGAGCCTTACGAAACGCTCTGGCTGGATGTGCCCCAGGAAAATCTCGGCGACAGCATGCAGGTGATGGCCAAGCGCAATGCCCAGATCAAGGCCATGGAGCACCACGGCGACCGCGTGCAACTCGAGGCGGTCATCCCCACCCGCGGCCTGATCGGCCTCGAAACGGCGATCGTCAACCTCACCAGCGGCCGCGCCGTCATGAGCCACATGTTCAAGGAATACGCGCCACACAGCGGGAGCCTGGCCTCGCGCGCCACGGGCACCCTCGTCTCCATGGACACCGGCACCACCACCACCTTCGCGCTCGAAACGCTCCAGGAACGCGGCCGCATGTTCATCGCCCCGGGCGATCTCGTCTACGAAGGCATGATCGTCGGCGAGAATCCCCGCAATGAAGACATGCCCGTGAACCCCACGCGGCCGCGCCAGCTCACGAACATGCGCGCCGCCGGCAAGGACAAGACCGTCGTCCTGGAGCCGCCCGTGCGCATGTCACTCGAACACGCCATCGAGTACATCGAACAGGACGAGTACGTCGAAGCCACGCCCACCGGCATCCGCCTGCGCAAGCGCATCCTCAACTACACCCTGCGCAAGCGCGCCTCCCAACGCGCCGAAGCCGGCAACTGAGGCGGGCCCGCCCGCCCC
>CAZWQJ010000206.1:7706-7820 GCA_964635825.1 uncultured Victivallales bacterium | reverse complement strand
GGTGACGGGTGACGGGTGACGGGTGACAGGTGACGGGTGACAGGTGACAGGTGACAGGTGACAGGTGACAGGTGACGGGTGACACGGGTGACACGGGTGACACGGGTGACACGG
>CAZWQJ010000206.1:0-7606 GCA_964635825.1 uncultured Victivallales bacterium | reverse complement strand
GTGACGGGGGTGACGGGGGTGACGGGGGTGACGGGGGTGACGGGGGTGACGGGGGTGACGGGGGGCACGGGGGTGACGGGGGGCACGTCCACGTCCTCGATGCGGCGCTTCGAGGACGTGGACCGCTACGCTGAGGACGAGGACGACTTGAGTCTCGTCTACTTCCCGCCGAGTTCGGCGACGATGCGGTTGAGGCCGTCGAGGAAGGCGCGGGCGCTGGCTTCGATGATATCGGTGGAGGCGCCGCGGCCGGTGACGGCGGGACCCTTGGTGGGTTCCAGGCGCACCATGACTTCGCCCATGGCTTCGGTGCCGCCGGAGACGGCGCGAATCTCGTAGCCGGTGAGTTTGACTTCGACGCCGGTGGCCTGAGAGATCGCGCGGTAGGCGGCGTCGATGGGTCCATCGCCGCAGGCGGCCTGTTGCAGGGCGGCGTCGCCGCGGCGGATGCGCACGGTGGCGGTGGGGATGGTGCCGGTGCCGGCGGTCGTATTCAGGTATTCCAGCCGGAACGTTTCGGGCACCGGATGGATTTCATCGCGGATGATGGCGTTCAGGTCCTCATCGAAGACCTCGCGTTTTTTATCGGCGACCACCAGGAAGCGCTGGTAGATGCGGTCCAGTTCGGCATCGCTCAGGCGGTGCCCCAGTTTTTCCAGGCGGTGTTTGAGGCCGTGGTGGCCGGTGCGCGCGGTCAGGACGACGCGGCTTTCCTGGGCGCCGACATCCTCGGGGCTCATGATTTCGTAGGTTTCGCGCTTCTTCAGCACGCCGTCGACGTGGATGCCGGAGCTGTGGGCGAAGGCATTCTGGCCGACGATGGCCTTATTGGGTGGGACGCTCATGTGGAGGGCGTCGGCCACCATGCGGCTGGTGCGATGGAACTCGCGCGTCTGGATGCCGGTCTCGACACCGAAGACATCGCGCCGGGTGCGCAGGGCCATGACGACTTCCTCGATGGCGGCGTTGCCGGCGCGTTCGCCGATGCCGTTGATGGTGCCTTCGACCTGGCGTGCGCCGTTTTGCACGGCGGCCAGCGAGTTGGCGACCGCCATGCCGAGGTCGTTATGGCAGTGGGCGCTGATCGTCACGCCCTGGCTGCCGGGGACGTGGGTGCGGATATCGCGGATCAGGGCGCCGTACTGTTCAGGCACGGCATAGCCGGTGGTATCCGGGATATTCAGGACGGTGGCGCCGGCCTCGATGACGGCCTGCAGGACTTCAAACAGGAACGCGCGGTCGGCGCGGCCGGAGTCCTCGGCGTAGAATTCCACGTCGACGGTATAGCCCTTGGCGTGGCGCACGGCCTTGACGGCCATTTCCAGCAGGCGCGCCTTCTTTTCGGCCAGGGTGGCGCCGTACTTATCGCTGCCGAACTTGCCCATGACATGGATATCCGAGACGCCCAGCCCGGTATGGATGCGGGTGCGTCGGCCTCCCTTGAGGGCCTCGCCGCACTTGTCGATATCGGTGAGCACGGCGCGGCTCAGCGCGCAGATGACGGGCCCCTCGATTTCGGTGGCCAGGAGGCGGACGGCCTCGAAGTCCTGAGGGGAGGACTGGGGGAAACCCGCCTCGATGATGTCCACATTCAGCCGCGCCAGTTGGCGGGCGATGTCCAGCTTTTCGCGCACGTCCAGGCGGCTGCCGGCTGCCTGTTCGCCATCGCGCAGTGTCGTATCGAAGATGAAGACGCGTTCGTTCATGTTGCTACCGCTTTCCTTGCCTGTTGATCGCATGGCCCGTCGCTGATGTGAATCCGGAGACGTGATCCGGCCGGGCGGCGGTGTTCGGGCACAATGAACCGCCGGACGGTGTTGGTGCGGGCAGCGGATGCGGGGTGGAGCCCATCGGGGCTAGAGGAGGCACCCGCCGCCCTGACTAAGGGCGAGCAACAGATCGCGGCGCAGCGCCGGGCGGCGTGCGGATCGGGCGAATTCTGTATGCGTGGTGCTCATGACGGATTCACTAAATCAGGGGCAAATCCTACCACGCCGTGCGCCGCGTCATCAAGCGCCATTCTTGTGAGCGAATCCGGGCGCACGCATCCTGCTCGGGCACCGTGGTGACCGGGTAAGACGTCCATGGGGTGGGTGTGGACCACTCATACGGCAACGCCGATGAGCCGCATGCGGTCCACCGTGCGCATGAACTCCAGCCGCGTCAGCATGCTTGTGTAGGCCGAGTCCCACTGTCCCCACGGTTTGAGCTGGTTGCGCTGTTTCAGCAGACGGCTCAACAAGATGGAGGTGTCGAGATAGGCATTCATCGGCGTTGGCGGTCCTGGAGCAGGATGTCGCCCCCCTCCGCACCCGATTTTGGCCGAATGCCCTTGATGCGCCGCAGGTGCTCCATAGGCACGGTGGGCGCGTTTAGTTTGTCAATCGACCAGGCGGTTTGCAGGAGTGCCTTCTTCTTTGACATGCCGGTACCCCATGGGCAGACTGGCTGACGTTGAGGTGCTGCTTCGGTTCGGTCCCGGCGCGTGATGGCCCGTACCGCCCGACCAGCGATTTCTGCCCTGCAGTGGTCGCATGACGTCATACGAGGAGTTGCGCATGAAGAAGCTAGTCCTCTGTGTTCTGCTGATGTTGGGCGGCAACGCGCCTGCCCTGACCCCTCAGACCTATATCCCCTCCGGATGGTCGTACTTTTCGGGGCCCTATGCGTATGACAACGCCTCACACCAGTGGCGCTATTTCGATCCGGCCAATCCGCACTGGTGCATCAATCTGTCCGGCACCACCTGGGTCACGCTGGACGCCAGCTACCTGGCGGCGGGTTGGTCCTACTGGATGTGGCCCTATGCGTACAGTGCGACCACTGGTTCGTGGTTCTACATGAATGAGGGCGTGGCGACACAGTGGGTGTGCGAGATGGGGGCGGGCGCATGGACTTTGTTTGGCACACAGTCGAAGCCCGTTAGCACCGCGTGGACGCCCGGGCAGTCGATTGGGCGGGTGGCGCTGGGAGACCTCTACGCAACCGTACGACTCAATCTGGGCGCACCGGACGAGATCCGGCGAACCGAAGAAGCCGATGTCTACACGATGTGGACCGACTACCACAGTCTGGGCCTCTCGATGCCGTATCTGGATACCAACGGCAACGGGTTCCTTGACGACAACGAGTGGGTGGACGGCGTATTTGCGGACCGGTTGCTGGTCAATCCGCCCAACTGGACGCATCAGGGAATCACGTTTGGGTCCAGCACGACGGCTGCGCTGGCCGTCCTCGGTGCGCCATCGGACCGCACCGACCCTTCCACGACCACCAGCATTTGGTGGTTCGATGGCGGAACCATGCTCTACTTCTCATCCGACCATCTCGAGACCATCTACGTGTTTGACCCGTTCTGAGCCGGCGCGATTTGGCCGGAGCTCTTGCCGACGTCAATTGCCCGTGCGGCGGAGCGCCCGGGCCACCCACCGCCCGTCCGCACCCGTGATGGTGGTTGCGTTCGCGGGAGATGGGGATGCGCCCGCGGCGTACAAATTGGTGCGCGTACGTACAGCCTGGTTGCGTGGCCGCACGGAATTGTCCGGGAGGCGAGAGGGGCTGGTGGGGTTTAGAACGGGGAGTAGCCGAGGAGCTGGATCAGGCCCCACCAGAAGCCAGCGGAGACGGCCAGAAGGGCGCCGTAGGCCAGCACATTGACGACTGCATTCCAGTGCATTCCGTTCTCCTGAAGGGCCATGGTTGGTCCCTGTGGCGTGCCCACATGCGCACCCCGCGGGCGGGTCCATGCCAACTGATTGCAGGGATAACAGCACGAGTTGTGCCACGCCTGTTTTGCGATTGTGCTTTTCATGGGGCGGTTGCTGTGGAATGACTGGCGGGAGTGGGAACGTGAGGAAGGGTGACATGGAGGGGGACAAACAAGCGGTGGCACCGGCTCGGCACTGGCCGTTGATCCGGCGACTGCTGTTGATGGTGTGGCGTTACCGCTGGCACTGCCTGGGTGTTCTGGGGCTGCAGATCGTCTTGATGACGATGGGGCTGGTGGGCCTGAGTTTTGTCGGGCTTGGGGTGGACTACATTCGTTACGCCCTGGGCGAGGCGGCGGGGGCGGTACTGCCGAAGCCGCCGGTCTGGCCATTCGGGCTGGTGCCGCCGGCGGACTGGCCGGTCTTCCGCGTGCTGGCGTGGATCGCGGTGGGGATTCTGGCGCTGGCGGGTGTGCGTTCGCTGCTCAACTACCAGGCCACGGTGTTGATGGCGCGGCTGGTGCAGGGCAAGGTGGTGGTGGACCTGCGCTCCCAAGTGTACCGCAAGCTGCAGCGCCTGAGCTTCCGCTTTTTCGATGCCCACGCCAGCGGCACGATCATCAACCGCGTGACGGGCGACGTGCAGATGGTGCGCGCCTTTGTGGATCAGGTGGTGGTGCAGGCGATCATGATGGCGATCTCGCTCACCGTCTACGTGGTCTACATGGTGCACATTGCCGGGGGGCTGACGGCGGCGTGCCTGGCCACCTCGCCGTTGCTGCTGGTGACGACGCTCTGGTTTTCGCAGCGGGTGCGGCCGGCGTACCGGGAGAACCGCGAGCTGTACGATCAGCAGGTGCGTGCACTGACGGAGAACCTGCAGGGCGTGCAGGTGGTGAAGGGGTTTTTCCGCCAGGCGGAGGAGATTGCGAAGTACCGCAAGGTGAACCGGGCGGTGCACGACCAGAAGATGCGGATCTTCAACCTGGTCAGCGCGTTTCACCCGCTGATGGGCATGCTGACGCAGATCAACCTGGTGGTGCTGCTCGCGTATGGCGGCGCGCTGGTGATTCGCTACGAGCGCAGCCAGGATCTCGCGGTGGCGCTGCAGACGGGGTTATCGATCGGGCAGTTCCTGGTGTTTTCGGGGCTGTTGCAGCAGTTCTCGGCGCAGGTGGGGGCGATCGCCAACATTGTGGACAACATGCAGCAGAGCCTGACGGGGGCCGAGCGCGTGTTTGAGATTCTGGATGCGCCGCTGGAGATTGCGAATGCGGAGGGCTCGCTGACGCCGGCGCGGCTGGGTGGGCAGGTGGAGTTTCGCGGCGTGACGTTCTCCTACCGCGAGGGGGAGGCGGTGCTGCGCCAGGTGAGTCTGACTGCGGAAGCGGGGCAGTGCGTGGCGATCCTGGGGGCGACGGGCGCGGGCAAGAGCACGCTGCTGAGTTTGATTCCGCGCTTCTACGATCCGGATCGGGGGGCGGTGCTGGTGGATGGGATCGACGTGCGCCGGCTGGATCTCAACACGCTGCGGCGCCACGTCGGGGTCGTTTTCCAGGAAAGTTTTCTCTTCAGCAACACGGTGGCGGCCAACATTGCCTTTGGGTATCCGGAGGCGACGCGCGAGCAGATCGAGCGAGCGGCGCGGATTGCGGCGGCGCACGACTTCATCCAGGCCTTGCCGCAGGGCTACGAGACGGTGCTGGCGGAGAGCGGGAACAGCCTGTCCGGCGGGCAGCGCCAGCGCCTGGCGATTGCGCGGGCGTTGTTGTTGGAGCCGTCGATTCTCATTCTGGACGATCCGACGGCGGCGGTGGATCCCGGCACCGAAGAAGAGATTCTCAAGGCGATGGAGCAGGCGATGGAGGGGCGGACGACGTTCCTGATCACGCATCGCATCAGTGCGCTGCGGCGTGCGGACAAGGTGGTGGTGCTGGCGGGTGGCACGGTGGTGGAAGAGGGGACGCACGAGCAGTTGATGGGGCAGGGGGGTGCCTACTGCGCGATGGCCCGCATCCAGGCGCCGGACGAGGAGAGCCGGGCGGCGCTCCAGCAGGAGGGGCTGCCGTCATGAAGGGGGCGGCCAAGGGATTGGTGACGGCGGTGCATGAGGCGCGCGAGGTGGAGGCGCGGCCGCTGAGCATGGCGATCATCCGGCGGATGCTGACGTACATGCGGCCGTACCGTGTGAAGCGCAATTGGCTGTTCGTTCTGGTGCTGATCCGGGCGACGCAGATTCCGTTGCTGGCGTGGGCCATGGCGGGCGTGATCGGCGGCCCCGTCTCCGCGATGGATGGCCGGGGGCTGGCGCTGGGCGTGGCGGGGTACTTTGTGCTCGCGGCGCTGACGCAGTTGACCCTGCGCTTCCGGCAGCGACTTGGGTTCGAGATCGGCGAGCATGTCATCCATGACCTGCGCAACGCGATGTTCGAGCATCTGCAGAATTTGCCGATGAAGTACTTCAATCAGAACAAGCTTGGCCGCACGATCAGCCGTTTTACGTCGGACGCCGAGGCGATGCGGACGGGGATCCAGGACGTGTTGTTTGTGAGCCTGGTGCAAGGCGGGACGATGGTGGTGGCGGCGGTGATGATGGCGGTGCGGGACTGGATGCTGTTTCTGGTGGTGGCGGGGATGGCCCCGGTGCTGTGGGCGCTCAACCGTATTTTCCGCACGCGCTTCAGCCGTGCGTTCCGCGCGGTGCAGGAGAGTTTCAGCCGCGTCACCGCGACGATTGCGGAATCGGTGACGGGCATCCGCGTGACGCAGGGGTTTGCGCGGCAGGAGTACAACGCGGAGTTGTTCGAGTCGCTGGTGGAAGAGCATTCGGAGACGAACGTGAAGACGGCGCGGACGGGGGCTGTCTTTTTTCCGCTGCTGGAGTTCAACACGCAGATGTTCACGGCACTGGTGCTGCTGGTGGGGGGGTGGCGCGTGATGCACGGGCTGGCTTCGATGGACGATCTTTATCATTTCATCCTGCTGACCCAGGCATTTTTCTCGCCGATCTCGACGCTGGGCAACCAGTACAGCCAGGCGCTGAGCGCGATGGCGGGTGCGGAGCGCGTGTTCCAGTTGCTGGACACGAAGCCCGAATGGACGGATCCGCCGAACGTCTGGATTCCGGAGACGATTCGTGGGCGGGTGGAGTTTCGCAACATCAGCTTCGGCTACGATCCGGCGCGGTTGGTGCTGCGCGATGTCAGTTTCACGGCGGAGCCGGGGCAGACGGTGGCGCTGGTGGGGCACACGGGCAGCGGCAAGACCACGATCACGAATCTGATCGCGAAGTTCTACCTGCCGACGGAGGGCGAGCTGCTGATCGACGGGCGCGACATCCGCCAGATGGACACGGGCACGCTGCGGCGCCACCTCGGCGTTGTGCAGCAGCAGAACTTTCTCTTCAGCGGGACGCTGCTGGACAACATCCGCTTCGGCAAGCCAGAGGCGCTGGGGCTGGAGGTGATTCAGGCGGCGCAGAAGCTGGACTGCCTCGACATCATCCAGTCGCTGCCGGACGGCATCATGACGGCGGTGGGTGAAGGAGGGAAGGGGATCAGCCTGGGGCAGCGGCAACTGGTGTGCTTCACGCGCGCGATGCTGGCGGCGCCGAGCATCCTGATCCTGGACGAGGCGACGAGCGCGGTCGACACGCTGACGGAGGCGCGGATCCAGCGGGCGCTGGCGCTGTTGCTGCGGGACCGGACGAGCTTCGTGGTGGCGCACCGCCTGAGTACGGTCCGGCACGCGGACCTGGTGCTGGTGATGGACCAGGGGCGGATTGTGGAGCGCGGCAATCATGCGGCGCTGCTGCAGCAGGGCGGCGTCTATGCCGGCCTGTATTGCCAGTTCATTCGCACGGCGGCGGTGTGAGCGGGCGGGTGAAGACAGCCTCCATG
>CAZWQJ010000205.1:1358-7823 GCA_964635825.1 uncultured Victivallales bacterium | reverse complement strand
AGCGCCCCAGTCGGTTTTACGCTTGATCCTTCCCACCCGCTCTCCAATAATGAAACCCTAATACGGGTCACCAACGGGAACACGCCATGGGATGGTTCAAACGCGCGCCGAAGAAGTTGCCCCCTGCCCCCACGCAGGACATCTGGATCATCTGCCCATCCTGCAAAGCCCATATTTACCGCGACGAGTGGTTCTCGAACCTCCAGGTCTGCCCGAAGTGCAATTATCACGACCGCCTGTCCAGCCACGAGCGCCTGAACATCACGCTGGATGCCGGCAGTTTCCATGAGTTGTTTCGCGATGTGACCGCCAGCGACCCCCTGAAGTTTGTGGATCCCAAGGGCAGCTACCAGGAGCGCCTGGAGGAAGCCCGCAACCAGACCGGGGTCAAAGAAGCCGTGGTGACCGGGCGCGGGACCATTCAGGATCTGCCGGTCGCCATCGCCGTCATGGACTTCCGCTTCATGGGGGGCAGCCTGGGCAGCGGCACCGGGGAAAAGATCCTGCAACTCTCTGAGTTTGCCCTGAAACACCGCCTGCCCTACATCATGGTCTCCGCATCCGGCGGCGCCCGCATGCACGAAGGCATCGTCTCCCTGATGCAGATGGCCAAGACCTGCGCCGGCGTGGCCCGCCTCAATCGGGCCGGCATCCCTTACCTGTCCATACTCACCAACCCCACCTTCGGGGGCGTCTCCGCCAGCTTCGCCATGGTCGGCGACCTCAATATCGCCGAACCCGGCGCCCTCATCGGCTTCGCCGGACGCCGCGTCATCGAACAAACCATCAAGCAGAAGCTTCCGAAGGATTTCCAGACCGCCGAGTATCTACTCGCGCACGGGTTCATCGACCAGATCGTGGCCCGCAAGGACATGAAGGAATTTCTCGGGTCCGTGCTGCGCTACTGGGGGCAAGGCGGCCGGCGCTGGACCAAGACCCGCATCACCAAGGAAACCGCGGATGAAGTGCACGTGGCTTGAACTGCCAGTCGGCGAAATCCGCGTCGTCAACCACCCGCGCCATGAGGCCGGGAACCTCGACACGTTGGAAGGCTCCATCCGCCGCCTCGGCGTCCTTCAGCCTCTGATCGTCGACCGCCACAACCGCCTGATTGCCGGGCATCGCCGCCTGCTGGCCTCCCGCCAGGCCGGGCTCGCGGCCGTGCCCGTCCTGCGTATCGACGCCGAGGCGGACACCCTGGCCGCCGCCGACATCCAATCCGACGAAAATCTCTGCCGCCTGGCGTTGTCGCCAGCGGAACTGGAAGGGCTCATCCAGCGCAAGCAAGGGCTGGTCAAACACCCCGACGGCGCCAGCAGCGGCTGGCTCATGTGCCTGCAATGGCTGAAACGCCTGTTCTCGCCGTCCTGAACGCGCCCAGGAATCACCTATGGACCTCGATTTTGAAAAGCCGGTGGCGGAGTTGGACAAGCGCATCGCGGAGCTGGAGAAGGCCAACGCGCCCAGCGGCCATTTCCAGAGCGAGCTGGCGGAGTTGCGTGGGCGCCGCGACCAGCTCCTGCAGCAGATCTACGCCAAGCTCACGCCTTGGCAGACCTTACAGGTGGCTCGCCACCCCGAGCGCCCCATCCTGCAGGATTTCATCAAGCACATGTTCAGCGAGTTCATCGAACTCCATGGCGACCGCACCTTCGGCGACGACCGCGCCCTGGTGGGCGGCTTTGCCACCGTCGGCGGCGAGCGCGTCATGCTCCTGGGCATGGAAAAGGGCCGCAGCGTCGAAGAGAAGGTCACCAGCAACTTTGGCATGTCGAACCCAGAAGGCTACCGCAAGGCCCTGCGCCTGATGCGCCTGGCCGAACGCTACCAGCTGCCGATCCTCTGCCTGGTGGATACGCCCGCCGCCTATCCCGGCCGCGAAGCCGAGGAGCGCGGTCAGGCCGAAGCCATTGCCCGCAACCTCACCGAGATGTCCGCCGTGGAAGTGCCGATCATCGTCGTGATCACCGGCGAAGGCGGCAGCGGCGGCGCGCTCGGCATCGCCGTGGGCGATACCGTGCTCATGCTCCGCTACGCGATTTATTCCGTCATTCCGCCCGAAGGCTGCGCCGCCATCCTCTGGCGCGACGCCGCCAAGGCGCCGGAGGCCGCCCAGGCCCTGAAGATCACGGCCGACTCCCTGCTGGAGCTCGGCATCATCGACGGCATCATTCCCGAGCCCGTGGGCGGCGCCCACCGCGATCCCGTCGCCGCCATCCGGGCCGTGCGCGAAGCCGTCGTCGAGCAGGTGCGCGCACTCCGCAAGATCGCCACGCGCAAGCTCGTGGACCGTCGTTACGAAAAGTACGCCCGCATGGGCAACAACCTCTAACCGGGGTGCGAACCATGGCCAGGAAACCCGCCAAGTCCGAGAAGCCGGCTGCCAAGCCGGCCCGCAAGGAACAATTGCCCCTGCGCATCACCGACCTCTCGCTGCGCGATGCCCACCAGTCGCTCTGGGCCACCCGCATGCGCACGAAGGACATCCTCAATATCATCGATGTGGTCGACTCCGTCGGCTACTACTCGCTGGAGGTGTGGGGCGGGGCCACCTTCGATGTCTGCCTGCGCTTCCTGCGCGAAAACCCCTGGGAGCGCCTGCGCCAGATCAAGGCGCGCGCCACGCGCACGCCCCTCCAGATGCTGCTGCGCGGCCAGAACCTGGTCGGCTACAAGAACTACCCGGATGACCTGGTCGACCGCTTCATCGAACTGTCCTGCCGCAATGGCATCGACATCTTCCGCATCTTCGACGCGCTGAACGACACCCGCAACCTGGAGCGCGCCATCCTCGCGGTGAAGCGCTATGGCGGGCACGCGCAAGGCACGCTGTGCTACACGATCAGCCCCGTGCATACGGTCAAGAAGTTCGTCGATATCGCGAAGGAGCAGGTGGCCCTCGGCATCGATTCGCTGTGCATCAAGGACATGGCCGGCCTGCTGTCGCCCGTGGCCGCGCGCGAGCTGATTGAAGCCCTGACGGCCGAGATCTCGGTGCCGATCCAGGTGCACTCGCATTCCACCAGCGGGATGGCCTCCACCACCTACTACGAGGCCGTGCACGCCGGCGCCGGCGCCATCGATTGCTGCATCTCCGTCATGTCGGAGCGCACCGCGCACCCGCCGGTGGAGACGATGATGACGATGTTCCAGGAGAGCGGCTACCGGGTGGATCTCGACCGCGACGCCCTGCAGCGCATCTGCGATTACTTCACGGGCCTCTGGTCGCAGCGCGCCCCCGCCAAGATGCCGCTGAACCCGATCGATCCGGACATCCTGAAGCACCACATTCCGGGCGGCATGATTTCGAACCTGCGCTCGCAGCTGGACCAGCAGGGCGCGCTCGACCGCCTGCCCGAAGTGCTGGAAGAAATGCCCCGCACGCGCGCGGACATGGGCTACGTCCCGCTGGTCACGCCGACCAGCCAGATCGTGGGTGTGCAGGCCGTGCTGAATGTGCTGTCCGGCGAACGCTACGGCATGGTCACGGATGAGACCCGCAACCTCGTGAAGGGTTCCTACGGCCGTCCGCCGGCGCCCATCCCCCCGGAGGTCCGCAAGAAGATCCTGGGCAACGAGAAGCCGATCACCTGCCGTCCCGCGGATCTGCTGGAGCCCGCCCTGCCCCAGGCCACCAAGCATGTCGATCCGCCCGAGTTGATCCAGAGCGAGGAAGACATCATCTCGTACTGCATCTTCCCGGAACCCTCGATCGAGTACTTCAAGTGGCGCGCGCTGTCCACCGAAGAGCGCCCGTCGCCGCCGGCGGATCAGGAGGAGCGCAACCGCAAGGTCGCCGCCACGCCGCCGCCGAAGCCGGAACCGGAACCGTTCTTGTCCAAGCAGGACTACGAGGAACTGAAGTCGCTCGTCGACAAGATCCACCAATTGCAGTTGTCGGAGATCACCGTGCGCCGGCACGACCGCACGCTGTCGCTCAAGGGGTCGGGAGTCACGGTGCGCGCAGGTGAAGACCCCGCGTCGCTGCGGCTCGCCACAGCGGGCGGCGCGCACCATCACGCGCCGGAGGCAACCCCGCCGCCCCCCGCCGCGTCGTCGGCCGCGGAGAAGCCGGCACCCGCCCCTGCGGATGGGCCCAGCATCGACTCGCCGCTGACGGGAACGTTCTACCGCACCACCGGCCCGGGCAAACCGGAGCTGGCCAAGGAAGGCGACACCCTCAAAGCCGGCGATCCGGTCTGCATCGTCGAGGCCATGAAGCTATTCAATCCCATCAAGGCCCCGATGAACTGCAAAGTGCTGAAGATACTCGTCGAGCACGGCAAGCCCGTCGCCAAGGGCGAGCGCCTCATGATCATCGAGAAGCTCTGACCGCGGACGGACTCTTGTGTGTCCGAAGGCCGCCGGGCCGGCGGCCCTCCATAGCACACTAGCGAACAACCAGGGTGTCCCTGGAGGGTCGGCGGCTCGCCGACCGTGTTCACCAATCAACGGACGGCCTCCACGCGCAAAAGCTGCGACGTGAGGGCCGTATCGAGGCGCACGTTCAGGCCGCGTTGCCGGAGCTCGTGGCCATCGACCTCGCACGTGAGGCCGCCGGGCTCGGTGGTCACGCGGTAGCGCCGCGCGGGATCCAGGCCACGGAAGCGCAGCAGGTACTCCGCGCCAGGGGCATTCAGCAGGCGGAACACGCCGGCCAGCGCGCGCGATCGGTCCGCCGCCACATTTTCCAGCACGCACCATCCGCTGGCCTCCACCCCCGCGATCACCGGGGTGTGGTGATAGAGGCGTGCATCGCGGTGCCACGGCCGGATGAATTCCTTGTAGAGCGCCACGTATTTCCGAACCAGGGCCAGTAAGTCCGGATTGGCCTCCGCCAGGCTTGGGGTGATCCCAGAAATGGCCGGATGCCCGAACACGATCGCCTGGAGTTGCGTCTCCGGGTTGCCCTTGTAGCTGCCTTCCATGGCGACACCGAACAGGCGATTGAGGTACTCCGGCGGCATGGCCATGCTCATCCCGTTCAGGATGCGCAGCGTGCGCGGCATGCGCATCCAGTCGGAAATCCAGGCGGTCGTGAAGCGGGCATTCAGGCCAAGATCCGTGCGTCCGCCGCCGCTGGAACAGTTTTCCAACTGCAACTGCGGGAAGCGCGCGCGCACGCGGTCGAAGATCGCATACAGCATCTCCACATGCCGCCAGAGGGTATTCTCGCGCCGGCCCTCGCGCACATTAAAGCCGCCTTCACGGGCGTCGAGGTTGTAGTCCAGCCGGAACATGTCGAGCTGGTAGCGCTCGATCAGGCGGACGATGTGGCCTTCCACAAATTGCTGCACCGCGGGCTTGCTCAAATCCAGGATGCGCTCCTGCGTCTTGCCGTAGCGCGTGATGAACCAGTCCGGATGCGCGGCCGTCAGGGCCGAGGCCTTGCCCGCGCTTTCGATCTCCACCCACAGGCCGCATTGGAGCCCGCGCGCGCGTGCCATGGCGAACACGGGTTCGAGTCCATTGGGCAGGCGGTTGCCGACCTGCCAGTCCCCGCTCGTGTCATACCACGCCGTATTCGCATCCGCATACCAGCCGGCGTCCACCATGAACAACTCGGCGCCGATTGCATGCGCCGTCTCGATTTCGCGCGCGAGGCTGGCTTCGCTCAGTTCGTGTTCGGTGAAGCCCCAATGGTTGTAGATGACCGGCTGCCGCCCATCGCCAACGCGCGGCAGCACGTGGCGCCGCTGGTAGGTATGCCAAGCCTGAATCGCTTCATTCAGTCCCTCGTGGTTCACGCCGAAGTGAACCTCCGGCAGCGCCAGGGTCTCACCTGGCGCCAACATGCGCAGCGGTGCGGGGCCATCCGGCATCAGCGCAAAACGCAGCCGGCTGCTGCCGCCGTTCGTCGGCTGGTCGCAGGAGAAGGCCATGCGCCAGTTTGCCGACCACGCCAGGCTGGCCAGGAAGTAGCCGCCGTAGGTGTGGTGGTGCGCCAGCGCGAAGGGCGTCGTGTGTCCGCTACGGCCCCGGCTCGAACCGAAAGCGATCTCCGCGCGCAGCGGGACGTCCTGCCACTGAAAATTCCCCTCCTGCCCCCACTCGTTGTCACGCATCCACCCCACCTGGTACGGCAGCGCACCGGATTCCGCTTCGCTCAGGCGATGCAGATCCACGCCCTCCGCCATCCAGAAGACACTGCCACGCAGCGGCGTGACCGCACTCAGCGCCATCGCGGTGTCCGCGGACAGACTCGTCAGCGACATGCGCCGGCGAAAGAAGCCGCCGTCCGCCGCCAGGGTCCGGATCTCCAGCCGCAGCGGTTTCCACGAGTGCGTCAGGGTGATGCGCGTCTCGGGGCAGCCGGTGGCGGCATCGGTCTCCAGCGCGCTGGCAGTCAGCTCCCAGCCGAAATACAGCGACTCGCCATCCACCTGCAGATCGAACGCGGGCGAGTCCGCATCCTCGTGCTTGTTGTAGAACGGGATGCCCGTGGATTGGAGCTCCGCCGCGATC
>CAZWQJ010000205.1:0-1258 GCA_964635825.1 uncultured Victivallales bacterium | reverse complement strand
ATCCTCGTGCTTGTTGTAGAACGGGATGCCCGTGGATTGGAGCTCCGCCGCGATCAGGCGCCCGTCGCGCATGCGCTCCACATACACGGCCGTGCCCGAATGGTAGCGCCAGCCCGGACAGGGTTCCTTCAACTCGGTGATCGTGCTCGCCATCATCCGCCTCCCTTGATCGATCCGTCGCACATCTCTATGTCGTGCGGCACGGTGGCGCCAGGACAACCTGGTCGCGCGCCGCGGAGGGCGACTCCACGCCTTGCTCGGCCGCAAACACACAATTCGCCATTTCGCGCGCGCTGACGTAATGCAACTGCCAGCGCTGCCCGTCGTTATAGCGTGCCTGGAGTTCCTGGTGCAGGCGCACCATCGACTGGCCCAACAGCACGTCGGCATTCGCGCGCACCGCCCCATGCGTGTGCACCTTCACGAAGATCCACTCCGACTGCCCCTGCACGTGAATGTGTGGCGCCGTCCACAGTGCCAGCCGTTCCGCGGTCGGCGGATTCGCGCCGGAGAGATCCGCATTCTCCAGCCGCGGCAGAAGCCCCCACTTGCGGCGGTGCCAATTCAATGCCAATGGACCCTGAATCAGTAGCAGCCTATTCGGGTCATTCGCGAGCCCGGAATGCCCGCGCGCGGCGGCGACACCGCGGTCATGACCGCGCGGCCCGTCGGCTTTATCTTGTGCATAATAGATGGAATTGACGGTGCGCGGCTGCGTGGGCGATGGCGCGGACGGAAACGTGAAATCCGCATAGCAACCCGTCTCGCGCAGCACGCGCAACTCGGCGTCGACGCCGCACCAGTCGCCATCGGGACGGGAATTGCACAGGGCCCAGTTGCCGTGGATGAATCCGTAGCGGATCGATCCGGCGCGATCCTGCCCCAGCAACCCGTGGCGCTCGCGCAGCGTGCGGCGAAACGCGAGAAGCTGCGCGCTGAGCGTCTGGGCCGTATCGCCGCGATGGTGAAGGTGCACCTCCACCTCACCAAGCCCCTTCTGTGTGAGCACGGCCAGCGCATCCAGCGTGGGGGCCTGATACTCCTCGGCCGGATAGAAGAATGTATGAACGGGCTGGCGCCCATCCGCATCGCGAAAGCCGGCCGCCAGCCGGGGCCATTCGGACGACCAGCGCTCCATCGTGGCGCGCGCCTGCTCGGGGCTCGCCCCGCGCCCATGGGGCTCGAAGTGATCGACCACGCAGAAAAGTAGATGACGGAGTCCGGCCCCCGCGCGCGGCCGCCCCGCCAGCGAGGCGAG
>CAZWQJ010000204.1:1607-7899 GCA_964635825.1 uncultured Victivallales bacterium | reverse complement strand
ATCGCGCAGGAGCTGATCGCCGTGCAGGGCAAGCCAATCGACGTGGGTGGCTACTACCAACCCGACGACGCCAAGGCCTACGCCGCGCTCCGCCCCAGCGGTACGCTCAACCAGATCCTGTCCACTCTCTGAACTGGAAGCACTCAAGGCCGGAACCACTCATCAGTAACCACAGATTGCACTGATGGGCACAGATGAGGATTCACCCCGGCCGGTGAGTGCCAACGGCGCGCCGTAATAACAGCCCGTGGCATAGCCCCAGGAAATATTCTGCCTCATTGAGGTAGAAGCCTGCTTGCAAGCGATTGCTTGGCTGGGAGCGCGACCGCCCTCGGTCGCAATCGTTCGCAGGCTGCAGGAATGGAAGCATACCCCAAACCATCGCCTGCCAGCAGGCTCCTAACTTCGACAGGTGGTTATGCGCACAATCATTCTCTCGTGCGAGCACGTCTCATCGCGGTGTAAAGCCGCTCCTGCAGTCAGACACCCTGTCCTCAATGCGTGCGGTCGTAGTCGGCGATCTTTTCCCGCACCGCGGCCTCGGCCTCGTGGTACATTTCCTGGATTGATGGATCGGAAAACTCGAAGGTGCGGTCCGCAAGGGTGCCTCGCGGGATGCGGTCAAACAGGCGCGCCTTGGCCTCGGCGATGTCCTTGCCGTAGATGTGATAGGAATCCGCCTGCCAGTTGAGCCGGCCGAGGCGGATGGTCTTGCCGGAACGTCGGGCGACCTCGGCCGCGATCACGTCGCGGTTGAACATCACGAAGCCGAACATGTTCATGAAGCTCGCGCCCCACGCGTCGTTGCTGCGGAAGCGGACATTGCAGTTCAGCCACCATACGTGCTCCGCCTCGTCTTCCACCAGACGGTACCACACCGACTGCAGGCACGGCGGATCATAGCAGTCCAGGTCAATATTCGGCATCCATGTGATCATCTGCGCCTGCCGCGTGAACGGCTGCGCCACGAGCTTCGCGATCACGGCCTCGACCTGGTTGATGTTGAATCCGCCGGCGCGCACCGGTTTACCCTCGCGCAATTCCTGCCAGGTGCCGTAGGCGGCGAGGCGACCATGGTAAGTGTATTCCCAGCGGGTGTCGGCCGGGTCGTTCATGTTCTTGACCCAATGGTCCTTCGCCCCGCCGACCTCCATGACGTATTCGCGCAGGTCGGCGATGCCGCCGGGGAACGCCTTGTGGATCATCGGTTCGGCGAGCGGATCGAGCACGGTGAGGTTCATCGTGCAATCGAGGCTCAGCGGATCGCCGGGTTTGTCGTACTGCGTGCGGAAGGGCACGCCCTGTTCGTATAGCGCGACGAGCGCACGCTCGTGGGCCGCCGCCAGACTGTGCTCAGTGACGTGCAAGACGGGGATATTCTTCATGCCGGAATGGCCGCGCGGGCCATGCCAGCAGACTGGCCGGCGCCGCCCCGCGGGGCGATGCGGTTTCCAACGCAATTCTTGGCGCATGCACCGCGCATTTTGGCGTCAGGCGGGGGCAAATGACACTTGGTAGGTCAGCCCGCTCGCGGCCGAGTTTCGGGCGCGCGCCAGCGCGCTGGCCTACGGATTGAACCCCTTCAGTCCACTGGTTGAAACAATTCTCACGGACTTGCCTTCCGTCGGCACTCGTCCAGTCTGCGCCGGCATGACTCCCGTTACCCCGTCGGTGAGTGAGGCAGCCGTCCGGCTCGCACCCATATCCTTCGTGCCCGCGACGGTCGAAACCGCCGAGGCCCTCACCGAGATCGCCGTCGCCGCCAAAAGCCACTGGGGCTACCCGCCCGGCTGGCTCAATCGCTGGCGCAAGGAACTGACGATCACGCCGGGCTACCTGGCGAACCACACGGCCTTCACCGCCGTGCTCGACGGCCGCATGGCGGGATTCTATGCGCTGCACCTCGCCGCCGGCGAGGCGCTCCTCGACCATCTCTGGGTGCGCCCGTCATGCATGCGCCAGGGCGTGGGCCGGGCCTTGTTCGAACATGCGGAAGCCACGGCCCGAAAGGGCGGTGCCCGTTGCCTGAAAATCACCGGCGATCCCAATGCGGAGGAATTTTACGTGCGGATGGGTGCGAAACTTTACGGCCGCCAACCCGCGGCCATGGATGAACGGGAGCGTTTTTTGCCCCTCTTCGAAAAGGCGCTGCAGCCTCCGGCCTGATCGCCGCGCGCTGGACGGGGTGCGCTTCGCAGTCTCGCTTGCAGGGGCGCACCTCGTGTGCGCCCTCGAGTATGCGTCCGACCTGCGGGAATCGAACGGGCGCAGTCAAGCTGCGCCCCTACCGAAGGCCGTCGGATGCATTGGAACACGCAGCCTGAAGCGTTGCCGCCGCCAGGAAGTGTCTTCTCACTCCCGGCACGATGTCGTTATCCGCCGAACCCGCCTTCACGCGTTTGCAGGAGCGAGTCTCATTCCTGATCGAGCACGCCCGGATGCAGCATCCGCTCGGCGTGGTCGGTTACACGCCCGCGGCGTTTGGCGAGGCGTACAAGGCGCTCTACCTGCGTGATTTCACGTACATGGCGGAGTCGGCGCCGGAGTTCATCCCGGGCGAGCACATCCGCGCGATCATCGCGCTGTTCGTCTCCCACCTTTCACCCGAGGGCCTGTGTCCTGAGCGAATTTCCAACGACGGGGAGGTCATCTACATCTGCCACGGCCCCAAGCCTGCGGCGGATTCGCCGATGTTTCTGGCCAAACTCTGCGCCGCCTATGCCGGCAACGGCGGTGACCGTGAATTCCTGGCGCAGATTTACCCCGCGCTTGCCCGCACCCTGGCCACCACGCCGCAGGATCCGTCCACGGGCCTGGTGTGGATCGATCCGGCCACCCCGCACACCGGCTACGGGTTCACCGACACGATCGCGATCACCGGCCGGCACTTCTACTGCTCGCTGCTGTTGTTTGAGGCCTGCCGCATCCTCGCCCGACTGGCGCGAACCTTGGGACTCGAATCCGAGGCCGGCCGGCACGAGCAGCAGGCGGATCGGATCCGCTCCAACCTCGAACTCTTTTGGTCAGCGGACGATGCCCTGTATCTCGCCGGTTCGCAGGACTGCCGTCAGGCGGACGTCTGGGGCTCGGCCTATGCCTGCGTCATCGGGGCACTGCCCGAGGCGCGACGCAAGGAAGTGGCCCGTTCGCTCTGGGAGAAACGCGACCGGTTCCTGTGGCGCGGACATGTCCGCCACCTCCTACTGCCTGAGTTCTGGCAGCGACTGACCGTCGAGTCGGACTATACCGGGCCGAATCAATTTCAAAACGGCCCTTACTGGGGCACCGCCACCGGCTGGATGGCCGAGGCCTTTGAGTCGGTCCAACCCGGAGAAGGCTTCGCCCTGCTGCACGACCTGATCGCCGATTTTGAAATGAATGGAATCTGGGAGTGCATCGGGCCGGACGGTTACCAGCGCATCGCCAACAATGTTTCGTCTGCCGCCCTGCCCTATGCCTCGTATAAGAGGCTCCTGCAGCGTCCAGCCTGAGACGGGGAGACGCATGCCGGACAGCACAGTAGGGCAAGTCTCCGACCTGCCAGATGCACGCCACCCCGCAGATGTAGCGTAACGAAGGCGGGTCAGAGACACGCCCTACTTGCCGAGCAGGTCGGATCATCCGCATCCATCACCGGCTCCACATCCGGATCATACCCTGCCACCGGCATCTTCAGCGGGCGCACGCGTCGGCCGCGGGCGGGGTCGATCTCCTCCAGTTCCGGCGTCGGGATTCGCGTGAAGGCGATGCGCATCGGCGCGTCCTCGGTGACGCCGAACGCACTGCCATAATACACCGAGCCGTTGCCGTAGGTCTGGTTGAGCTGGTCCACGGCCCGGTTCAACCGGTCATGGGCGATTTCCCGTGACTGCCCGAACAGGTCGGGCGTATGGCCGGCGGCAGGCAGCAGGCGGTTGAGCACCAGTCCGACCTGGATCGGCGCGCGCCGGCTGAAGCCTGCCGGTCGTGTCGCCCACAGTTGCGTGAGCGCATGCTCGAGCAGCAGGGTGTCCTGTGTCTCGGTGAAAAGGATCTCGTCGCTCCATCGTGCGCCGTCGCGGTAATTGACAAACACATCGAGGCCCGCGGCGTAGTGCCCGATGTTCCGGAGCCGCAGCGCCGCCTTCTGCAAGAGGCGGTGCAGCACGGCGAGGGCCTTGGCGTCGGTGCGCAGCGCCGGGGGCAGGACGTGCGAATGCCCCACGGTCTTGTGCTGCTGCGTTTCCAACGGCACCTCCCCGCCGCGGAGCCGGACATACATCCGCTCGCCCTCCACCCCGCCCCACACGCCGCGCAGCTCGGACTTGGTGGCGGCATAAAGCTTCGCGGCGGTGTCGATGCCGTGGGCGAGCAAACGCGCCTCCATGTTCCGGCCGATGCCCAGAAAATCCTGCAATTTTAATCCGAGCAGTCGCTTCGGAATGTCAGAATCATCGATCACCACGAGTCCGTCAGGCTTCTGCAGATCCGACGCCATCTTCGCCAGCAGCCAGTTGGGCGCGATGCCGATGGAACTGGTCAGGCAGGGCCCTATAGTCCGCGCCACGGCGGCCTTGATCCGACGGGCGACGTCCACGGCCTGCTCCCGTGCCGCGAAGGTGGCGGTGAGTTCACACTCCATCTCGTCAATGGACCGCACCGCGGAAACGTGGATGCACGACTCGATGAGCTCCAGCAGCCGCCGGTGGTAGCGCACATAGACCTCGGGCCGCGCATGGACGAGGGCGAGTTCGGGACAGCGCTGCCGGGCCTCCGCCACGCCCATCTCCGCCCGCACGCCCCGGGCCTTGGCCGCGTAACTGACGGAGATGCAGCAGGTGGTGTCCGCGATCACCGGCACGACTGCCACCGGCTTGCCCCACAGCGCGGGATTCTCCTGCTGTTCGCATGAGGCGAAGTAGGAGTTGAAGTCCACGGCGAGGGTCCGAAGCGGCATGAGGCCCAACGTGTCCCACGCCGCCCCGGTGCAAACCAAAATTCAAAAATATTTCCGGTGTCCCCGTGTATGTCCCACGCTGTGTGTCGCAACGCATCGGAATCGTCTGCGTGTCAGCCTCGTCGAGCACCTACCGGGCGTGGTCGAGACATGCCGGCCTTACGTAGTGCCGCGCTTCAGCCGGCACTGGTTCGGCAACACCAACATTCCGGCGTGTGCCCCAGGCGCGGGCTGAAGCCCCGCGCTACGAGGTCAGCTGCCCGCTGGCGGATGGCTTGCACCGGCTGGGATTTTCCGCACAATGGCCGCGTCTGCCAATGCAATCCGCCCCCGATGAACATTGCTGAAGGAAAAATCCAGGCGTTTCTCGAAGCCCAGACCCGGGACTTCGGCGCGAAGGCTGAAATCGATCCGGGCGTTTGGTCGCTGTTCGTGGTACCCGCAGCCGACGAGGACGCCAAAACCGTCGCCCAGGCCCTGCTCGCCGAGGTCGGTTTCGCGCATGACTCGGGGCTCACGGAGGACGACCAATGGATGATCCACTATGTCGACACCGCCAACCGCGATGCGGCGATCCACTGGATGGACGACCTGCTGCGGATCCTAACCGGCAAAATCCGCCTCCCCTCCCCCGCACAGTCCGAACTCATCGACGATCTGCTTGCGTCGAAAATGCCCCACCGGGTGGCCCAGAAGCTGGTCGAGCAGCACACCAACGGCGAAATCAGCGCGGGCTGCATTGATAATTCGGACATGGTGCGGGCGCTGCTGGACCGGCTGCACATGATGGAGCCGCTCTACTTCTCCGCCTTCGAATTGCTCCTGGCCAATCACCTGATCGACCTGATCGTGCTCCTCCGCCAGATCAACGACGATGACGTGGCACTCGAGAACCAGATCACCAAGAGTTCCGTGTCCCGGGACCCGTTCCTCCAGACGCGGCAGGACGCCGCCTCGAACATCCGCCACCTGCTGATCCAATTCCACATCATCAACACGATGGATCAGCAGAAGAACACCACGATCAAAAACCCCTACGCCGCCATGACCGACGTGTTCCTGGACGGGGACAACATTCTCGCCCACATTGACGGCAACAAGGTCAACCTGACGCGCGAGAGTTTCCTCAAGGCCATCCACTCGATCCGGAGCAATCTTTACCGCGGCGATAAGTTTGAGACCTTCAACACCCAGACCCCGTGGATGAACGAGGAGATCTCCTATCCCTTCCGGTTCATCAAGGCGCAGTTGGACCTGAACCGGAATTTCACGCCGATGGACTGGCTCTACATGCTCGAGCGGGCGGTGTGAGCGAAGCCTGACACAATGCAGCGTCGGTTCGCTTCATGAGGCAGG
>CAZWQJ010000204.1:0-1597 GCA_964635825.1 uncultured Victivallales bacterium | reverse complement strand
CGCGACCGCCCTCGGTCGCAATCATTTGCAGGCCAAAGGAACGCACCTTTACTCTCGATCATCGCCTGCAATCAGTCTCCTACCCCACGCCGACACTGTGCGGCCCCATCCTACTCCGCGACCTTCCGCTCCCGCGCCACAAACCAAAGCGGTTTCCCGTCATCGTCGAGGATGGGCGCGATCCGGATGTCGGCACGGTAACGCGTGCCGTCCTTGTGGTAGTTCACCAGGGTCGTGCGATGGGGCTGGCGCGTGCGCAGGGCGACCCGGATGCGCTCCACGGCCGCGGGATCCGTGCCGGGCCCCTGCAGCAGGTGACCGGCCTTGCGACCCTTGAGTTCGTCGAGGGCAAAGCCGCACATCGCAGTGAACGCCGGGTTGACCCACTCAATCAACCCGCCGGCGTCGGTCACCACCAGCGCCTCGGGTTCGGGCCGCGTCGGTTGCGACTCCAGAAGCGTTGTTGCTCCGGATCCGCAACATCAAACAGCAGGAAGGGATCGGGCAAATGGGTGTAGGCCAATGAATGGCGGGCGGCACACCACTCACCGAACAGAATCAGGCCCTTGTTCTGCGGCTCCTGCAAAAAAGCCTCCAGGGCGTAACCATGCAGGGCCAGCCAAGCCGTCAGGCTTGAGAACTGGCCCTTGTACGGGAGCTGCAGATAATCGCCGCGCTGCTGATTGCGCAGGCCACCGCCTGGGGCGAGCGAGAATCCGATGTTGGCGCCATCCACCTTCTCTTCAATCGCCACGGGTTGGTCGAGGAAGGCCTTGGCTTCCTGGGGGGAAAAAACTTTGTCATCGCGGACGGGGCCGTCACCCAGCCAGGCGAGGTGAGTGGTGTGGGGGAAGCGGTAGAAGGAGGCAGGCATCAAGTCTGAACCCGCGATTTATACCACTCATCGGGGAGCAGACGCAGAAAACATAGCCCGATAGCAATTAAACCTTCCTCGGCTATATACCAGTCTGTTTCAGCGCCATAAACTATGGGGGGAACAACATCGAAATAGGTTCGTGCGGAAAGAGCACTTGCAACCCATTTGCGATCTTCCCTGTCTCTGACAAGCTCTTCATGCTCAGGTTCGAGAACTGCTATGTGCTCGCCGTTCGCGTCAAGAGATTTTATTGGCAGATGGATCACCTGATTGCGATCAAGCTTGTATTGCAGAACCTGCATGCCATATTCCTGCCCATGCGCATTAAAGGGAAGGTTGCGGTCGTACTCGTCATAAATCAGCCCCTCTTCATCAAGGGCAATCCAATTGTCTGATTGGTCAAACGAAGCCAACCACTCATAGACAAGTTCTCTGAGCTCAATCTCCTCAGGCATCGCATCTGGAAATCTCCTTGACAGCTCGTTCACTGCGCTAGCAGCGATCATCACATTGGTATCAACAAGAAAGATGTTCATGATTCGCTCTTTGCTCTTTGCCCTTTTAATCGATGGATCGTGAGACGGGTTTGCTCGCGTGTCTCAGCAAGTGCATCACCAAAGAAGCGCTCTGGCCAGTTGGTAACACGGCCGTAGGCATCAAGTTCGAGCCGTCGCAACTGGGCTTGCCCCTGTTCTTTCTCAGCAAAATAGAGTTGACATT
>CAZWQJ010000203.1:0-7917 GCA_964635825.1 uncultured Victivallales bacterium | reverse complement strand
ATGGCTTGGTCCACGGGCGACACGATCTCCGTGCCCGGCGGCGGTTCGCCGGCGGACGCCGCCTCCAGGCCCGTACCCCCCAGAGCCAACGCCACCGCCACGATCACACGCCAACTTCCGTGTCTCTCCATCGCGCCTTCTACAGAAAGGCGAGCACCGGATTCCGGAACGTTCCGTCGCCTCCAACTAATTGTGTATCCCCTTATCGGCCCTGGTCTTGTGGTCTTGGGTCTCATCTGATCAATCTCCTGGTGTTGGGTGGAAAATATCCCCGGTGGTTTGGATCATTGTTCGGAAGGCATCTCGGAGGAGGGCGAGGTCGGACTGCACGGCGAGGTAGGTGAAACCCTGCTTCATGCGTTGTGGCAGTTCGGCCGGGTCCCGGACGAGGATGCCGGCGGCTTTGCCGGCGCCGCAGGCGCTCACCGTCACGCGGTTCAGACATTCCTCGAAGTCGGCGGGGGTGGAGGCGGAGCGATGGCGAAGGTCGTGCTGCAGGTCCGCCGGGCCGACGAACAGGACATCGATGCCCGCAACGCCGGCAATGCCGGCGGAGGCGTTCGCCGCATCGAGGGTTTCGATTTGGGCCATGATCAAAGGCGCGGGCCTGCTGTCTGGTGCGCGGAGTCCGTAGTCATGCGCCCGCACGGTGCGGGAGAACCCGCGCTGGCCTCGGGGTGGGTAATACGCCGCGCATACAACCGCTTCCGCTTCCGCGACGCCGCTGACGTGCGGCACCATGATGCCGTCGGCGCCCCAGTCAAGCACGCGGGCGATGAGGTCGGCATGCGGCGCGCCAACGCGAACGATGCCCTTCGTGTGGCTGCCGCGCAACGCCCGTAACTGGTCCGGCACGCCAGCCTCCGAAGTATTGCCGTGCTCCAAATCCAACAACACCCAGTCAAAGCCGGAGAGCGCCGCCAGTTCCGCGATCACGGGCGAGCCGATGGAGAGCCAGGTGCCGATACATGAGGGAGTTTTCATAAGATGGATACTCCTGAGTCCTCGCGCAGGCCACGCAGGGCGATGGCCAGACGCTGGCGGGTGATCCGTTCCAGATCGGCGCCGCCGAGGCCGGCGCCGATGAGGAAGAAGTTGTCGTGACGCTCAAAGTAGCCCGCGCCGACGCGGATGACGGACTTGACGATCATGTTCCGCAGCAGGTGCAGCCAGAGTCGTCGGCGAAAGTCCTCCGGCAGGCGGCGCACACTTTGATACCCATCCAGCGTCCGCTGCAGGAAAGCCGCGTCGTGAAAACACGCCAGCAGCGACAGGTCATCCGTCGCGTCGCCGCTGATCGCATCGTCAAAATCGATGAATGCGGAGATTTCATCCGGCGTACCGAGAATGTTCCAGAGGGCGAGATCCTTGTGCACGAGGCAGCCATGATCGACCGCCAGCAAGGCGTGATGCCTTTCGATCTCGGCGAGAATCTCGGTCGTGTCCTCGAGGAAACCGCGCGATTTCAGGAAGTGCAGATGCTCGTCGAGACGAAGCCGGAAGTAGTCGGCGTAAGAGGCGCGATAACCTCGCAAGCCGTCATCCAGCACGCCAAAGCCCTCCAGCGTGATCGCCTGCCACTGCGCCACTGCCACGCCGATGTGGAAGGCGATCCGCGACGCCTCCAGCGTTCCCGCCTTGAGCCAGTGGTTCAAGTCAGGGGCTGAAATCCGCTCCAACGCCTGCCAGGCAAACGGAACGCGGCTCCGCGAGGCATCACAGCCGAGAACACGTGGCGTGCGCACGCCCGCCGCGCGCACACGATCCAGCACGGCGCTCTCGACGACCAGATGCCCGTCTTTTTCAGGGCCGTTCTCCACGCGGATGAAGAGCGCCGTTTCATCCACGTTGGCATTCCAGGTGAGATGATTGCCCTGGCCAGCCCCGGCGCTCAGCACGACGTGTCGCGTGTCGAATTGCCTTTGCAGTTCTTGTTCGACCTGTAGCGCAATCCGCGGATCAGCCTCGCCACGTGTCCGCGTGTCTTGGAAGGCCGAAGGGCGGTCGCATTTCCAGTAGTATATGTCGCGGCGGATCATCGGCGGCTTTCACTGATAGGAATTGCAGACTTGTCTGGAGAGTTTCCCGGCATAGATCCAGACACACGACCGGACTTTTGCCCAAGCGGCGGGATCGCCGATGGCAACCGATCCCAGGAAGGCGGGGTTTTCGCCGTCGCCATACGCGCCATAGGTGACCGGAGCGCCTTCGGCGCCGTCTCGCGTGTGCAGCACGTCACGGATGACACTGCCGCGCTTGAAGAGCACCGTATCGCCGGGGCAAATGTCGCGGGCCGCGTAGTTCTTGCGCGGCCGCGCCGGCGACAGTCCGTCGTTGGCGTCATCGCCGTGCGCCGGGTCGATGTGATGGATCCGTGCGGACATGGGTTACCTTTCGTTCGCGGTCATGATTTCGCGCACCAGGATGGTTTTGCGTGGACGCCCTTCGCCGTCGGGGTGGTTGAAGTCCGAATAGACGAGCAACGCGCGGTCGCGATCCAGCGCCACCATATCGGTGTGGCCGCAGGAGTTCCAGGCACCCGGGGCCGGCGGCGAAAGGTCGGCCTGAACCGGCGCCTGCCAGTCGAGCCCGGCCGGGTCGGTGGTGGCGCGCACCGCGATATAGCGGGGGCCGCCCGACTGCCCGTAGGAAGCCAGCGTGACGCCGTTGTCCAGGGTCAGCAGTTGCGGCAGCTTGCCGCCGTCGAAGGCGCGGTCGAACGCCACCGGCTTCGACCAGGCGCGCGCGCCATCCGCGGAACGGGTCAGGTACAGCGGGCCGTGGCCGTGGCCGTCACTGGACCGCATCAGGCAAATAACCGAGCCGTCGGGCCGAAAGTTGTAATCCGGTTCGGTGAATCCATCGCGCTTGTCGGCCAGCGGATCGGCCTCGGGATCGCCCGCGTACGGGATTTCGCCCAGCAGATTCCACATGCGCCCCTGGTCAAGCGACCGCACGAATAGCGGGGCGTACCGAGGCCTGCCCGCCTGCAGGCGCCAGGCGTAGGTGACCGCCCACAGCGAGCCATCCGGCGCCACCCTCATCTTGCCCCACAGAAACGGCGTGGGCAGCGCCCCCTGCCGTATTTGCCCGATTCCCCCGACACTCGGCGAGGCGCCGCGGGTGCCTTCCTGCATGACCGTGCGGAGATCCCGCGGAATCCGCATTTCGGCGATTTCCTCGACCCACGCGCTTTCGCCGGCGGGCAGACGGCGGAAGCGCCATTCGTTCAGTTCCGCCGGCAAATTCTCGGCCCGATACAGCGACCGCGGATACCCGTAACTGCACACGTAATCGCACACCGACTTCGGCAGGTCGTATTCCTCCGCGCGGCGAACGGACCGCTGCACGGGCTGCAGGCGGTCGCCGTTGGGCAGCCGCAAACCATCCTCCGCTTCGTGGCCGACCCGCGGCGGCGCCGCGCGCCAGGTCCTGCCCGCGTCCGCCGAATACGCATGGCCCATCGGCTTACCGTATGACCAGGCGCTGTCGGGCTCGATCGAAAAACTGGCGTGTAGCCGCCCGTCGCGCAGCCGGCGCAGATAGGGGAATTGCCACCGCCCCCACGCCGCGGCCGCACGGTCCAGCTCGACCGGCGCCTGCGCAACAATGATCGGACCATGCAACACGATGGGTACTGTCTGCATATTCTTTTCGGTCGAATTTACTGTGCGCTGCATGCCGCGTCCCTCTTTCGCGTCATCGTCTCCCTCCTGCTCATGCGACCCCTCATCGCAACATGATGAGCATCCCGGCTCGCCAGGCTTGTGCCGCCGTCAACACCGTCGTCCCATTCCTCCGCCTCTTCATCGCGCCTCCTCCTTCATTTCAAGGTTGCCGCCAGACGTCCGACCGCCCTGCCGAACGCCCCTGTCGTCAGCATCTCAGCACCGCCGGCAGGGCCGCATGTAAAGACCACTCTCGCAAAAAGACTCTATAATACATCACAACGTTCGTTATGTGTTTGCACGAGATTGACGAAGATGGCACTTTTAAGGCCTCAGATTAGCGCGGGGGCGGTTTTCTTCTATCGGCGGACGATGAAGCATACGGTGTCTGTCCCCAGCATCCGAATTTCTGCGTGAAGTAGCTTTGCGGTAAGGCAGCCATGACGGGGCTTTGCTTGCTGATCCGCCACAGTCCCTTCCTTGAATTGCCGAGTGTATAGGCCCATCGCCGATGAACTCCGCGTGCGAGCAGTTCGCGCACCTTCGTTCTCGGAAGGCGCCACTGGTCCCATACCTGTCTTTCATGGATCGCCTCCCTCGAATACAACAATTCGTGACTCTTCGTGTTCATTCGTGGTTCTACCGTTGAGCCAGTGCCATGACACGCGTTTCGCCGGCGGGAATCGCCAGCGTGGGCCAGTGCAGCGCGGCGGCCTGGCCGAGGATGGTCCGGGCGGCGGCGGATGGTTCGGCGAAGACGCGCACCGTGGCATCGAAGGCGGTGGGGTTGTGGCACTCCAACGCCCGCGCGCCGCCGGTTTCGATCAGTCGGGCGTCGACATGATCGAGGACGCACAACAGGCCGGTGTCGGGCTGCACATAGATGCCGGGCAGTTCGGCGGCGGTCAGCAGCAGTGAGACCTCGGGCCAACAGGAGCCGAAGAGGCTGCCACCGATGTTATCGCGCCCTTCCCAGTCGCTGAAGTTGACCCGTTCGCACATGTAGCCGGGGCGCATGGCCGGCGGCGCTCCAACGGGCCGGTCGGCGCGCGAGAGGTATTGCGGCAGGTTGTGGGCCGTTTCCTGAATTTGCTCGAGCCACAGGCGGTTGCCGGTGTAGCGAAAGAGCTTGAAGAGCGCGTCGCCGGAGAGGGTACAGATGCCCGGCGCGCTGTGCTTGTTCTGCACGTTGGCCCAGACCGAGCCGGCGGAGCGCATGTCGAGCCGGCCGAAGGGCGACGCCGCGGGAAAAGCATAGTCGTAGGAGGCGCACCAGGTCAGGCATTGCGCCGCCACGGCCTCGGCTCTGGCCAGCCAGTGCGGGTTGCCGGTGACCTCGTAGAGCACGACGAACGATTCGAGCATGGCGAAAGCCGATTCGCTGTCGGCACACTTGAGGATCTCGCCGGGGCCCCCGGTGGTGATGCCGGCGGCGACATCGCGGACGTCCAGTTGCCGGGCGAGGGCCGCGGCGGCGTCAAGGTATCCCGGCTGATCGAAATACTGTCCCGCCAGGGCGAGCGCCCCTGGTGCCATGGCGGCGGCGGTCGAGCCGCCGACCAGCACGTCGCCCGTCTCGCAGTCCAGGTACTGCCCGAGCTGACCGAAGCGGCGGAAACTGTCCACGAAGCGGTCCGCCAGCCGCCGCGTGCCCGCCGCCCATCGCTCGGGCAGGCGCCAGCCCGCGTCCTGCCCGTGGAGCACGCGAAACGCCTTGAGCACGAAATAGAGGGCATCCGCCTGCTTGCGCGTCATGTACCAGCGCTCGGTGCCGGGACGGTCAAAGCCATCGGCGGAAGCCTGGCCGTCGTGATACACGGCATAGAACAGGCCGCTGGGGTGCTGGGCGCGCGCGAACATCCAGTCGAGATTGCGGAGGGCGCGCTCTCGGGATTCGGCCTGCCCGGCGAGGAGGAACGCGGCCGGCGACATGCCGCCGCCCACCCATCCGACCTGCCAGTCCTGATACTTGCAGGTGGCGGCGGCATCGTGGGTGCCCACCCGGTAGTAGCCCTCATCACACCAGTTTTTTCGCTGATGCTTCTCTTCGGTGATGGCAAAGGCGGCGGAAAACGGCAGTTCGTGCCGCAGCCGCACCGGGCCGGTGAGTTCCTTGCGGACTTCCGCGAAACGGTCATACAAGGCCTGCACGTCCGCCGCCGGGAAGCGATAAAGACGGAAGCGCAGGGTGATGACATCCCCAACGCGCCAATCCGCGCCGCGATCCCAGGAGGGGGTAGCGGTGTTGACCATGGTATAGAGGGTATCGCGCCGTACGCCGGGCGCCTCGAGGCGCAGCGCGGCGGATGAGCGGTCGGGGCTTTCCTCGACCGTCAGTCCGTGATTGCCGAACACGCTACCCTGTTCGGTCAAAAGGATCGCGGCCGAGCCAGCCCGCGGGTTGTGGAAGCAGATGGCGGGCGTGGTGAGGTCACCGGTCAGCAGTTGGATGCGTGACGGCGTGCCGTCTTCGTGGTTCAGGCGCGGCACGTCGGTGACCAGCACCGGCGCCTCAATACCGATGTCGCCAGGTGCATGCACCATCGGCGGGTACGTGCAGGGACGACTCGGGTAGCGGTTGCCGTTGTAGGCAGCAGCCGGCAGCAGGACGAAGACCTCGCGCGACCAGTCTGTTTCTGTCCACTCGACCGCCACCGCCACCTCGCGGGCCGCGCCGCCGGTCACGCGGAAGGTGATCCGCCCGTCGACGGCCTCCGGCCGGTCGGCGACCGGCTCCAGTGACGCGGCGATCTCCCATTCCGCGCCGGCGAAGGCAGTGGTCAGCGCCGTGGCGCCCTCGTTGGGCAGTGCGCGACAGATTGTGTCCTCTTCATGGCTTCCGGCGAACCGGGTCAGCTTGACGTGCATCATGGCCAGAATCCTTTCGTTGTTCCGCGCCAATAGGCGGTCAGGTAATGGAATGGCGCCTCGCTGGAGAGCTGGCATTCCATCCAGCGGATGTCCGGCTTGAGCTGGCGGCCGTCGGGGTCGACCATCCAGCGCAGCCGCCGACCGTTGGTCTTCGCCATGAGGGTATTGATCCAGGCGAGCGCGGGCTCGCGCAGCTCCGGGCAGTGCGCGACGACCGTGAAGGCGCCGGTCATGATCCGGTAGAGCTGGTCGTTCCTGCGCACGTCGGAGTAGTAGTTAATAATGTGCCGGGAATCGGCGGCTTCTCTCTGCTTAGGGGGCAGGGCGCGACATTCAACATATCCATTAGCTTCGTCTGCATTTCCCGACATAACGCGTGTCCTCGTGTTGTTGTTCATCAGACCTCATCCATGCCGAACACTCTACCATGCACCCGACGTTCTGTGTTTGCGGGATATTGACAAAGATGACCGTTTTGTGGCCTAGTAGTAGCGCAACGACGGAGAAGCGCCGCCCTGAAAGCCGACGCTCTGCGCGAAGCATCGAGGGGTTATTGCCATGGAAAGTCGTACCAACATTGACGTTACATTGACGGAGGTCGTGTTCTTCACGGGGCCGAGCGACCGTGTGCTCAGCCGATGGAAGGGGGGGCACACCATCTCGCAGATGATCGTCGTCCTCGGCGGCGTGTTCAAGGCGTTCACCGATACCGAAGCCGGTCGGCAGACCATCCGGGCCGAGGCTGGCGACGTCGTTCTCTGGCCCGCGGGAACGATCCGCACGGACGAGAGTGAAACGGGCCGGGCGTTGCGCTGCATCGAACTCTTTTTCCGCTGGCCTCGCCGAACCCGGCATCTGCCCTTCATGGTCCGGGACTCGAACCACGTGATCGACCTGCTGGCCCAGCGGTTGCTTGAACTGTCGCATGACCCGGTCCGCAAAGGCATGCTGGGCTCCGACGCGAACGCCTACCTGGCCGCGATCTGCGCCGAGTTCACGGCGCTTTCCGTGACGGCGACCGACGACATGCTGGCCCGGGTGATCCATTACACGGAGGAGCATATGCCGAAGGCGGTGCGCCTCGCGGATCTCGCCCGTTGCGTGGGCCTGGAGAAGCACCACTTCGCGCGCAGATACAAACAGTTGACGGGCCGCACGCCGATCCACGACGTCCTGCGCCGCAAGGCCGTGCGTGCCCGCCATCAGTTGCTCGCCAACCCGGACTGGACCCTCGCTTACGCCGCACCGCTCGTCGGCATGCGCGACGCCCAGGCCCTCTCCCGCCTGCTCAGCCGCTACGCCGGCGTCTCCGCCCGCGACATCAAGCGCGCCGCCAAGGCCAAACGCTGAACTATTTCGGCAGCAGGATGTAGTCCGC
>CAZWQJ010000202.1:0-7991 GCA_964635825.1 uncultured Victivallales bacterium | reverse complement strand
CAGGAAATCGCGCAGCGATTTTCTACCGTTGCTCGATGCGGTATAGAGCCGGCGCGCGCGGTGCGCGCACGTCGGGCCAGAAGTTCGTCCGCGGCCACAGCCGCGGCCACACGTTGGTCTGCAGATCCTGCCACGTCCCGCGCACGGGGTTGGTTGTGACCTGCAGCACCTGTACCCCGGACCCCAGATCGCCCACCGAGATCAAATCGGGGGCCCCATTCGTATCGATATCGATCGCCAGCAGATCCGGCTGCTCATACAACGGACTCAGCCCCGGCGCATCGCTAAGCAGATCAAAGGCCAGGTCGTACGGCCCGCCGGGCACGGCCGCCTCCGCACCGCTCACACCCGCCGTCCACGTCACGCCCCCATCCGTCGAGCGCACGCTGTCGCACCCCGTGATCCCGTCCGCCACCAGCCAGTGCCAGCCGCTCGGCACGCCCGGCACGAACTCCGGAGCGTACACCGCCTGAATCCCGAGTCCGTACAGAACGCCAGTTTGTAGTGGCCATGTTTGCCCGGACACCGCCGGATCGAGCAGATCCGCCGCGTAGGCGTAGACCTGCAGATTGGAGCCGCTCCCCAGCCACGGCCGCGCCAGCGTCTCGCGATAGTCCTCATCCACCTGCGCCATCGCAACGAAGAGATTCGTCAGCACCTGCGCCGGCCGACAGGGCGCCTCCTGCATCGTGTACACCGTCAGCAGAAATCCCAGCGGCCGCGCCGGGCCGGCCGGCGGCACCACCGGATTCGTCGGCGAGCCCACGCTGCCGGGCATCCACCCGCCGTGCGTCCCGCGCCAGCGCACCCCCGCCACGCGCCGCCCATCTGCCACAAATTCATCCGCCAACTGCACGCCCGTACCCGGCTCATCGCCAACCCGCTGCCACGACGCCTCCCCGCCCGGCTGCACGCCATCCGCATCCTGCGGCCACTGGTGCGCGAGGCGCGGACAGTCCGGCGTGAACACCTCAAAAGCCAGATCCACCTTCGCCCCGGCGTCCGGATGATTCGTCACGGTGTTCCAGGGTACCACCGCCGGCGAGTACGTCAGGTTCGACCACACCGTCGAGGAGACACGGCGCACCATCGCCGCCTGCCCCGCCGCCTCACGCAGCAGCGCCGTGCACCACCCCCAGCGGTAGGTCGGCGACGCCGTCCCCATCACGGCTTCCACGCCCAGCCAGTACCGGTAGCCCTCCACCTGCGGCCACGTCGACGGAAGTCGCAACCGGTACGCATACTCATACTCGTACGATCCCGGCGCCACAAAGCCCAGATCGCTCGTTCCCGACCAGCGCTCCGATACCTGCCCCGCGCCCGCATCCATGTTTCCATGCGGCAACAACACCGCCACGATGTTCGTGATCTCCACCCCCGGCATCCAGGGTGTCCCCGCATTCGTGCTGGAACTGTCCGCGTACAACGTCACACGAAAGGCCGTCGGGCGCGACGCCGCCGGCACCGCCCCCGGACTCCCGCGCCAGCTTAGGTAGCTCCCCCACCAGCCCACCCCGCCCAACTCGCGCCCATCGGAGATCCAGTCGTCCGCTCCGCGAATCTGGCGCTGCGACGAGGGCGGCAACGTCGAGGCCCCCCACGATTGAATGTCGAGACCATAGACCTCGTTCGGCCGCTGCAGCCAGGTCGTGCAGCTCACGCTCCCGGTCGTCGCCACCAACGCCCCAATCGACAGCGCGTAGTCCTCGACCTCCCCATCCGTCGCCGACCCACCAACCCCCAGCCCTTCCACCGTCGAGAACCGAAACCGCGCAAACGTCACGCCCGACGACGCCGTCAGCGGCGTGGGTATGGCCAGTAAATGAACACCGGCGCTCAGACTTCGATCAACCAGCACCTGCTCCCCGGCCCAGGACCCATTGCGATCCACGTCAATCCACCCCTGCAAAAATCCCGACGTGGAGACGCCGACCTGCACCAGCGCCGTCTCACCGGGGCGCACCGCGTTGAGCCATTGCACGCCGTCTTCATCGTCACCGTCCGCATCACTGTCATCGCCCTGCGCGGTGGCGGACGGCTGCCCATCGTGCTCCAGATCCAGCGCGAGCCCCAACCGTACGGCCGCGTTCAGTTCATGGCGCGCGCCATCGTCGGCCAGCGTCACCGGATACGCGAAGCCCACCCCATTCGGCGCATCGCCCAAATCGAGTCGCAGCACCGGGATCGCGTAGTCCTCCACTTCCCCGTCCGCCGCCTGCCCCTGCAGCCCCACCCGCGGCACCGTCGCAAACCGGAAACGCGCCATCAGCGGGTTGGCCGCCACCGACTCCGGCACCACCACGGAAAGGCTGTTGGATGAGGCGGACAGCACGCGGTCCACAAACACCGCCTCGCCCGCATCCCCCCAGTCGCCGTCCCCATTGAAATCAAACCATCCCTGCAGATACCCGGCCACCGACGCCGTCACCGTCACGCTTTCCGTACGCCCCGGCAGCCACGGCGTCTCAAGGACCACGCCATCCTCGTCATCCTCCCCCGCCAGGTCGTCACCATTCGCCGCCGCCGTCGGCTGGCCGTCCGGCTCCGCATCGATCCGCACGCCCAGCCGCACCCCCGGATTCACGAGATGGCGCGCGCCATTCCCGGACAGCCGTGTGGGATAGGACGCCCCATTCGTGTCGGGCGCATCGCCGAAATCCACCGCCGGCGGCAACAGGGTCACCCGAAGATCCTCCACCTCGCCATCGCCGGCCAAGCCGTTGAAAGCCACGCCGCTCTGCGTGCTGAAGCGCACCCGCATCACCGCCGTCCCCGCCGCCGCCGTCCCCGGCACCGTGAAGGTGACCGTATTCGCCCCCGCCTGCAGGGCCTCGTCCCGCACCACCTGCTCGGCCAGCCCATTCCAGAATCCGTTGCGATCCGCATCCAGCCACACCTGCAGGTAGCCGTTGGTCGAAGACTCCACCTCCAGCCGTGCCGACAATCCCGGATACAGCGGATCGAGAACGACCACGCCATCTTCGTCATCCTCCGGGCCCGCCACGTCGTCTCCATCCGCCGCCGCCGTCGGTTGCCCATCTGCTTCGCGATCCACGCGCAGCCCCAGGTACACCCCCGGAACCAGATAATGCCGCGCACCGTTGTCCACCAAGCGCGTGGGAAAGCTGGCGCCGCTCGTGTCCGGCGCGTCGCCAAAATCCAGCGCCGTCACCAACACCCGTTCGTCCTCAACTTCGCCGTCGATCATGTAGCCGTCATAGGCGGTGACCGGACTGCTGGCGGCCCGAAAACGGGCGAAGGTGTAGCCCAATGGCGTCGATGGCGGCACCATGAATGTGAACGTCACCGCACCAGGATCGAAACTGTCCGAATCAATGATGCCTTCGCTCTCGCCGTCCCACGCGCGATCGGCATCGAAGTCCATCCAAGCGGCGACGTACCCGCCGTTGGGCAGGTCCACACGCACCGAGGCGTTAGAGCCTGGAATGAGCGGCGTCAGCCAGGAGATTCCATCCTCATCGTCCAGTCCCGCAAGGTCGTCGCCGTCGGCCGCATCGGTCGGCTGCCCGTCGGGCTCCGCATCCACCACCGCACCCAGCGTGACGAACCCGTTCGTGCCATGGCGCGCACCGCTGTTACCCAGCGTCGTCGGCGCCGTAAAAGCCCCCTGCTCCGGCGCATCGCCAAAATCGTATAGTTCGTCCGCGCGGCCAGCCCCAGCCAGCATCCCCAACGCCAACGCCACACACCCCACCCGACACGGTTTGGCGAGAAGCACCCCCCACCCCACCCGCGTCACCCCCAGTTGGCGACCAACTTCCAACCCCCGATGAACGCCCACGCCAAGGCCCCCCTATCGTTCATCCAGTTTACCAAAGAAAACCCGCCCCTGCCACCACCCGTCCCTCCGGTCCCTCTTCTACTCCCCCACCCTCTGCAATCGAAAGAACCCCTGCGTCGCGCTCCCGAGTGGTGTGCTCACACGCGCTCGGTACGTCCGCGTCGTCACCACGTTCCCCGCATTCGACCAACCCGTGCCGCCCAATCCCCCGGCCCACTGCATCTGGTAGGCCGCGCGCTCGCCCGTCACCCAGTCCACCGTCGCCGTCCCGCCCGCCAGTGCCAGCGCCGCCGCTTCGCTGCCAAATTCCAGCGCCCCCACGTCCGGCCCCGACCCCACCCAATCGTCATTGATCCCCGGCAGCACCACGCCGCGCCCAATCATCGGGCTCCCGCTCACCAGCCGGAAATCACCCGCCGCCACGTTCGTAAAGCCCGGGTTCAGCGCCCACCCGTTCGCCTCCTGGCCCGACGCCGCCTTGAACGCGTCAAAGGTCTCGTACCGCACTCCCGCCCAGCGCCCAAACGAACCGCCCCCGATGTCCCACAGATTGTCGTAGTCAAAATCCACCGGATTCGGGATCGCCGTCGCGTAGAACGCATAGCGCTGCCCCGCAAAAATATTGTTCCGCGAAACCACGTTCGTCCACTGGCTGTACGCCCACATCACAAACCCGTCCTGATCCGTCACCGCCGTGTGCATGGTATTATGGTAGAGATATATCCATTGACTGGACGCGTTCCCGCCGACGTTGAACTTGATGGGCAGGCGCGCATCCGGACCATAGGTTGGCGACCCTTCCATGATGTTGCGCAGGATGTACGTCGGCCCGGGGCGGCAGGGCGCCACCGAGATGCCCGACAGGAATTCCCGGAACCGGTTGCCATAGATGCGCACATTGGATCCGTAGCCGTCGGTCTCGATCGCATCGTCCCCGCAGTACTCATACCGGTTGTCATGCACGTCCATGCTCTTGGTCGGCCCGCTGGCATCGGTCGAGTACAGGAACGAGCCGTCGAACATGTTGGAGAACGTGTTGTAGCGGATCACATTGCCGGCGTTCGTGAAGGGACTGTTGTAGACCACCACGCCACCCGCCTCGTAGGCGTAGCCCGGATTGTTCTTCACCGCGTCCCACGACCAGCCCGATAGCGGCGACTCCGAGAACCGGCAGTTCTGGATCGTGTTGTGCCACGCCTCGCGCTTGATCCCCACGCCGGGCCCGACGTGATGAATGTGGCAGCGGTCGATCAGGTTCGAGTCCGCCCCGTTGACATACACGCCCTTGCTCCCCGCCAGCAGCCCGTAGTAGGCGATCTCCAACCCGACGAGATGCACATGGTGCGCAGTCGCGTTCAACGTCAGCGCCGCCGTAAACCGCGGGATCGTGACGCGGTTGGTCCCTGGTGCCGCCCCGCCCGGGAAGCGCGCGAACAGATTGGTCCCATCCGCCCAGTACCCCACCTCCTGTCCATCCGCCCGATCCCGCAACCCGACATAATTGCCGAAGTGGAAGAACTGCTCGCCATTCAGATAGGCATTGTACGGCACCACCGTGCAGGGCGCGCGATAGAGCTGATTCGCCACGTCATGCGAAACCCAACTCGGCGTAAAGTTCGTGTTGAGCCCGCTCAGCACCGGCCACTCCCCGGCCGCGTTCTCGATCACGATCGGCGCCGCCTCCGTCCCCGCCGCGTTGATCTCGTAGTCGCCTTCGTCGTAGCGCCCACCGTGCAGCGAGACGCGCACACCCGGCCCCAGTTTCGTCAGCGCTTTGCCCAGCGTCCGATAGGCCTGCCCCGCGCTCAGCCCCGTGTTCGCATCGCTGCCCGTCACCGGGTTCACATGGTAATTCGTCCAGGTCGCCCCACCAAAAACATCCGCGCGGGTCGAGGCCGTCACCACCAGGTTCGAGGCCAGCGCCGTGGATCGCAGCCGCAGCTCGTAGCTCGTGCCGGGATCCAGCCAGAAGACCGTCCCGGCAAAGGTGCGATTGTCGAGACGCGACAACGGATGCGCCGGCCGGAATTCGCCACTACCCGCCACGCGCACATCCAGTTCCACCGCCGTCGTCGCGGCCGGTGTGGAGGGAAAGGTGAGCTCAATGCCGATGTTGTGAAACGTCGGCACTGTCCCCACCGTCTGCGCCGCGGCCGCCCCCGCCCACCACGCCGCCAGCACCCACAACCCCCAGCGCCCCCCCCATGCCATCATCCCGAAATGGTACCATGCCGTGCCATCGCCTCCAAGCAATCCAAGCCTTCGATTCGGCCCAATTGTCGAGGTAGGGCGAACCCTCCGGGTGAGCCGCTCCCTCCATCGAAACCCCAGTATGATCACCATCAATGGAGGGCCGACCTCCGTGTCGGCCGTTCTCTACGGGCGGCCCGATTGTCCGCCGCTTGAATCGCATGGTGCCTGGTGATATGAAGAGCCCCATGCATGCCCCCGAGTTTCAGGATCAGTTGCGCCGCACGGGCGAGTATCACACGCCGCCCGGGGGACCGCCCCTCCTGCACCGCGCCTTCGGCCGCTTCGACGGCTGGTACTACGCCCACATCCTGCGCGTCGTCGCCATCGGCAACCGCCTCGCGCGCGCCAACCGCTACGACACCGCCGCCTGGTCCCGCAGCTCCTTCGACACCATCCGCGCCGTCGAACATGCCGGCGGGCAGGTTCACATCACCGGCACCCGCGCCCTCGCCACCACCAACGGCCCCGCCGTCATCATCGCCAACCACATGAGCATGGCCGAAACCTTCATCCTCCCGTCCATCGCCCTCGCCTTCGGCAACGTCTGCTTCATCGTCAAGGAAAGCCTCCTCACTTACCCCGTGTTCGGCCCCATCCTGCGCGCCTGCCATCCCATCAGCGTCACCCGCCAGAACCCGCGCCAGGATCTCAAGGACGTCCTCACCCGCGGCGAAGAGGCCCTGCGCGCCGGCCGCTCCGTCGTCGTCTTCCCCCAAGCCACCCGCGCCCCCTATTTCAGCCCGCCGGATTTTAACTCCCTCGGCGTCAAACTCGCCGCCCGCGCCGGCGTCCCCGCGGTCCCCCTCGCCCTCAAAACCGATTTCCAGGGCAACGGCAAACGCATCAAGGAATTCGGCCCGCTCGACCGCCGCCAGCACATGCACTACGCCTTCGCCGCCCCACTCACCGCCACCGGCAACGAAAAGGCCACCCACGCCGCCATCGTCGCCTTCATCCGCGAACGCATCACCGCCTGGGGCGGCCACGTCCGCGAGGGCGGCGCCGATGCACCGCACGGAACCGTGGCGCCGGCAGGTTGCTGAGGGCGCACTGCCCTTCTCCATCGGAGCATGGGCCTTCCCGTAGCGCGGGGCTCCCGTCCCGCGCCAGCAGGCGCACGCCTCCATGCCTACTGTGCGTTCACTATAACGGTGACAATCTCGCCCTTTTGCTCGTCCTCGTCGTCGTCCTCGTTCTCGTTCTCGAAGCCGCGTGTTTTCGGGAGTCCCATCGAGGACGAGGACCGCTGCGCTGAGGACGAGGACGAGCCGTCACTCCATTGACGAACGCGCAATAGATGAGATGCCTCCCAGACCTTGTCGCCGCCCGCGGACCGTGCTACAACTCCCCCGTGATTCCCGATCTCCAATCCAGCCTGCTCTGCGATGACGTTCGCCAGGAACGAAACGGCAAGTTCATCCTCATCGGGCTCTTCGACATGATCGCCGTGCCGAACTACCCCGCCGTCTTTCAGCGCATCTGCATCGTCAACCGCTGGTGCTGCGGCCAGGGGACCTTCCAGCAGCGCAGCCGCCTGCTGAAACCCGATGGCCGAACCGTACTCGTCGAAGGCCGCGAGGTACCCGTCAACCTGCCGGATAGCGAGGCCACCGCCACCAGCGTCGAGTTCTTCCTCAATGTGCGCTTCGAAGAACCCGGCACCTACTGGACCGAAATCCTGCTCGATGGCGACCTGAAGGTTCGCTACCCCTTGAAAGCGCGCCAAGTCAAACCGCCGCCCGATACGCCCGCCACGCACTAGAGTGCTGCCGCTCAGATGGGTATGCAAAACGCAGAATCACCACGTTCGATTCTCCGTGCCTCCGTGTCTCCAGCGCAGCGGGTGGTGAATCTTGATTCCAGGCAAGCGAATGACATAGGCAATTCTGAGTAGTACACCAGCCCACCACCCACGGAGACCACATGCCCTCGACAC
>CAZWQJ010000201.1:0-8131 GCA_964635825.1 uncultured Victivallales bacterium | reverse complement strand
ACGTCGAATTTTTCGACCTCCGCCGCCGGGTCGTTCATGAATGGGGTCCGGTCGGCTGGCAGGTCGCCGCCGCCGTTCTCCTCTATGCCGTTGTCTATGCCGGAGCCTGCCTGCTGCTTGCGGGATGGATCTTCCGGCGCAAGAAGTGCTGATGACGCGATGCGCGCAACCCTCCATATATCTGCCGTCGCGCTGACCCTTGCCGCAGCCCTGGTGATCGGCCAGATGTTGCCGCGCGTCTTCGGCGAACGCTTGCCGCAGACCGTCGGAACATCGCTGCTGGATCAGATATTGGGCGAAGCCCGTATGATGATCAGCGACGGCATGATCCTGAAAGCCGACGAGTATTTCCATGGCGGCGTGCGTATCTCCGACTGCACCCACGCCGACGACCATGCCGAAAACCACCTCGCCCTCCCTGGAACAGCCCACACCCATGCGGAGGAGCATGACGCGCAGCAGCCCGAGGCGCCCCCGCGTGATCCTTGGAATTGGATCAACACGCGCATCCACATCGCGGAACACCGGCACATGGACGGGGATCAGGCCCGGGAGCTGATACCGTGGTACTGGGCCGCCGTCCGTGTTGAGCCCAGGAATGTTCAGGCTTATCTGCTCTGCGCCAGCGTCCTATCCCAGGACCTGATGAATCCCGCCGAGGCGCTCCGCATTCTGGAGGAGGGCATCCGCAACAATCCGGGCGATGCCGAGTTGGAAATCGACGCTGGCTGCATCCACCTCAACCGGCTGCATGACAGCTCCGTCGCGTTGGCCTGCTTTGAACGCGCCCACGCCAAATGGGCGCAGGCGCAGGAGGCCCCGAGCCCTGCTGATGGCGATCTCAAACTGCGGATACTCTTCTATCTCTGTCATCTCGCCCAACAGCGCAAAGACACGGCTGCCCTGGACCGGTATTTCGCCGAAGCCCAGGCGCTCGGCATCCGCAGCGGCCGGTTCACCGCGATTCAAAAAATGACGGAACACTGATGGAGACCCCAGATCCTATATGAGAAAGACAGCCAGCGAGTATTACAGCCAGCGGCGTGGCAACTGCGCCCAGGCGGTCGCGCATGCCTGGAAGACAAAGAACCCGGCAAGCCCGCATGACGCGGCCCAGTTCGCCGACTGCGGCGGAGGCCGGGCACCCGATGGGGTGTGTGGCGCCCTTCACGCCAGTTGCATGCTGGCGGGAGCCGGGCGCGCCGGGACGATCCGTGAAAAATTTGCGGAGCAGGCGGGTGGTCACATCGAGTGCCGCGCCATCCGCGCATCGAAGGCCCTGCCGTGCCAGGCGTGTGTCGCGCTGGCGGCGGAGTTGCTCGAGCGCGCATGAGGCGGAGGCGCGTGCCTATAACCGACCAAGCTATGTCTTGATCAAAACCAGCGACAAAGCGGAGACGAGTTTCCAACTCACGGCGGCCCGGGATGCGGCGATCGGAGCGTATCGTGTCTCGGTCAAAGGAATACCGGAAACAGGGGATATGGCCTCAACCGTGTTCACTGTCAAAGTCACTGAGTAATAATTAGAACCGTTGCCTTTAGAACAACGCGCTTGCTTACATACTAAAAGGTATGTATAATGTGCCTTTTCAGTCGGGTTAGGGAGAGGCTAATGGCGAGGCGGACCAAGGCGGATGCAGCGCAGACGCGCACCCGAATTATTCGGGTGGCCATCACCTTGTTCCATGAGAAGGGCTACTTCAAGACGACGTTCTCGGAGATCGCCCGCCGTATCGGCCTGACCAAAGGCGCGGTCTATTGGCACTTCACCGGAAAGCCCGACCTCCTGCTGGCGATGATCACCTACATGGAGGCGACGCGCGTCGCGGACTTGGGCCGCCAGCTTCCCGAACCCCCGACGTTGGAGGCGCTCAAGCACCACATGGTCGCGTGGGCCGAAGCGGTCGTGCGTAACACCGAGGCGCGGAAGTTTTTCAACGTGATGTCGCACATGGATTGGTCGGCACCCCAATTGGCGCCCGTGCGGGAACGGTTTGACACACTGGAATCCGGGCCGCTCTTTGCCATCCGCCACACATTGGCCAGCCTGCGCGAGGCGGGGGAGCTCCGTCCCGATGTGGATGTCGGTGTGGCGACGGCGGTGCTGTGGGGACTGTGGACGGGATTGCTACGAGCGGCGCTTAACCGCTGCCTGGCAGTCGATTTGGCGGTTGTGCTGGAGCAGGGCTTCAGCGTGGTGAGTGACGGGTTGCGCACGGCGCGCGGGAAAGGACGATGATGATGCAACAGGACGAGCACAAACGGGATTCGAGGGGGGCGCGGTGGGCCGGCTGGGCAATCGCCGCAGTCGCGCTGCTGGCGCTGGGATGGCTGGCGCGCGGGCTGATGCCCGGCGCGCCTGCGGGTGGCGGTAGGCCGCCGATGGGCATGATGCCGCCCGGCGGGGCCACGGCTGTGGTGACGCACACGCCCGAACTCGCCGCACTGAATCCGCCCGCCTCCTTCATCGGCCAGGTCGAACCCATCCAGTCTGTAGGCTTGCGCGCGCAGATCGAAGGGCTGGTCGAGAAGGTCCACTTCCAAGAGGGATCGATGGTGAACGCGGGTGACCCGCTCTTCACCATCGAGGCCGCCATCTACGAGGCGCGCGTCGCCTTGCGCCGGGCTGAATTGGCTGGCGCCGAGGCCGAGCTGGACCGCGCGCAGCGCTACCTGAAGCGCTTGGAGGCAGCCGACGCGAGGGGCATTCTGCAGACCGATCTCGACACGGCCCGCAGCGGCCTTCTGCAGAGCCAGGCCGCCGTGCAACAGGCCCAGGCCACGCTGGAACTGGCCACAATCGACCTGCGCCACACGCGCATCACGGCACCGATCACCGGTCGGATCGGCCGCACCGTCGCGAATACCGGGGACTTCGTCTCCCCCTCTCTCGGCACCCTCGCGCACATCGTCCAGCTCGATCCGATCCGCGTCGTCTTCTCCGTCCCCGACCGCGACTACCTGGAGCTGCGAGAGTCCGTCGGTGGCGCGGCCATGCCTACCGCCGTGCGCATCCGTTTGCGGCTGCCCACCGGGACCATTCCCGAGATGACGGGCTCGCACGATTTCGAGGAGACCGAGATGATGACGGGCACGGCGACCTTGCCCGTGCGCGTCCGCTTCGCCAACCCGGACGGCATGCTGGTCCCGAATGGCTATGTGACGGTGCTGATCGACAAGGCAGACGCCAAACCCTATCCGGTCGTGTCGCAGGCCGCCGTGCTGACCGACCGCGAGGGGCCCTTCCTCTACGTGATCGCCGAGGGTGCGGCGCAGGTGCGGCGGGTCAAAACCGGGCCGTCGCTCGACGGCCGGATTGAGATCCGTAGCGGCCTCGCGGCCGATGAACCGGTCATCGTCGAAGGGCTGCAGAAAATCCGTCCCGGCATGCCGGTGCAGGCGGAAGTCGCCCAGAAAGCGGGCGGTTCATGATCTCACGCGTCTTTATCGAGCGACCACGACTGGCCGTGGTGCTCTCCATCGTCATGACCCTCGCGGGCGTGTTGTCGATCCGCAACATGCCGATCGCGCAATACCCGCAGGTGACGCCGCCTCAGGTTTTCGTCCGCGCCATGTACCCCGGCGCCAGCGCCGCCGAGCTGGCGGAGACGGTCGCCATTCCAATCGAGGAGGAAGTCAACGGCGTCGATGGCATGCTCTACCTCTCCTCCGACTGCGACGACTCGGGGTCGTACACGCTCACCGTGACGTTCGAAGTCGGAACCGACCTCGACATGGACATGATCAAAGTTCAGAATCGCCTGCAGCAGGCCGTGCCGCGCCTGCCTAAAGAGGTGACCGAACAGGGCCTGTCGGTAACCACCGAATCGTCCGACATGCTCGGCTTTCTCACCCTGCGTTCGCCCAACAAGACCCATGACCGGTTGTTTTTGAGCGACTATGCCCATAATCACGTCAAGAACGCCATGAAGCGGGTCCCCGGCGTGGGCGGGGCCGAGGTCTACGGCTCCAAGCGCAGCATGCGCGTCTGGCTCGACGCCGACCGCCTCGCCGCCCAAAGGCTCTCGCCCGACGATGTGATCGCCGCCATCCGCAGTCAGAACATTCAGGCCGCGCTCGGCTCGGTCGGCGCCGCGCCCGCCTCGGGTGGCGAGCAATTGGTCTACAGCGTCAAGGCGCGGGGTCGGCTGAACGATCCCGAGTCGTTTCGTGAGATCATCGTCCGCACCGCCGACCAAGGCGGGCTGGTCCGTCTCCACGATGTGGCGCGCGTGGAACTCGGCGAAAACACGTACATGTTCAGCGGCGTCTTTAACGGCGCGGAGTCGGTCTCGCTAGCCCTGACGCAAAAGCCGGGCAGTAACGCGATCACGGCCATGGACGACGTCCGCGCCGAGCTCGCCCGGCTCCACGCGCGGTTTCCCGAAGATCTGGAGTGCGTCGTCTCGTATGATGCCACGCAGTTTGTTCGAGCCAGCATCCGCGAGATCGTTTCAACGCTGACGCTGACCTTTGTGCTGGTGGTGCTGGTGTGCTACATCTTCCTGCAGAACTGGCGGGCGACGCTGGTCCCCGCGACCACGATCCCGGTCTCCCTGTGCGCCACGTTCGCGGTGCTGAAGATGCTAGGCTACAGCATCAACACGCTCACCCTCTTCGGCCTGGTGCTCGCAATCGGCTCGGTCGTCGACGACGCCATCGTCGTCGTCGAACGGGTGCAGGTGCTGATGCTGCGCGACAAGATGGAGCGGAAAGCCGCCACCATTCAAACCATGCGTGAGGTCACAGGCGCCATCATCGCCACGACCCTCGTGCTGTTGGCGATCTTCATTCCGGTCGGCTTCATCTCTGGAATCACCGGCAAGATTTACCAGCAGTTTGCGGTGACGCTCTCAACGGCCATCTGCCTCTCCACGGTCGTCGCCTTGACGCTCAGCCCGGCGCTGTGCGCGACGCTGCTCGACGCGCCCAAACTCCACCGCCGCGGCCCTCTGGTCTGGTTCAACCGCACGCTCGATGGCAGCAACCGCGGCTTTATCGCGTGTTCGCGGTGGCTGGCGCGACGCGTCGCGCTGGCCGCGCTGCTGCTGGGTGTGTCGGTCCTGTTGAACGTCGGTTCGTTCATTACCACGCCGACCGCGTTCCTGCCGGATGAGGACCAAGGGGTGCTCTTCGCCGCCGTCCGCCTCCCCGAGGGCGCCAACAAGGCGCGCACCGACGGGGTGCTCGCCGAAGTCGCGACAGCCATCCGCGACATGCCGGGGATCAGCTTTACCCTCGGCATCACCGGCTTCAGCATGATGGGCGGCCTGGCAGAAAACGTCGGCGTGATGATTGTCGGGCTTACGCCATGGGCCGAACGACGGGATTCCCGGCTGCATGTGACGGCGATGCTCGGCGCCATGCAGGGACGCTGCGCGGCGATCCCGGGAGCGGAAGTTAACTTTTTCGTGCCGCCGGCGATCCCTGGCCTGGGCGCGAACGGCGGCTTGGACATCCGGCTCCAGGCGATGCAGGACGGCGATCCCGCCAAACTCGAAGCCGCGCTTTACCCGCTCCTCGGTGCCCTGAATCAAACCCCCGAGATTCTCTTCGCCTTCAGCGGGTTCTCGGCACAGACGCCGCATGTCCGCCTCGAAATCGACCGGCTCAAGGCCGAGATGCTCGGCGTGCCCGTCTCCTCGGTCTTCTCCACCCTGCAGAACTACCTGGGGTCGCGCTATGTCAACGACATCAACCTGGAGAGCCAGATCAATCAGGTGATCGTCCAGTCCGACTGGCCGGGCCGGCGCTCGCCCGACGACGTGCTGCGGCTGCATGTGCGCAACGCCGCTGGCGAGATGGTGCCGTTGGGAAGCGTGGCGCGTTGGCACATTGCGCCGGGGCCGCGCCTTCTGCCGCGCTACAACCTCTTCACCGGCGCGGGCGTCGTGGCAGCGGTGGCGCCGGGCGTCAGCAGCGGCCAGGCGATGCAGCGCGTCGAAGCGCTCGCCCGCGAGGTGCTCCCGGAGGGGTACGGCTTGGAATGGTCGGGATTGAGCTACCAGGAGCGGCGGGCGGCGGGACAGACCCTCCCGCTCGTCCTGGCCGCGCTCGTCTTCGGCTACCTTTTTCTCGTGGCCCAGTATGAGAGCTGGACCATCCCACTGCCGGTGATGTGCTCGATCTTTGTGGCCACAGCCGGTGCGCTGGCGGGCCTCAAGCTGGCGGGGCTGCCGCTGAGCATCTACGCGCAGCTCGGCCTGTTGCTGCTGGTGGCCTTGGCCGCCAAGAATGCCATCCTGATTGTTGAGTTCGCCAAGACGCGGCGCGAGGCGGGACTCTCAATTATCGAGGCGGCGGGCGAGGCGGCAGGCGAGCGGTTTCGCGCGGTGCTGATGACGGCCTTCACGTTCATCCTGGGCGTCCTGCCCATGGTCTATGCCCACGGCGCGGGTGCGGCTAGCCGCCGGGCCATCGGCGTGACGGTCTTTTCCGGCATGCTCGCCGCCACGCTCCTCGGCATCTTCCTGATCCCGGGGCTCTACGCGCTGTTCCAGGTTCTGCGCGAAGCGGGATCGTCTTCGCGCACGCGGCCCAACGCCGCCGACCGAAAGGAGATCTGACATGAAGCGTCATCCACACCCTGATGCGTCCGAACCCCGTGCGGCGCATCCGGCCTCGTGCACGTCTGCTCGCGCCTCGCATGCACCCGGCCGCCGCTCCCGCACGCGGGCACATCCGGCTGGCACATGCGGACTTCCCGCCCTCGCCGCCACCCTGCTGGCGGGCTGCGCGGCCGTTGGACCCGACTACCACGCGCCGGAGTGGCACGAGCCGATTCCCGCGCTCCTGCAGATGCCCGGGGGAGCCCCGGTGCAGGCGGAAGAGGTGGCCGCATGGTGGGAGGCTTTTCAGGACCCGATGCTGACCGGGCTGATTCGGCGCGGCTTGGCCGATAACCGGACGGTGGCGGAGGCCCGTGCCGGGCTGCGTGAAGCGCGGGCGCGGCTGCGCGTCAGCCGTTCCGGCCTCTTGCCGACGCTCGATGCAAATGGAGCCCACACCCGCTTCCGCGCCAGCGACAACGCCGGCGCGCCGGGAGACGGCGGGCTCTATCAAGTCGGATTTGACGCACAGTGGGAACTGGACATCTTCGGCGGCCGCCGCCGCGCCGTCGAAGCGGCCCGCGCCGAGCTTGAGGCCGCCGCCGCCGCTGCGGAGGAGGTCTGGGTCTCGCTGGCGGCAGAGATCGCCACGCACTACGTCGCCCTGCGAACCGATCAGCAGCGGCTGCGCGTCGCGCTCGAAAACCTCGCGCTGCAGGTCGAGACGGCCGAAATTCAGGAGACCCGTTTCGCCAACGGCATCGGCGACAAGCTGGCCGTCGAGCAGTCCCACTATCAACTCGAAGGGACGCGGGCTCAGATCCCTGCAATCCAGAGCGAGTTGGAGCGCCTGCGCAACGCGCTCGCGGTCCTCGTCGGTCTGCCGCCTGGCGAGTGGGGGGACGCGTTCGACGAGCCTGCGTCCATTCCGGCCGTCCCTCCCCGCGCGCTGCTCGCGGTTCCCGCCGACTTGCTGCGGAGGCGTCCCGACATCCGCGCCGCCGAACGCCGCCTGGCGGCGCAGACCGCCCGCATCGGCGAAGCCCGCGCCGCGCAGTACCCGACCTTTCGCATCGATGGCGCGCTCGGATTGGAGTCCCTCTCCGGCGGCTCGCTCCTGACCGGCGGCAGCCGCTTTACCACGCTCGGCGCGGGCATCTCGCTGCCGATTTTCAGGGGCGGCACCATCCGAGCCACGATTGAAATTCAAACGGCGCGGCAGGAGCAGGCCCTGGCGCGGTATGAGGCGACGGTGCTGGCCGCTATCGCCGAATGGCGCGATGCGCTCATGGCCTACGGTCAGGAGCAGAGCAGGCGCGCGACCCTCGCCAAAGCCTCCGCCGCCGCGCGCGCCGCCGAGGTGATTGCCCGCGACCAATACGCCAACGGGCTGGTTGATTTCAACAGCGTGCTCGACACCCAGCGGGCGCGCCTGACCTTCGACGAAGCGCTGGCGCTCAGCGATGGCGCGATTTCGCGCAACCTGATCCGCGCTTACAAAGCGCTGGGCGGCGGCTGGGCGGCCACCGAGAAAGAGCGCCGCTCTTAAGAACCAACCTGTTCCTTGCCGCCGTCCCTCGCTG
>CAZWQJ010000200.1:0-8132 GCA_964635825.1 uncultured Victivallales bacterium | reverse complement strand
TCGGTTGCGGCTGCGCCGCGCTGGGCAACATGCGGGCTAACGCACCGTCACCGTCAGGCCGCTGGCCGGCCGCCCACCCGCAAACTCATAGGCCCCCAGGTCCACCTGCAACCCTTGCGGCCGCGCAGCCCCATCCGCGTCGTGCGCGCTGGCCCCAACGGATGTACCCGTATCCACGCACGGACTCCCCGCCGTCAGCCGCAGATTGTCGTCCGCGCTACCCCCAACCCCATCAACGCCATCCGCATCGGCGAACTGAGGATCCGCCACCAGTATGGCCCCCTCCACCTCCACGACCCCGAACTTCCGCAACACAGAATCAACCCCTCCCTGAAACAGGCACTGCGTCAGCTTCAACGTCGGCGATCCATTCTGCAAACGGATCTGATCCGCGTCCGCCCCCCACACCACGCAGTTGAATAGCGACAGCTTGACGTCCTCGTAACTCAGGTAGATCGCTTTGCCCGTGCCCGCGCTGTTCCCCGCAAACGTGCAATGCCTCACCGTCACCGGCGTCGCCGCACTGTACGACGAGTACGTCACATGCAGCGCCCCGCCCAACGTCGCCCGGTTGCCGCTGAACACGCAGTTCACAATGTCCAGCGACGCATCCACATTCTCCGCGCGGATCGCCCCTCCACTGCCGCTCTCCCCATTGCCCCAGAACCGGCAGCCGTCGATCGTCACCGGGTGCGGACCCGGCACAATGTTGGTGCGCCCACTCACAAACACCGCCGTCGATGCGTTCGACTCGAATACACAGTTCTCCACCCGCACTTCCGAGCCGACCCCGCCTCCACTTTGCACAATCTGCACCGCATCGCCAGACGCATGCCCGACGATCCGGCTGTTGCGCAATTCACACCCCACGCGCGACGCCAGGAAGGCCCCACCCGCCCCACTTGAATTCGTGATCGCATCCGCCCAGCTCGTGCCGTCCGCCGCGCCCGCCGCACCCCCATCCACATAAAGAACCGTCCCCGCCCACGCAGGCCACGCCAGCAGACATACCATCATCGCCACAAGCCATCTTCTCATGTTGCGGCTCCTGTCCAACCCGCCAGCGGTTTGCCCGCTCGCCTTGCATATTCTACCCACCCATGTCACCCATGACAACACCCGCCCGTGACACCGTGCCGGCCGGGTAGGGCGAACCCTCCGGGTGAGCCGTTCTTTGCGTCGTTACACCGAATCGCCGATGCGCCCCGCGCGCCCACAGGAGCTTCCCACAATACTTTGTAAAAATGCTTTGCATCGCTCGCCACGAAAGCAATACTGCCGATGTAGGGTATCTGAATGGCCGTCTCGTGTACGTGCTTCATCATGAATGCCCGCATGCACTACGTCATCGTGGCCGCCGCCGTTGCGGTCATGTTCTGCCTCGGCTCGGTCGCCATCCAGCAAGAACTTCCCCTGCCCGCCGACCGGCGCCATGTCGCCATCGTCATGTCCATTCTCGGCATGCTCGCCACCGCCAGCGCCTGGCTGTTCCTCTACAGCAACAACCAGTCGCGCCGGCGCGCATCCCAACTCACGGACGCTCACACACGCCTGATCCAGGATGTCCAGCAACACCGCCTCGATATCATCGAGCGCACGCAGGCCCAGCGCACTCTGGCCGCCAGCGAAGCCCGCTACCGGCAACTGGTTGAAAACAGTCAGGACCTGCTCTGGGAAACGGATGCCTCTGGCCACTACCGCTATGTCAGCCCGCAAGCCCGCACCATCCTCGGAATGGAACCCAGCGACCTCATCGGACTAACCCCCTTCGACCTCATGCCCGTCGACGAGGCCTCGCGCGTGCGCAGCATCTTCTCGCGCCTCCGCCAGGAGGCCGCCCCCATCGTCGGCCTGCGCAACATCAACCTCCACCGCGACGGTCACCCGATCATCCTCGAAACCAGCGCCTCCCCCATCCTGGATGATAACGGCCACGTCACCGGCTACCGCGGCATCGATCGCGACATCTCCGCCCAGGAACGCGCCCGGCAGGACGCCGAAGTCCTCCGCGAGCGCCTCAGCGGCGAACTCCGTGACACCGCCGCCCTGCTGGAGGGCGTCCTGAACGCCATCCCCGATGCCATCACCGTCATGTCGCCGGGTCGCCAGGTCTTACGCCAAAACCGCGCCGCCGCGGGCTTCGGCTTCGCCCCCGCCCCAGGCACCACCCTCGACTGCTTCCAGCGCTTTCACCGCGATTCCCCTTGCGAACCCTGCATCGTCACCCAAACCCTCGCCGCGCGCGGACCCGTTCAGTTCGCTCGCCATCTGCCCGAACTCAACCGTTGGATCGACGCCCGCGGCTACCCCCTGCTCAATGATCAGGGACACGTCTCCCTCGTGATTGAACACCTGCGCGATATCACGCACGACAAGCAGGATGCGGATGAGCGCCGCGCCATGGACGAACGCCTGCGCCACACCCAGAAACTCGAAAGCCTCGGCCTCCTCGCCGGCGGCATCGCCCACGATTTCAACAACCTCCTCGTCGGCGTCCTCGGCAACGCCGACCTCGCCCTGACCATGCTACCCCACCATTCCGATGTGCGCCCCCTCGTCGACGACATCAAGGAAGCCTCACGCCGCGCCGCCGACCTCTGCCGCCAGATGCTCGCCTTCTCCGGCCACGGGCGCTTTATCGTGGCCCCCATCGACATCACCACCCTCCTGCACGACATGACACCCATCCTCGAAGCGTCCATCACCAAAAAAGCCCGCCTCGAACGCAAAACCGAACACGCCCTGCCGCTTATCGAGGCCGACGCCGCCCAAATCCGCCAGATCGTCGTCAACCTCCTCACCAACGCGTCCGAAGCACTCTCACCCGCGGGCGGCGTCATCACCCTCGCCACCGGCCTCGTGTTCGGCAATCGCATGACCCTCGACGCCCTGAACACCGAGACCAAACTCCCCGAAGGACCCTACGTGTTCCTCGAGGTCGCCGATACCGGCTCCGGCATGGACCCCGCCACGCGCGAACGCATGTTCGAACCCTTCTTCTCCACCAAATTCACCGGCCGCGGGCTCGGCCTCGCCGCCGTCCTCGGCATCGTGCGGGCCCACCATGGCGCCATCCACGTCGAGTCCATCCCTGGCCGCGGCACCTCTGTCCGCATCCTCTTCCCCGCCTTCTCGCCCGCGGTAACCGCCGCCGTGGCCGACGCACCCGCACAAGGCAAGCCACCCTGGACCGGCCACGGCGTGGTACTCCTCGTGGATGATGAACCGCTCGTCCGCGACGTCGGTGCGCGCATGCTCACACAACTCGGGTATCGCGTGGAAGTCGCCGGCAACGGCGAAGAAGCGCTGCACATCGTGGCCGAACGACTCGCGCCTTTCGATGCCGTCATTCTCGATCTCACCATGCCACGTCTGGATGGCGCTCAAACCCTCACCGCCCTGCGCGCCCGCCAGCCCGCTCTACGCGTCGTGCTGTCCAGCGGCTACAGCGAACAGGATGCCACCGCCCGCACCCCGGAGGCGAAGTGGACCGCGTTCCTGCAGAAGCCCTATCAACTCGATGCGCTTCGCAAGGTCATGCAGGAGTTGGCTGCAACCGCCACCCCGGCGGCACCGGCCTCCAGCCAGGCCTGAGCAAGACTCACCACCGCCACCGTGGCCGTGTCACTGCGCAGCGTCCGCCAGCCCAGCGACATTCGCTCAAAACCACGCGCCGCCAGCAGGTCGCCCTCGTACGCCGTCCACCCGCCTTCCGGCCCCACCGCCAGTCGCACCGGCCCCGTCCCCGGTGTCCCGAAGATCCGCCACGCCGGCTCGCCCGCCGGATCCGCCATCCAGCGCCGCTCCCCATCCAGCGGCTCACCCAACTCGTCTTCCACGTAGGGCTTGAACTGGCGGCACACCCGCACCTTCGGCAGTCGCGTGTCTCCGGATTGCTCCAGCCCCTCCACCAACAACGGCGTGTAGAACGCCGGGTCCAGCCAGTGCGTGTCGAAATACTGCCGCTCCACCTGCGACGCGTTCACCAGCGTCACGCTCCCCACCCCCAGCGACGCCAGCGGCGCCCAGAGCCGCTTCATCACTTTGGGTCGCGGCAACGCCAGCAGCAAATCCACGCGCGCCGGTGGCGGGATCTCGCCGTCCCCTTCCCATCGCAACACCACCCCGTCACCGTCGGCGCGCTCAATCACACCCCACCCACACGCGCCATCGATCACCCCCACGCGCAGGCGCTGACCGGCCACCCCGCGCAGAACCTCCCGAATGTGCGCCGCACGCCGGTCGGCCAAACGAATGCGCCCATCCGCGCCCACGTCCTCGGCTCTCACCAGCACCCGGTTCATGGCTCGCTCAACCAGATCCGGTACGCACGAAAACGGTTCGTCGCACCCGACAATGGCACCGCGGCCTCCAGCATTTCCTCAGACTCAGTCCCGGCCGCCACATCGTCCTCCGCCACATTCGTCACCGGCGTGAACCCCTGCATCAGGTCTTCGCTCACATCCACTCCGTACCAGCGCCCCCCAACCGTGCTCCACTGGATCCGCGTCACGGATCCCGTCGCCAGCAAACTCGTCAACCGCAGTCGCGACTGCATGTTCGTCGGCTGCGTGCCCAGGCGGTATTCTTCCCAGTTGCTGTGCCCATCGCCATCGCTGTCCAGATCGCGCGCCGCCCCCGTCGGAGAATGGAAATGCGCCTCCTCCCACGCGTCCGGCAACCCATCGCCATCGCTGTCCTGCTGCGGCACCAGCACCGCCACCGGATCCAGCGTCACAAACGCGTACCCGTAGTTCCCGTTCGTCCCCGGCCTCGGCGTCCCCAGGCAGTTGCCCGAAATGTAGCGGTCCACCCCATTCGTCCCGTCGCTGACGAACAACCCGCTCAGGTGCAGCGACCCAACGTCCGCCACCCCCGACGCGCCCAGCGCCGCCCATGGAATCCGGCACTCCCAGCGCTCCGTGCGCAGGTCGCCATCATCACCCCCGCTCACCGCATTCGTACCCACGCCGTCGAACTGCGCCAGCGTCACCCCGGCAACCGCCACGAACGAAGTCGCCGCCAACCGGTACACCCCCTGCCCCATGTTGTACCCGTTCGCCAAATCGAAATCCTCGAAGGTCCCGTCGCCGTACTCGCTGCCCAGCACCAGCGCCAGGTCGGGAGCCGGATTGTTGAACCAGACGTTGTGCAGGCTGCCCAGCGCCGCCGGCTTGCCCACACGCGCCCACAGGTTGTTCGCGTTGTCCGCCAGCGTGTCGATGCTGAGAAACAGAATCGCCGCATTGTTATCGCCGGCCATGTCAACGCCAATTCCACCCAGGTACAATGCCTCGCTATCCGCATTTACATACACCTGCCCGAATGAACCGAACCCGCCCTGCTGGCTGGTCACCGCCGCGTTGCCGTTGGTCGCCAGGTCGAACGCCTCGCCGGGCGTGTTCTCACCCGCCGGGTCCGGCGCCACCGTCGGACTTCCCGCCACCGCATACACATCCGGCCGCGACGCCGCACAGTTGGCCACCAGCACCCGGAAGTCGTTCCCCTGGTTGTTGTCCCACTGCCCCATCCCATTGTTGAACACGCAGTCGATCCGCCACGTGCCCACCGGAACACTGTACGTGTAGGCCCACGTCCCGCCACCCTCCGGCGTCATCACCGGATTCGGCAGCAGCACATCCTGCCAGCCGTTGCGCCCCGCGTGGATATACACATTCGTCGCGCCCTGCAGCGGACCCGTGTTGGGCTGGTAGCGAATGGTCACCGCCGTGCAGCCGTCCGGCGCCGGCGGATCGAACGTCACCACCGCAGCAGGCCCGGTCGAACAGGCCCCGATCGCCGCCGACCAGTTCAGGCCCCCGTTGTTGTCCACCGTGCCCGCCCCATTGTGAAAATACACCACCAGATTCGTCTGGTCCGCCGGGATGCTGGCCACATACGTCCAGCGGTTCGATCCCGCCGCCTCCATGTCCGCCGCCACCGGAACCGAGACGCTCGGCTCCCAATCCAGCTGCACCTTCACCGGCACCACCCCCGCCAACGAACGACCCGTCGCGTCGTACGCAATCGTCAGCGGCGCGCACGCTTCGGCCGGCGTCGGGCTGAAGGCCACCGTCGGCCCCGCCATGGCCTCTCCCACAAAGACGTGCATGATGTCGCTGCGATTCGTGTTGCCCACCGCATCCACCGCCTCCACAAAGTAGTCCAGCAACACGTTGTTCCGCCCCGTCACCGAGGCTGACCACATCTGCGCGCGGCTCCCGGGCGGCGGCACCTTCGGCCCGTACGCCTTCGGGTACCACTCATTCGTCATCCCCGTAATCGTCCACGCACTCACTTTGGCCGCACTCGGCCCGTACACCTCGTTGTCGTTCTCCCCAATCGGATTCTGGTTGTCCAGATCCGCCCGCACATACAGCCGCACCGCCGCCAGCCCACTCGCATCGTCCACAAAACTCCACACCTGAAAATCGGACGGCTGCCGCGTCAACTCGTTGTACAAAAACCCGCCCGGATTGTGCGAACTGCGCTGCGGCGGAAAAATGCTCGGCGGCTGCGGATCCTGCCCCGGGTGGCGCGCCAGCACCTTGTTCGCCTCCGTCACCGCCAGGTTGCACGCCCGCGTCGTGTTCCCATCCCACGGATTGTCGCGATCGTAGTCCCAGTACCAGTGGCAACTCGTCTCCCCTTGCAGATAGAAGTGCCACGCCTTCGCCGTGTCCGAGTTGATCCCCCACTGCACGTCGTTCATGCTGTAGCCGCTCTCCAGCCGGTCCGCATGCAACACGCGGTTCTGCGCCGCCACAATCACCGACCACGACCAGTAGTCCGGATGCTCGTTCGGATCGCCACGGAAACCCGGATTCCATTCGCGCCATTTGTCAAAGTATGGCGTGCCCCCGTCGATCCCAATCCACGATCCCGGCTCCACGTGAATCACATCGTTCGCCGGCACCGGGTACATCCCCAGGTAATCCTGAACCGTCGTGTTGTCGAAGTCGCCATTCGACTGGCACATGTTCAGAAAATCCCCGTGCTGGCCATGAAAGGCATCCGAGTTCTTCATGCCAAAGTTGTCGCCATCGCTGTGGCAGACAATGATCATCGGCCGCGCCGCGTCGTTGTTCTTCGCCACCTTGTCGCCCCACACATTCTGCGGCTTGAACGCCCCATACCCCCCACGCCCATTCTCATTCCCCTCATATCGCCCGCACGGCACCGCCACCATCTTCTGCTCCGTCCCCGACCACGGGTTCACATACTTCACCCAGTGCGGCTGGTACCCCCACGGCGCCGAAACCTTCGACGGGGCCCAAATGTTATTGAGCTGCACCCACTCGCTCCCATGGTCCGCGGGGTCCGGATTCAACTGGTCCGCCGCATTCGGACGCACCGACGTCGCCGGAACCCAGGGGTAGTCGCGGCAGGCACGGTCAAAATGCCCGTTATCCACCAGCACCCACTCCAGCCCTTCCTCCACCAGCGCCGGTATGATCCACGTCGCAAACGCACACTCCGGCGGCCAGAACCCTTTGGAGTATCCCGCCGTGTCCCACAACTCCCGGTATAGCTCCTTGTGCAGCCGGATCTGCATCTTCATCGATTCCTTGCAGGTCAGCGGCATCAGGCTGTGGTGATACGCAATCCCCACCATGTCCAGGCGCGGATTGTCCATCGACGTGCGCAGCGTGTTGCGCGCATAGTCGTAGGCATCATCCCACGACGACGACCCCGCGTTGCCCCACAAATTGTTCAGGTTCTCGCCCAACGACCCCGAGAAACTCACCTGCGCCCCGGAATGCTCCAGCCCCGCACGCCCGTGCCCTTGCTCCACCGCTTCCTTCGGCCACGTCTGGTAGTTCCCCCCGCGCTCGTTGTGAACCCCCGCCACGCTGAAGTTGTAGCGCCCGTTTGCATCCGTGTCGGTGAGGCTCTCGTAGGGATAATACACCGGCTGGTGCATGTGCCACAGGTAGGTCACGTGAATCGGGGTCGCCCCCGCGGTCATCGCCAGCACCACCCCAAGCGCCAGGGCCGCCGCCAGCCCAGCCGCCCCAACGTAGATCCGTCGTTGCTGCATACCGCCCCCCCCTTCCCTAGAAGCCCGTTGATAAGACGGCCGGGGTGGCACCCGGCCCTCCCAATCATCGATTCATGCCCATATTGGGGAG
>CAZWQJ010000199.1:0-8176 GCA_964635825.1 uncultured Victivallales bacterium | reverse complement strand
AGTGACGCCAACTATAAGCCGCGGCACCCGTATCGTTACGGGAATGCTACGCCACGCCGTCGACGCCGTCAAGCCATATGGGTCTCCCAACCCCTCGCGTAAGCCTTTTTCGCTGGGTGTCGTGCGCGTGGCGCTCGTGCTTGCGATGCGGCTCGGCTTAGCCTCGCCCTCTATCGTCCCCGCTTGCCAGGCTTTTCATCCACTCATGGAGGGCGAACCTGTGGTGAGCCGCATCTGTCGACGGGCGCATCGGCGAGTCACGTCCATCATCACTCTCGCTTCACGCGGCCGGGCTTCCGCGCGGTGGGCAGGTCGTGCCGCGAACGACCAGAGAGACCGGAATCGTGCGCGTTTCGTCCGCCTCCAGTTTCCCCGTGACACGGTCAAGGAGCAGCTCCGCGGCGGCCCGGCCCAAATCCTGCAGAGGAATGCGCACCGTCGTCCACGTGTTGTTGCCTTCGGCATCCGGCAGTTCCTCGCAGTCGTCCACGCCGATCACGCTGATGTCATGGGGCACGCGATGGCCCATGCCCTTGAGCAGCCTGACCAGAGGAATGCCGAATCCGTCATTGGGGCAAAGGATGCCCGTCACGTCCGGGTGGGCCCGCAGCGCCGCCGGAAACGCCGTCGCCAGCCCGGGCTTGTCGTCCCACACCCAGCCGACCTTGTGCAGCGTGGCCACCGGATCGATCCGCCGGTCCACGCAGGCCTGCCGGTAACCCGCAAGGCGCTGCCGCACGATTTCCGATGTATAGCGTTTGCTTTCGAAGCACAGCAGATGCCGGTGCCCCATATCAAGGAGATGCCCCGCCGCTTGGTAGCCCACCTGAAAATCGTCCACCAGCACGGCCGAGCAACCGGGGAAGGACTCCGTCAGCGTGACAATCGGCCGCCCCCGAAACCCCGGTTCCTCGCGCAGCGTGGCGATCAGCGCTTCGCGATATTGCTCGGTGGCGAAAACGATGGCCCCATCCACATCGCCGCGGTGGAAGAGAAACGGCAACTGATCGCGCAGGCGTCCGCCGTTTTCGCGCGGCGTGCACGACAGACTGCCGAACTGCCGCTCCCCAAAAAGGCTCTGCAGGCCCTCGAAAATCAACGCCCAGTAGCGCTCATGGATGCCGGAAAAGGGAAAGAACAGCGCGGCGAGATGGTTGACCACACGCTCGCCGGAACGCAGGTAACGCAGCCGTCGCGCCGCATGCGCCATGGCCGGGTCGTACCCCAGCTTGCGCGCGGCCGCGACGACACGTTCAATCGTCGCCTGGCTGACATTCTTGCGATCGCCACGCAGGGCACACGACACCGTGATGCGGCTCAGCTCGCAGTACTCGGCGATTTCCTGAAGCCGCACCCGCCCGCCCCGTTTTCGTCCTGGGGATGTCTTCGCTTTCATGGTCTCCCGCCGTCAGTCAGCCGCGGCATCGTCCAGCAGCCACATGCAGGCGCTCGTCCTCGAAGCTGAGGTAATACGCCCCTTGCGGATAGCGAGAATATGGGCACGGGAGTTCTCATTGTAAATGAGAATGCAAAGCGCCCGGACGTGAACGCTGTCAATCGCATGCCGAAGGGATTTTCGTGCGCGCCCGCACAACCTGAAACGCGATGTCCTCTCAATCAATGACTGCGGCTTGGAGGATGGCCGCGGAGACGCGCGCCGGCAAGGGTTCAGGGCGGTGCGTGGCCAGGATCTCCCGTGCTTTGGCGGCGGCGCGCGCCACGACCGAGACCCGGCCTCCCTGATCCCACGCCGCGAACGTGTCGCGGTCGAACGCCCAGGGCTCCCAGATCTCGTCACGGAGGTGACGCGCCGTATGCTCGTGCGACGCGAACTTCAGCGCGGCATGGGCGGGTTCGGTGGCGACCTCGTGCCCGGCCTCCAGCGCCAGGGTTTCGGGAGAGATCGCGGGGCGCCGGCACGCCGCCAGCACGTACCCGACAATGTCGTTGTCAATGACGGCTTGGACATAGCTCGACAGCATCATTTGGTCCATATGGGAGGTGGGCCCCTGGATGAGATGGGCTCCGGCGTCGACGCAGAGCTGCATCTGAAAAGTACGCTCGCAGGCGGCCCGCGGATCCGGTTCGTGGGCATCCGTCAGGGCGGTGCTGTAGACCGCCAATCCGTAGAACCGCCCCAACTCGATGCCCAGCCGGACAAGCTGCGAGGCATGGGGCGTCGCCGTGTTTTCGCCGAGGGTGCGCAGGTCGGCGCCGCCTGCGAAAGACGTATAGCAGATCGGGGTCCCGCGCCGCACGGCCTGGGCGAGGATGATGGCGACCATCTGGACGGCGTTGAGCTGGACCGTGGCGCCGGCCACGGTGATCGGCGCGGTGACGCCCATCATCGAGTAATTCCCCATGCTGACGGGCAGCCCCGATGCGCACGCCGCCATGAACGCGTCCGCGATCGCTTCGGAAATGTGCAGCGGCGGTTCGGAGTTCAGCCCGAACATGAACCGGGGTTGCTCAACCAGCGCCTCCCGTGAGCCGCGACTGGCAACGCCCATCTCGATCAGGGCGTTGACATCCTCGACCGAAGCCAACTGAAAGCAGACCGGTTTGGAGCAGCCAAGAAGCATTTCGGCGGCCAGCCGGCGGTAGAACCCGGATCCCGAGAGGTCCACGGGATCCACCTGGTTAATGTGCATGTGGATATTCGGCAGGGCATCGAGCAGAACGTTGAACCGGCGCAGGTGTTCCCAAGAGGACGGCTCGTAACGGCCGTCGAGCGTCAGGACCCTGACCGACCCGCCCCCGGACATCACGTTTACGTGTTCGCCGCCAAGCACGGCGGGGCGGTCGCGGTCGGGCCGGCGGCCGTAGACGGTCATGGAACGCGGCGTTGTGGCCAGGGCCGCTTCGACGTGCCGCGCTTCGGGATGGACCCGCCTCGTGGAGGGGTCCACGCGCACGCCGGCCTTGGCGAGACACTCCAGGGCGCGAGCGGAATCCACCCTGACTCCGGTCCGGTTCAGCAGCTCCAGCGTGGCGTCATGCAGGGCTTGCAGATCGGTCTCGTGTCTCACGGTCTTGCCTCCTGTAGGTCAAGCGGAGCGCAATGGGTAGGTCCCGTGCCGCCGCCCGGCTTCGACAAACGCATGAATATTTTCCAGCGGGGTGCCTAGCACCGTGCTGTCGGCCGTGCCCAGGATATACCCCCCGCCCGCGCCCGCGGCGCGGATGCAACGCGCCACTTCCGCCTCGATCTCGGGGGGGGTCTTGCGCAGCAGCACCTCGATGGGGTCCACGTGGCCCTTGAGCGCGATACGCGAGCCGAAGCGCCGCTTCACCGCGGCCAGGTCGGCCACGTCGCCTTGGGGCGGCGGCAGCAGCGGACACACCATGCTGACGCCGGCCTCGATCAGGTCCTCCATCAGCGCCACCGTGTGCCCGTGCTGGTGGAGGTGCACCGGCACGTCGCGCTTGCGGCATTCCGCGGCGATGGCGGCCAGAACCGGCTTGTCCCATTCCCGGTACATGGCCAGGCTGACGATGGGCGGACTGGAATAGTTGCTGTTGACGAAGACGGCCTGTGCGCCCGTTCGGTCCAGCACGACGCGGGTCAGACCGGCGAGGTACTCGACGTAGCGATCCCGCAGCCGCCGGGCGTAGTCGGGATGATCGAGAATGTCCAGCACCGTCGCGGCCATACCGCCTTCGCGAACGGCACCAAGGAAGCTGGTGAACAGTTCGCCCACCAGGGGCGTCACGAGCCCCTTCTCGCCGACGCCCTCGATAGCCTCCCGGACCTCGCTCAGATCGGATTCGGCAGGGTCGTCGAAGAAGAAGTCGGCATAGGCGTCCATGTCGTCTGGGAACTTCACGACGGGGTGTTCCAGCAGCCACTCCGGATAGGATTCCGTGGTCCGAGCCACGGCGTGAAGTGTGCCGCGGCCCGTACGGTAGACGATTCGGCTCTCAACGGCGGTATGTTCCGCATCCACAAACCGCGACTCGACCGTCCGCAGGTCGCGCTGCCGCGGAGTGGGGCCGATCGTCGGCACGATCCAGGCGTCGGCCCGGAAGTGCTCGAAACATTCCAGGTGAGTCTTCCACCAGGGACGCTGCGCGAAGGGCCCCACCAGCTCATGGAAAGGGCTGCCGTTGACGGCAATGGCGGTCGCGTCCCACAGCTCCGGCGAAACCGGCACCGCGTCCGCCTGGCCGCCGCGATAGGTCGTCAACATCCGCTCGCGAGGAGTCATGCCAAACCTCTACGCCACCTCGGCGTGAAACGCCATGCCCATGAGCATACACCATGCACGAAGCCGGGCCGTGAGACGGCCGGGCGCGACGGCGAAGTGTTGCGTCATGCCGCCCCGGACCAGGCGCGTGAGCAGGTCTGTTACGCCGACAGCGGGTCGGACAACCGCGTGCGCCCAGCCGTCGAGGCGGCGCGGCCCGCCTACGGACTCGCCCTCGAACACCGTCATGCGATAGCCCTGGCCGGTATCATAGAGGCTGACGCACGTCACCGGGCCTGGTGCGAGGATGAATTCCTGCCAGGCGCCCTCAACGGGGTCGGCGTGACGGTACTCCAGATCGGGGACAATCGTGATCCCGTCCGCTGCGGCGAGGCGAGGGTCGTGTACCCCGGCATGGCCCATGAGGAGTAGGTTCTCGCGCGGATCGAAGGTGAGGATCTCGGTATACATCGCCGGCGCGTCCGCCAGCCGCGCAGCGGCGAGCATACCCAACGCCGTGTTGAGGTCGCCCTCCGCGGTGAAGACCACACCGCGTTCGAGACTGCGCGGCGGATAGAGGCAGGGCCGTGTGCCGACGCGGCGGTGCAACTCCTCGTCAAGGTCCTGGATGGCAACGGCGCCCAGCCTGCGCTGGTCCACGAGATCGTCCAGTGCCAGGGTGTTGCGCGCTGCCAGTCGAAGGCTCGCCTCGGATACGCCGCGGACTTCAAACCGGCGACGCAGGTCGTCCACATAGTCGTCCACCCGTTGCCCATTCACGGCTTCACAGATGGCCTCGTAAGCGGCGGCTGTGACAGGCACCCGCGTCACGCCCAGCGCGCGGCTGAGCGCCGCGTCATCGACGAACGTGCCGGTCATGGCTTCGCAGCGCCCGGCCACCTGACCCGCGCGCAAGCCGCGGAAGGCGCGGCGAACGCGCAGGGCGGCGGCGGTGTCGCGCAGGTCTTGAGCCAGCGCCGCGTCGCCCGGCGCTCCGGCGAACACAGGGGGGCGGAGACCCCGCCGTTGGAGGGGGGCGCTGCCCTGCAACATGCCCACCGTGCCGCAGCGACGGAACAGATCATCCACGGTCAAGCGGGGCGGCAGGCCCCCGGCGGGATGGTAGTTCCAAAGCAAGAGGGGCATGCCGGGGCAGCGGTCCAGGAGGGCGAGGAGCACCGGGTCCTCGCTCCAGACGAGGTGCACGAGCAGGACGGCGTCCACGCCTTCGCGCGCAAACCGCTCCGCGGCGCGGGCGGCATCCTCGGGCGACGTGAGAACGCCGGGCGCCACGACCTCGTCGAAACATCCCTCTAGGAACCGGACCATCCCCGCGTAGTCCTCGCGGAGCGCGGCGGCGAGCGGGCTATCCGGCGCCTGCAGGCCGATCTGCTTGAACCAGCCCGCGCATAGGGCGGCCAGGCCGAGCTTGACGCCCGGCGTGGGCGGGGGCGTCGCGTCTGTCAGCGTCCGTTGAAACGCCGGGGCCGTCATGGAGTGAACCGGGCCAGAACCTCAGCCACTCTCGCCGTGCGGTCCGAAGGGAGCGGACACCCCGGCTCGCCCGCGTACGCGGCGACGCGTTCACGCGCCAACTGGTAGGTGTCTCTGCCGCCGGCGGCTTCCCACACCCCTCTGGGGCCGCGCACGGACACCCGCGGCGGCAGGTATTCGGTCGGGTCGTGAATCCACTTGAGCGTGTGGTCGTGCATGAGGTAACTGCCGTGGGGGCCGACCTCGTGGATGACGTCCGCCGCCACGGTCTCGTCCGTGACCTCCAGACCGGCCCCGATTCGCCGTCCCATCGCCGCAATTTCCTCGTCGATCACAAGCTGTTCATGGCTGCACGTCATCCCGGTCGCAAACATGCCGCAATTCACGATCAAATCGTGCCGCGCCGCCTGCGAGCAGAACAGGCTGAACGTCTTTTCCCAGGCGTTCTGCTCGTCGTGCGCGTGGTTGTCGGAGTTGGGGGCGGTGGTGTGCGAGGGAGTTCGGTAGAAACGCGCAAGCTGGGCAGCGGCAATACGGCAGAGGGTGGTTTCCGTCGAGCCCACCAGCGCGGCGCCGGTGCGCATGTCGGTTGTGGTCCAGGAGTTCGCGTACATCACCTTGGCGCCGGGCCGAAGCAACTGGCACATGACGAGGCCGGAGAGACACTCGGCATTGTTGACCGTCAGCAGCCCGGCCAGCGTGTAGGGCGCTGAGACGCCGGCGTTCGGCTCGGGCAGGATCGCCACGGGAACGTCGCTGCGCACCGTGTCCATCAGCGCCTCAACGACGCCGCCTTCCCAGTAGAGGGGCGAGGTCGGAGACAGTTGACTGATGCCGTAGACCTGGGCGCGGAAGTCGCCGGCAAACCCGGCCGCAAGGATGTCCAGGCACGCCCGGTTGACCCGCACGTTGTCGGTCGAGAAGAAGATGGGTTTGCGGCTGTTGGCGACGCAAGCCCGCACACCGTAGAGCAGCGAGGCGGCCGGCTCAGGCACGTCCTGCGGCATGACCGGAATGCCGATCATGTCGATGGTTTCGAGCCGATCGCAGATCCGGGCGAACAATTCCACGTCCGCGATGCGGGACGTCCGCGTGTTGCCCGTTGCGCTGTCCACCCAGAACACGGCGTTGTGCCCGGCCGCGACCTTGGGCTGGCCGTCACCCAGCACAAAAGCCGGCTGGCCCTCGCGGTCGCAGACCTCAAATTGCGCGGGGACAGTGGCCAGCGCGTCCTCAACGCAGGCGCGGGAGAAGCGGACCCGGCGCTGCGAGGCGTCCACGGCGACACCCTTGCCCCCCAGGCACGTGAGCATGTCCGCGTTCTGCATTTCGATGCCGCACCCGGCGAGAATATCGAGCGAAGCTTCGTGGATTCTCCGAATATCGGACTCCGACAGCACCTCCAGGGTTCCCAGTCGCATGTAAACCTCCTCGATGTCCGGAATGACGGGCGCCTTCGGGCGCATCTTGCCGGGCCCCGGCCCCCCGTAAAGTTTCGGCAGCCGTCACCCTTACTGGAAGCGGATGATCGTCAGGTTGGGCAGCGCGATCGTGAAGGGGCTGGTCGCGGCGGAGGTGATCACGCCGCCAGTCGTCGTGAACGTCAGCACCTTGTCGTTGCCGGCCATGTCGATGTTGAGGCCGTTGCCGGAGAAGTTGGCCACGCCGGCCACCGCCGCCTTGGTCAGCGTTCCGGACAACGTTCCGGTGCCTGTGGTCAAGGCTGCCGTTACCACACGGGTGGAATCGGGGCCTGTCGTCACCACGTTGCCGCTGGCGTCCTTGATCGTGACAATCGGCTGCTGCGCGAAGGGCACGCCTTGGGGCGTGCTCGCGGAGGGCTGCGTGGCGACCACCAACTGGCTGCCCGGCCCATGCGGGGCCGCGTAGATGGTGTTGCCGCTGCGATAGATGGCAGCCAGGGCTGGCGCCCCGACGATCGTCCACGTGCTCAGGTTCGCCTCACCGGTCAGGGCGCCGCCGAAGGTGATCAGCGGATAGGGCGCCGTGCCGCCCGTCAGGGTGACATTGACTTTGACGCCCGTGCCCAGCGTCAGGTTGCCCGTGACCGCGATCAGATCCGAGGAGGCCCCGAGGTCCAGATCGAGCTCGCTGCTGTTGCCCAGGTCCAGCGCGCCGACCGTCAGCGTGCCCGCGCCCCCATTGCCCGGGGCCAGGTGACCGACCACGCCGCCACCCGCGGCGGCGTTCGTGACCGCGCCGTTCACCGCGCCGTTGCCGGCCAGGGTCGGCGTGCCGGTGCTGCCCGCGCCGCCCACGGTCACCGCACTGGCCGCATCGAGCGAGCCCGGATTGTTGACCTGCAGCGTGCCGGCTTTGACCGTGGTGGCCCCGGGGTACGTGTTGACCTTGGTCAGGATCAGCGTGCCGTCGCCGGTCTTGCTCACGCCGCTGCCGCCCGTGCCCGAGAGCACCCCGTCCATCACGGCGCCGTCGGCGGAGGAACCCGGGTTGTCATTGACCAGGATGGTCTG
>CAZWQJ010000198.1:4640-8279 GCA_964635825.1 uncultured Victivallales bacterium | reverse complement strand
GACACCATTCCCCCCTTCTTGAATGCCCACATTTGCCTACAAAGCGAAGCACGGACCGGAGCGCACGCTGGAAGGCGAGTTGCACGCGGAGTCGCGGGTGGCGGCGCTGGCGGCGCTGGACCGGCTGGGCTACAGTCCGATTTGGGTGCGGGAGGTGGTGGTGGTGGAGACCGCCCGCCGGCGCCTGAGCTGGCGGGGGCGGGCCATCCGGCCGCGCGATGTGACGGTGCTGACGCGGCAGCTCGCGAGCCTGATCCGGTCGGGCGTGCCGATTTTGCGGGCGCTGCGAACGATCGCGGACCAGACGGAGAGCCGGCGCATGCAGGAGGTGGTGTCGGGCGTGGAAGCCACCATCCGCGACGGCAGCATGCTGTCCGAAGCCTTGGGGCGGCACCCCAACCTGTTTCCTCCCCTGTATCTCGACATGGTGCGCGCCGGCGAGGCGGGCGGTATCCTGGATGTGAGCCTGTCGCGGCTGGCGGAAGCGCGGGAAAAAGATGAGGACGCGCGCCGCAAGGTGCAGGCGGCGCTGGCCTATCCGCTGCTGGTGCTGGTGGTGGGGGCCATCACGATTTTCATCCTGCTGGCATTCTTTATGCCGCGGATCGTCGTGCTCTTCCGCGATTTTCAGGATCTGCCGATGCCGACGCGCATGCTGATCGGCGCGAGCAACTTCTTTTCCGCGTATTGGTATTGGATTTTGCTGGTGCTGTTGCTGCTGGTGGTGACGGTGCGGCGGATGGTGGCGTTGGAGCGGGGGCGCCACATGGTGGATGCGCTGATCCTGCGGATCCCGGGCATCAGCCGCTTCGTCAAGCTGGCGGATCTGGCGCGTTTTGCGCGGACGCTGGCGCTGCTGGTGAATGCGGGGGTGGCGATCGAGCAGGCGCTGAAGCTGGCGGGACACACGCTGGGAAACCGGTTGCTGCGGGATGAGATTGACGCGGTGCGCGTGGGTACGGTGCAGAAGGGGGCGGCCCTGTCGGAGGGCCTGAAGCGTTCGCGTCACATTCCTTCATTCGTGGCCAACATGACGGCGGTGGGCGAAGAGTCGGGCCGACTCGACGAGGCGCTGCTGGAGGTGGCGGCGTTTTACGAGAAGGAAGTGGAGCAGCAGGCGCGGCTGGTGACCTCGCTGATCGAGCCGGCGCTGATCCTGGTGGTGGGGGCCATGGTGGGCTTCATCGTGGCCGCTATGTTGCTGCCGATCTTCAAGTTGGGGACCGGGCTGTGAGGGCTGGCGCCGCGCGGTGGCTGGGCGCCCTGCTGCTGTGGCCGGGTGTCGTCTTCGGCGCGGCGCCCCCCGCGGTGGCGCCGACGCCGGCGTGGGAGGAGCACAAGAGCGCGCACTTTCTCGTGCAGCATCGTGGGGATGCCGAGTTTGCCGAGGAGGTCGCCCGCCGTGCCGAGGGGGAGTACGATCGCATCTCGCGGGACCTGGGCTTCACCCGCCACAGTGGGTTCTGGCTATGGGAGCGGCGGGTGCGTATCGATATTCACGCGACTCGCGAAGAGTATCGCGCGGCCACGGGGGCACCGGCCTGGTCGGCCGGCCGCGCGAACTACGTGGACCGCAGCATCGCCACCTTTGCCGGCAGCTCCGGCTTTGTGAAGTCGGTGCTGCCGCATGAGATTGCGCATCTGGTCTTTCGCGAGTTCATTGGCACGGACCGCCCGCTGCCCCTGTGGCTGGATGAAGGAGTAGCCCAGTGGGAAGATCTATCCAACCGGGAAACCGTGATGGCCATGGCGCGCACCCTGCGCCAGCAGGATCACCTGCTGACGATCCCCGCGTTGACAGCCATCGAGATCCGCCATGGGTCTACGGTGCGGCAGGCGGCCTCCTTCTACGCGCAGGCGGCGAGCCTGGTGGGGTTCATGATCGAGCGCCACGGCTCCAATCGGTTTCGAGAATTCTGCGGCCATCTGCGGGACGGGCGCACCCTGGAGGATGCTTTGCGATTTACTTATCCCCATACAATTCGTAATCTGGAGACCTTGGAACGCGGCTGGCGGGCCTATCTGGAAGGAGAGCCGTCATGAACGAGCGTCAAAGCGGTTTTACGCTGATTGAATTGATGGTGGTCGTGATCATCATCGCGGCCTTGGCCGGGATGGTGTTGCCGAGAGTGATTCCGGCGGCGGATGACGCCAAGGCCAAGATCGCCCTGGGCGACATGGCGAACATTTCTGTGGCGGTGAAGTTACATCGGCTGGAGACCGGCACCTATCCCACCGCACTGGACGCCGTGGGCAAACACCTGGAGAAGCGGCCGGTGGATCCTTGGGGGTCGGACTACCGCTACCGGTTTGTGGGTGAAGACAACATTCCCGAGTTCGAACTGTGGTCCGTCGGCGCCGACAAGCGTGAAGGCACGGCGGACGACGTGAAGGTCGGCAAGTAGGCTTGCCGCGCGCGGCGCCGGATAAGCGCGGAGACCGTCATGTTAGCAGCAACCGCCGATGGCGGGGGGCGCACGACGCGTGCCGCGGGGTTCACCCTGATCGAGGCGCTCGTGGCGCTGGTGATTCTTTCCACGGGCATCGTGCTGGTCCTGCAGGCTTTTCAAACGGGGGCCTCGGCGCTTGGGGTGGCACGCGAAGCCGCCTGCGCCGCCCACCTCACGCACCAGGTATTGCAGACGTTGCCGGCCGCGCGCGGAACAGCCGTCTCGCCCGGGGGCGGCGTCTTTCCAGCGCCATACGATGACTTCGAGTGGGCCTTGAGCACGGAGAATACCGGTGATGAGAGCGGCGCCGCGCTGGAGCCCATTCGGGTGGAAGTTGGCCGCATCGGATCCTCCGTTCGATTTGTGACCCAGACCTACCGGTGCCGAGTGAGCGGCGGTGGTGGCCAGTGACCCTTCGGGCTTCACATCTGGTATGCACGGTCGGGACGGAGCCCGACCCTCCAAAGCACGTGAATGCGTCGGTCTTGTTGGTGGAGGGACGACCTCCGTGTCGTCCTCGGTATTTCGGGAGAATCCTGAAGGCTCCGTTGCGCGCCGGCGGCTTCAGCTTGATCGAGGTGTTGGTGGTGTTGTCGATTTTGGCGGTGGCGATCGCGACGGTGGGGGCCTGCCTGGGCGCGGGGATGCGGGTGTGGGAAGTGGCGCACACCTATGGGCGCGCGGAGAACGAGGCGCTGATGGCGATGAATCAGCTGAGTCGCGATTTGCGCAACGCGGTCAATTGCGGGACCTTGGAGGTGGGGGGCACTCCATTGACGTTTGCGGGGGAGGCCGAGCAGGTGCGCTTTGCGGCGGTGGTGACTCGCACCGACCTGCCGGACTCCGAACTGGCGCTCGTTCGGTACCTGTGGCATGGCGGCGATCAGCAATTGGTGCGCGAGACCACGGTGTTCCCGGATGGCCAGCCCCGCACGGAATCCTGGGCGGAGCATGTGCGTGGGGTCCGGTTCTCCTATGGGGCTGGGAGCGGCGATGACGCGATGGACGTGGCGACCGGAATGCCCACTCGGGTTGAGATCGAGCTGCAGATGGATACGGGTTCTGCGGATGGAGCGTGGCTGGTTGTGCGCCGCACCGTGCAAATGCCGACCGCGCAGGCGGTGGCGGGTAGCGGAGAATGAGTGCTTCCATGAGGGCTGCCGCCGCATCCGTTCAGCCGCCTGAGAAA
>CAZWQJ010000198.1:0-4540 GCA_964635825.1 uncultured Victivallales bacterium | reverse complement strand
CCTCGGCCGGCAGCATCCTGATCCTGACCATTTGGACGCTGATGGTGCTGGGCTTTCTGGCGCTGGCGGTGGGGAGCCATGTGGCCGCCAACATCCGGGTGGCGCAGTATCTGCGGGAGGAGTCCACGGCCTACTACCTGGCGCGGGGCGGGGTGGAATTCGCGATCGCTGAACTGCTGCGGAATCCGAGCAACTTTCAGGGGACGGTGATCGGCGAAGTCGCGAATGTTGAGGACCGCTTTCGCGACAACAGCAGCCTGCCGGGCGGGATGTTCTCGGTCTGGTACACGCTCGACGACAGCAACACGATGGCGGTGGTGACCAACTACGGGTTGCTCAAGGAATCGGCCAAAATCGACCTGGATCGGGCCGATGCGAACGACTATGCACGGCTCCAGTTGGCGCTGTCGGCCATGGGTAAATCCCCGACCTTGACCTCGGCGATCTTCTCGAATTACCCGAGCCAGAAAACCGTTGCGCCGGAGTATCTAAATCGTTATGGTCCCTATGAGGCCGTGGCCGAATTGCTGGCCGTTCAGGGCGTCGATGGCGCCCTGATGGAGGCGCTGGAACCGATGGTGACGTTGCGTGAGTTTCAGCGCCACTATCGCGGCGATTCCGAGACCTATGAGCGGCGCGATGCGTATGGGGCGGTTGCGGAAGGCCGCGTGGTGGCCATGGGGGCAGACGGCCGCCCGTCAGTTGCCGCGGTGAGACGGATTGCGTTTGTGTACGATCAAGGAACGACCAACCTCCTTTACTGGCGTGAGCACTGAGAAGGGAAAACGCGGCCGGGGCAGCCAGCAGACCGTCGTGGTCGAGATTGGCAACGAGTGGCTTAAGGCCATTCGCGTCGTGCGTGAGCCGGGTGGGCTGACGCTGGCCGGTCTGGAATTGGAGAAGCTGGATCCGGCGCGTGGCGCAGGTCCGGCCCGGGTCGGAGAACTGCTGCGCCGTCTGGGGGCCGCTTCCGCCACGACGATTGGCTGTTTGCCGCGCCAGGCGGCGACCATCCGCACGCTCGATCTGCCGTCCACCGATGCGGTTGAAGTGGCGGACATGGTGGATCTGCAGGTTGGCAAGCTGACCCCCTACACCAAAGACGAGATCATTTCCGATTTCCGGATCGTGGGTTCCGGGCGCGATGGCTACACGCGGGTGCTGCTGGTGATCGTGCAGCGCAGCCTGTTGCGCAACCGCTTCAGCCTGATGGAAGAGGCGGGTGTGCGGCTGGGCTCGATGTCGATGAGCACCGAAGGCGTGCTGAACTGGGTGCGCAAGGCGTATCCACCGGGGGCCACGTCGGGTGCGATCGCCGTGCTGGATGTGGATACGGGATACAGCGATTGTGTGATCGTTGCGCAGAACGAGCTGGCCTTCACCCGCAGCATCATGGTGGGCGCCCAGCACCTGCAGACCGATGATGCGGCGCGCGAACGCCTGGTCCGCGATGTGGCCAACGCGTTGCAGACCTTTGCGTCGGAGTCGCCGGGCGCGCGCATTGAGCGTGTGTTGGTGACGGGGGCTGGCTTCAGTGCGGGCGGTCTGGATGCCGCATTGCGTGAGCGCCTGGAGATGCCCGTGGAATCGGTGGATTGCTGCCGGATTTTTCGGAAGATTCCCAAGCAGCCGCTCATGGGGGAGTCCCCGCATGATGTGGTCTCGCTGACGGCACTGGTGGGCATGGCCATCGATCCGGACCGGCTGGAATGCCGCCTGGTGCCGGAGTCCGTGCGCCTACGCCAGGACCTGGTGGGCAAGGCGCGCCGCCTGGCGGTGCTGGGCTGTCTGGTGGTCGCCGTCATGGTGCTGCTCTCGCTGCTGGGGTCGCTGCGCTATTTTCTGCGCTACGATCGGCTGGCGGGGATCCGTGCGCGCGTCGGCGCCCATGCGGCCGACGTGCGCGCCATCGAGCAGAAGCAGAAGCTGATCGAGATTGTCCGCGACCGCAACGATCCGCGGATTTCGCTGGTGAGTCTCATGGCCGACCTGCAGAAGTCGCTGCCGGCGCCGGACCAGATTACGCTGGATGGAATGGAGTTCGATGCGGTGCGCGGCAGCCTGCAGATCGTCGGTTCGGGCGGTTCCACGCCCGATGTGCGCGGGTTGGTGAAGACGCTGGAACAGTCTCCGTTGCTGACCGATGTGCGCGAAGATGGCTCCACCACGCGTGAGGCCAATGGGCGCTACCGCTTCCGGTTGGTGTGCCGCCTGGAGACCCCTCATGCTGGCTGATTGGATCAACAAGCTGGATAAGCGCGAGCAGGCCGGGCTCGTCCTGGTCTCCGTCGTGTTGACGATCCTCGTTATTGATCAAGTGGTGGTCCTGCCCATTCGGGATCGCTGCGCCTGGTTGGAGCGTGATATTGCGCTCGAGCGCAAGACGCAGGAGCTGCATGCCAGCTGGCTGCAACGCAAACCGGCGGTGGAAAAAGAGTTTGGCGCCATCCAGGGCCGCCTGGGGCCCATCCTGGCGCCCTCCGAGGTCATCGATGCGATGAAGGGCGAGATTGATGCGCTGGCGCGTGCCTCGGATGTGATCCTGCTGGCGGTGAAACACCGGGAGCCCCGCCAGACCGAGTTCTATGACGAGTACGCCATCGACGGCGACTTCGAGTCCGACGAGATTGGCCTCGTGCGGTTTTTGCATACCCTGGTGACGACCCCTGGCACCTTCCGGGTCACGCGACTGAAGATCGCCCCTGACAATACCGGCAAGCGGATCAAGGGCTCGATGACGATCACGAAGGTCGCGATGCCCACCGCGCCGGGGGCCCCATCGAAACCGGAAACCTGAACCCTTTCTCGTCCGCTCATTCCCGACGCATGGACGATCTCGCAGGACGACAATGGCACAGGAATCGACATCAGGTCCGGATCGTACGCGCATTGACGAGTTGGTGCTGACGCGCGTGGGCGATGATGCCGTCATCCGGCCGCTGGATGGCGTCACCATGAGCGAAGTCAAGCGCGTGGTGGAGGCGGAGCGCAGCCGCAACCGTCGTGTCGTGGTCTGGACCGGCACCCTGCTGCTGGCTGTGTTCCTGTTCTTCCTGGTGATCTTTCTTCTGGTGGGGATTTTCGTGATGCGGACGCGGGAGGAGACCTCCACCTCGCTGGCCGATCTGCGCAGCCGTGCAGCCATGCAGACGGCAGCGCTGGGTTCCATGTCCAATCGGGTGGGGGTTTTGGAGTCCGTGCAGGTGGATCTCAGCCGCCTGGTCGAGCAGGTCGAGTCGACCGAGATCACGCGCGCTCGTGAATTGGACGGGGTGCTGGCGGATCTGGAACGCGTGCGGTTGGCGCTGGAGGCGCAGAACGCCGAGCGGACGCAGCGCCAGGCCCTGGTCGACGAGAGCATCAAAGTGGCGAGTGACAGCACGCAGCAGGAATTCGAGCGCATTCGCACCGAGTTGGAGCGCGTGCTGGGGAGTCTGGCGGCGGGGAGTGCGGGCAGCACCGCGCCCCTGTCGACCCCGCTGGGCGAGCTCGGCATGCCGTGGGTGGCGGATACGAACGGGGTGACCGGCCCGGATCGCCAACTGGAGGAGGTTGAACTGACCGCCGGCGGGCTTGAAAAGGCGGGGGTATTCGCGCTGCCGGAAGAAGAGCCCTTCAATCCGGGCACCGATCGTCGCGAGATCGTCGTCGTCGAGTTTCCCAATGGCGACCGGTATGAGGGCGAACTCGAGCATGGCGTCATGCATGGGTGGGGCATCTACACCGCCTTGAACCGCGACCGCTATGACGGCCAGTTCCGCGATGGCATGAAGGAAGGGCGTGGTACGCTCGTCTACGGCAGCGGCGATAAATACATCGGGGAATTCCGGATGGATATGCGCGCCGGGCGCGGCAGTTGGTTCCTCGTGGATGGCGGCCGCTACACCGGAGAATTCGCCAACGATATGCCGTCTGGCAAGGGTACGATGCGCTATGCCAACGGCAACAACTACGCAGGCGATTTCAGCGCGGGCAACCGCCACGGCCGCGGCATCCTGCGATTTACCAATGGGGACATTTACCGAGGAGACTTCCGGGAAGACCAGCGAACCGGGCAGGGAACGTACGTTTTTGCCGACGGATCGTCCTATGTGGGCGATTTTCTGGATGGTCGACGGCAGGGGCAGGGGCGCTACCGCTACGGCAGCGGCGAAGAGTATGTCGGAGAATTTCGCGATGGGCTGCGCCAGGGCGTCGGACTGTCCATCTTTCCTAACGGGAAGCAGATCAAGGGGTTGTGGGAGGGAGATAAGCTCGTCCGGCACCTTCCGCCGTGATCGAATCGCCTAAAAGTCACATTTTTTTCGTTGACGGTTTGCGTTGGGAAGGCCATACTAGCGACAGAAACTTAGAAAGAGTTCGCAGAGGCTTTGGTTGTCGGGTATGCGGGGATAAACGCCACGGGCTAGGCGATTGCGCCGCGCACGGGAAGGAAGAGGGAGAGCAGCATGAACGTACGCCACGCGTTGAGCATCGTTGGGGCACTGGGACTGCTCGTCAGCACGTCGCTGGCAGCGACGACGGCACCCTATTCGCAGAG
>CAZWQJ010000197.1:0-8304 GCA_964635825.1 uncultured Victivallales bacterium | reverse complement strand
CTATAGCGCCGGTGCTTTTGTGCGTTTTGTGCCTTTTTGTGGCTGAAACTCTTCGGTTGTGGCTGCGCCGCGCTGGGCAATATGCGGGCTACCCACCGTGATTATCACGTACTGAATCCGCGCCTGCGGTAGAATTCGTGCACGGCCTCGATCTCGTCCCGCGTCTGGTCCGCCGTCCAGTTGCGCGCCGCCGCCATGATCGCGGCGGCCGCCTCCAGGGCCTTGTCCGGTGGGCGCGCCTGCGTCCCGAGCCCAGTCCGGCGCAGCACGACATCGGTCAGGTGCAACGCGCACTCCTCGCGCATGGCGAAGAGGACCTCGGCGCCGGTCACGCCGCAGCCCGGCGCCAGCTCCTGCCGCGCGGCGTCGTCCGCTCCCTCGCCCTCCAGCACGGCGGTCGCCCCGGTCCCATGGCGCAAGGCGAGCCCGGCCACCGCCGCCGGCGCCACGGAGAGGTTGCGCTGCCGGCACCAGTCCTGCAGGGCGGACACCTCGATCGCGGCGGTCGTGGAGATCGGCTGCACGCGCGCAGCGCCCGAATGCGGCAACGTTCCGGCTCTGATCAGTGATCGGACGACGCGCTCGCCCGTCTCCACGCCGGTGGTGTATTTCACCGCTTGCAGGACCACCAGCCCTGCCAGGGCGCCCGCCGGAGCCGACCAGATCCGCGCATGCGTTTCCGCGTCCGCCGATCCGGCCGCGCGTGCGGGTAGCAGGCCCACATGGGCCATGGTGACGTCCGCCGTCGTGAGCCCCCAGGCGGGATGGACGGCACGGACCTCATCCACGGCCACGGCGATGTCGGCCGCGGTCAAGCGACACGCGTCCGGGTCCGCTGCCGCGGATCGGTACCACGTGCCCACCATCGTGCCGCCCCGCCACGGTACAAAGAACAGGTTGCGCTTGTTGCGCCGCACAATCGCATCGGGATCGGTATGCGCGACGGCGCCCTCAATGGCGGCTCCCGCCGCGTCGGGCCACCGGCGCGTGGTCACCAGGTTGTAGCCCATCGTCCACCCCGGCGGCGTACAGGGCTTGCCGGCCAGTTCCGGTACCAGTCGGCTCAGCCAGGGCCCACCCGTGAAGAGCGTCAGCCCGGCGCGAATCGGGAACCGTAGCCCGGTCTCGACATCACAGGCCTCCACCCCCGAGACGCTCCCGTCGTCGTGGGAGAGCCGCTCGGCGCGCACGTAGTTGGCCACCACCGCTCCGGCCACGCCAGCCGCCCGCACGATCTGCCAGGTCAGTCGCTCACTGTCCTCGGCCAGCCCGTCGTACCACATGGCGGCGCCATCAACCCCGGCCATCGCCAGCCCCGGGATGCGCGCCTGGCACTCCTCGCGCGACAGCAAGCGGCCACGCGGCAGGCGGCGCGATGGCGGCAAGCCACGGTTGCGGTCGGCGCTGATGCCGTCATTCAGCGCCAGCGCGATGCGCAGAGCCGCGCGACTGCGCATGCCGCGTCCGGCCGTGGGCATCAGGAAGGCCCGCGGGACCACCAGGTTGGGCGCGATCCGCAGCAGCGCCGACCGCGCCCGAATCGACTCGCGCATGCGTACCAGGTTGAGGTGCTGCAGATAGCGCAGTCCACCGTGCATGACCTTCTGGCTGTTGGCGGAGGCGCCATGGCCGAAGTCTCCCTGATCGATGAGGGCGGTACGCAGGCCGCAGCGGGCGGCCGCCAGGGCCACGCCGGCCCCTTGCATTCCCGCCCCGACCACCAGCAGATCGAAGCGATCAAGCCTCAGCGCCTGTACATCCCGTTTCATGGAATCACCGTCACAAACCCATCCAGAATCACAGCCCCACGCTCCACCGGCGCCGACGCGCGCACATCGGCTCGGCCACCACGGCGATACAAGCCGACGCGCAGGGCGTAGACGCCGGGCTTCGCGTCATCGGGGATGCGCACGGTTCGGGTCACACACGCCAGCGGCGCCGACCGATCCGCCTCATCCGCCAACAGTCGATGATCATCCTGAAACTGCAAATCGCCCAGCCAAAAATGCGCGAAGACAATCCAGCGCGGCGGCTCGGCCCCCTCGTTGCAGCGCCAGAGATACTCGATGGCCACGCGGTCGCCGCGGCGCACAGGGTTGGTGGGGCCCGAGATTCCCACGAGTTCGATGCGCGCCTGGTCGAACAGGGCCTCGGGGAATCGTATGGCGGCGGCCCTCGCCGCGGTGGCGTCGGCCAGGGCGGTCATGGGCGCATCGGCCAGGGAGTCGCGCAACCACTGCAGCAGGTCCCGATCGAACAGCAGCACCTCCGGCCGCAGCTGCGCGATGGTCTCGACGTACGGGCGCACCTCCGCAGCCGGGCGCCCGAGAGCGCGCTGGCGCCCCGCCCACGCCAGCAAGTCGCCGGCATACGCGTCACGAAAGCCGGCCATGCAGGAGAATCCCGCCCAGAGCAGCGGCATTCGCACACCAGCGCCGGCCACCGTGAGCGGGCCGCGCGCGATGGTGAACAGGCGCCACGGGCCAAGCGCCTCCTGCGTGAACCCAATGCCGGCGCGCGTGAGTACCGCCGCCGTGGCCGCAGCTTCTTCCTCCAGCACGGCCAGCACCGTCCCCGGAGAAACGGTCATGCCCTCGTCCTCGCGCAGCGGCGAATCGGGAAAGGCCAGCGGTTCCTGCAGGACCGCGACGCGACCGGCGAGCGCCTGGGAAACGCGGTTGGCCACCCAGCGGTCGCTATAGAGCCGGCGGGTGCCATGCGCCTCCAGCCATGCGCACAGCGCATCGAGGTGGTCGATCGGGGAGGGCCCATCGGGAGCGGCGGCAAACACCTGCAGTTCCCCGATCACCCAGGCCTTGGGATTGCGCTGGCCACGCGAGTTCCCCAGAATCCGCAACGCCACGATTTCTTCACCCGGCAGAAATACCTCGAACCGCTGACCGACGCCTTCGCTATAGAGCCGCGGGCCGGACCAGAAGAAGCCGGTAACCAGCCGCGGCCCCACGACCGTCCGCCACTCTTCGCTACCGGCCGTGCGAACCTCGACGGCAAACGTGCGCGGCATGCGGCGCGCCTCGCGACACCACAGCCGGACCGCTCGCACCGCGCGAGGGGCCGTGAAATTCACCGTGAGGGCCCGTTCCGCGTCGCCGTCGAGGGCGGCAAACCATTCGGTGTCGGCATCCCGATCCGTCAACGCGGCCAGCGCATCGCGCCCCTGGTCATCGGTGACCGAGGCCAGCTCCGCGGTGGCGATGGGTGCGCGACCGCCGGGCGGGGGCTGAAATCCGAATTCCACTTGTTCCGTGCCAGCCCGTGCGACCTCGTAGGAGCCACCGCCCGCCTTCATGAATTCGGAGACGCCGCCCTGGCCATCCAGGAACGCAATCCGCTCGGCGAGTTCGGCCGCACGCGCATAGGGGAGATAGCGATCCCCGCGCAGCGTCGTGAATGGCACGCGCTCCTGCAGGTGGAAGTTGTACGAGTAGCTGGAGAAATGGGTGTAGCACGCCTCCACCGCGCTGTCGTGCAACTGGGTATCCAGGTCTCGCGCCGCCTGTTCGAGGACCGGGATGCGCGCCGACTCGGTCCGCATGGCGCGCCACTCAGCGCCCTGAAACGCCAGCAGCACCAGCACGGGCAGCGCGGCCACCAGGCGGCCCCACCGCGCATGGAGGGCTGCGGTGGCCACGCCGATCAAGACCGCAAAGGCCGGCACCCACGGAATCAGGTAGCGCGCGGTGTTCATCGCCGCGAACGACGAGCGCACAAAGAGCGCCGCCGACAGCCCCAGGAACAGCAGGATGCCGAGGACGTGCATGTTCAGCCGCGCACGGCGCCGCAGCAGCGCCACGGCGTGAACCAGCAGCCCCCCCCCAGCCAGGAGCAGCGGCAGTGCCAGCAGCATGGGCTCAACCGTCTCCTGCCCCGCGCTCTGCATGAGCCGTAAATAGCGCAGCCATAGATAGCCGAGACCGCGGCGCCAGGGAATGCCGCCCGCGTGCAGGATCATGGAGAGGCTGGGCCACCCGTTGGCCGCGTTGTAGATCCAGAAGGGCAGGCTGCCCGCGAGGAACCCGGCCGTGCCGGCGCCAAGTCCCGTCAGCGGCGGCCGGCCGCGCGCCCCGAACATCACCAGCGCGGCCGCCGTCAGCAGCGCGGCCGTCACGATGGCGCTCGTCCACCAGCCGATACCGGCGATGAGCCCGAGGGCCAGGAACGCAGCCGGCCCCACCCGCTCGCGCTGCCAGAGGCGCTCGGCCAGCCGGGCGCTGCGCCAGAGCAGCAGCATGGAGGCCACGAGCGCCACCATGTATCCCCCGCGGGGATTGAACTGAAAGACGAAATACGGCGCGGGCCCGACCACGCACAGCGCGAGCGCGGTCAAGCCACAGACGCGCCCGCCGGCATCGCGTCCCCAGCGGTAGAGGATGGGCAGCGTCAACATCCCGATGAGCGCGGTGCCCATGCTGATCCAGAAGGCGCTGACACCGAAGAGGCGGCAAAGCAGCGCACTGACGATGGGTTCGAGGCTCCCCATGTAGTGCTGGCCATAGAAGAACACCGGCCAGCCTCGCCCCTCGGCCATGTGCTTCACCATGATCGCCACCACGCCGGAATCCGGATCCGTGATGAAGCGCGTCCACCAGGCCCCCTCGATGCGCAGCCCGACGCCCACCAGCAGGCACAGCGCCAACAGCGCCACGTGCAGTGTCGAGCGGCGGGGGGCACCAGCCGGATGCGCCGCAGACTTCATGGCTTGGGCCCCCGGCCCTCGCGGTAAGCGATGGAGATCGACCGCTGGCCATTCGGGCGGATGCCGATCAGCACGAGGCCCTCCATGACCGTGTGGGGATACAATTCCACCGGCGGCGGCGCGCGCAGCCCCTCCACCCAGTTATAGGCAATCACCGCCAGCGACCCGGGGTCACTCACCTCCACCTCCAACCGGTTCAGCCCGGCGCGCACATGGCCCGCGTTCAGGTGGAAGAGTCCGGCGTTCGCGCGCGTGCGCTCGAAGATGGTGACCTCGTCCAGGTTTGCGCATTCCGTGTAGCGATCCGGCTGATCGCGCAGTTGCCGCTTCCACATCTCGTGGTAGGTCACCAGGTGCGTCACATTATAGGCATCGAAAAAGGCCTGCATGAGTTCCGGGGTTCGCCGGAACGCGCGCGGCGGATATTCGTAGAGGACCTGTTCCGGTGGGAATCCGTAGAAGTCGACTGCCATCATTTCGCGCTCCGCCAGCAGCGGCAGGTAGGCCACGTTACCGCCCCCATAGCGGTGCACGCACTTGCCCGCAAACAGAATTCGGCCATCCGACGGGGTGTGTGTATGCAGCCAGGCCACGAGATCCTCCACATCATCGTCCAGCGCGACATAAGGGGCGGGACCGCGGTTGTGGGCGATTTGGGCGACATTCAGCCCGCCCATCGCGAGCAAGCCGATGACCGCCGCCCGCGCCAGCGCCAGACGGCGATCCTGTGCACGCAGCAACCGCCCCAGCAGGATGGAGGCCGGCGGCACAGACGCGAATGCCAGCGGGATCACCATGCGCGATAATTGCGAGTGCGGCAACCACTCGCGTCCGAATGCCGCCACCAGCGCAAGCACCGCCAGAACCGGCAGGAACCACGCACGCAGGCGGCGGTCGGCCCCTGCCACCAAGGCCACACCGCCAAAGAAGAGCAGCAGCGGATGGGCCTCCATCGCCTGGCCGCGCAGCGTCACGCTCGCCCGATGCAGGAGGGCGACACCGGCGGCAACACGCTCGGCCAGCGAAACGGACACATCCGCCGCCGGCGGCTCGGTCGAGGCGACAAACGCGACGGTCTCACGCGCCTGCCCGAGGATCACGTGCAGCCAGGGCATATCCAGCACGAGCACGCCGGCCGCACACAGCAGCAGGAACCGCCAGGTCTTCCACGTCCAGCGCCGATACGCGGCGAGCATCGAAAGCCCCAACCCGGCCCCCACCAGCCCCAAGGGCAACCATTGCAGCAGCAGAAAGCCGGAAACCACCAGCGCCAGGGCGACGCCCCACCCGCGACGCCGCTGGTGCACCACGCGATAGCCAAGGGCGCACACCGGCATGGTCATGGCGGCGGTAAACGCGGCGCCGATCGTGCCGAAGTGCAGGGCCCACAGATAGAACTGCTGGCTGATGCCGAGCGCCAGCGTGCCGGCGACCCACGCAGCGGTCCGGCTGCCGCCCATCGCGCGCACGGACGCCACGCCCACCCACGGAACGATCACCAGAAAAAGCAGGATCCACGTCAGCGTGTAGACCGCGTGCACGGGGAATGTGCGCAGCAGGGGCCACATCGCCAGGGCGGGCGCCGCCGTGCCGGACGTGACGTTGGCCGAATCCACCACGCCGCCATTCCAGAAGGGCAAATAGTGAACCAGTTGCGGGAATCCGCGGGTAAACTCCCAGAGGCGCAGCATGAACGAGGGATGGTCCGTACGGTAGAGCGCCTGGCCGCCGGTGTGGTGCCAGATCAAGGCCGCGCTGAGCCCTTCCGCGCCCAGCAACACCAGCAGCGGGATCAGCCCCACTCCGCGCGGGTTCCACGCATACACCGGGACCAGCACCGCCGTGCCCAGCGCGAACACCAGCAGCCCCGACGCCCAGAGATTCTGCGGATTCGGCATCCACGCGTTGAAGTAGAACCAGCGGTGCAGAATGGTGCTGGAGACGAGATAGAGCAGGCACACACCCAACGCCACCAGGAGCGGCGCCAGGCGCCGCAGCGGCACGCGCGGCGCGGACAGCGAGCGCGCCCACATCCACGCTAAAAGACCCGGCACAAGGATCCACGTATAGTGAATTCCCCAACCGGGGCGGATCCACTTGCCGGTGGCGTGCATGCTCGCGGCCAGCAGCAGGCCCAGCAGGAGCGTCGCCACACTGGGAGCCCAGGCCCTCGCTCCCCCCTGCCGCGCACCGCACCACCAACCGGCACGCTCAGGTCCGCCACCGGATCCATTCTTCATAGTATTTGGCGCTGCTGCCACCGGGCAGCAACGCGATTCGCCACCGCCACTGCATTCCCTCGACACGTGGCCGCCCATATTGGCAAGCGGCGGCGAATTTTCAAGGCGCAATCCCCGTGGTCGTGGCGGTTTCTACGCAGGAAGTCCATCTTCCCCGGTCCTGACGACGCTTGGAATTGCGGCCCCATTCGACTACAAAGAGAAGAGTAGTTTGATCGCACAATTTCACCCACATGCAAGACACACGATTGCAGTCGCTCGCCATGGAAGCGCGCTGGCTGGCCACGCGAACGTATCCTGCCTTCGTGACCGCGCGGCAGCCGGCGCCGCTGGACGCTCGCGCCGTGCCCGCCTTCATCTTTCACGGCGTGGAGCCGGAGCGCTTCGAGCAGCAGATGCGCTTCCTTGCCGAGAACCGCTACCACACACTCGACGCCGACGAGATGGCCGCGTTTCTCGCCGGCACCTTTGTACCACCTCCGGCCAGCGTCATGCTGACGTTTGACGACGGCGAGCGCAGCCTCTACCGCGTGGCGTTCCCCCTGCTCCGCCGTTACGGCTTCAAGGCCGTCGTCTTCCTCGTCCCCGCGGCCATGCGCGACACGCCCGCCCCGGCGTCCAGCGGCAAAGAGTGGCTCTCCTGGCCGGAAGTGAAGGAACTGCAGTCGAGCGGCCACGTCGATTGCCAGTCGCACACCTGGCGTCACGAGCGGATGTTCGTGGAGTCGCAACGGGTGGACTTCGTGCGCCCCGGGGTGTTTGTGGACGGGCTGGGCGTCGACAATCCCGTGGTGCGCGACGGCGCGCAAGACCGGCGCCTGGTCGAATTGGGAGCCCCGATCTACAGGATGGCTCCCCGCATGGGGGACCTCCCGAAATACGTCGACTCCGAAGCCGTGCGCGGCGCCTGCAGCGCTCATGTTCTTGCCCACGGCGGCGCGGACTTCTTTTCCCGCCCGGAGTGGCGCCGCGAGTTGCGCGCGGTTTTTGATGCGGCGCGGAACCGGCACGGCGACGGCCGCATCGAGACGCCTGCGGAACAGCGAGCGGCCATCCTGGAGGGCCTGGCCAGGGCCCGCGAGATGCTGCAGGCAAAGCTCGGCAAAGACATCGTACACGTGGCCTACCCCTGGAGCCATGGCGGCGCGTTGTCCGTGGCGCTCAGCCGCGAGGCTGGCTACCGGACCAACTTCTGGGGCCCTATCCGGCACACCCGCCTGAATCGCCCCGGGCAGGATCCCTTCTTTATCGCGCGGCTGAAGGACGACTACCTGATGCGCCTGCCCGGCCGCGGGCGCGAATCCCTGGCGGACGTCTTTCTGCTGAAGCTGCGGCGGCGGCGCGCGC
>CAZWQJ010000196.1:0-8308 GCA_964635825.1 uncultured Victivallales bacterium | reverse complement strand
GCAAATCCAGTTTGGTTGCGGCCTTCAGAGGCCGCGCTGGGCAACATGCGGGCTACCGTTGTTGCAGCCAGCGAGCGCCGCGAACCTGCAGGCGGCGGGCGAGGGAGGGGGCGGGGGCGGCGTCGTCCAGTTCGGCGGCGTGGCGGGCATGGAGCGACTGCAACTGCGTGGCCAAGGCGGCGACCTGATCCCTCACGTGCGGGGTCTGAAACTCTGGCAGTGTGGGGAACGGTTGGTGATCGAAGAGGGACGCGAAGACGGCGCTGACATAGTCGATGACGCGGGCGCGTTCGCGGTGGACGGGGAGTGAGGGTTCCGGGGGGCGCCAGCCGAGGCTGTGCAGGGATAACCCACCGACGTGCAGGACCTCGGGCGTGGGCTCATAGCGAACGCGGCCACCGCCTTGCAGTTGCAGGGCCAGGTTGAGGCACTTGCAGGAATCGTAAAAGTCCTTGCGCAGGTCGTGTTGGGCGAAGAGGGCTTGCATGTCCGAGGGGAGTTGCGCCCAATGGGCCTTTTCCCAAAGCCGGCCCCCCGCTTCAGGGCCCACGCGATTGAGGAATTGTTTCAAGGCGCGGTTGTTGTAGCAGGCGATGTAGGTGACGCCGCAGCAGAGGCCGGTGTGGGCGAAGGCGTGGCGTCCGTCAAGGTGGGGCCACTCGCGGGGGGCGATGTTCTCTTCCGGCAGCACCCAGGAGGAGGCGCCGCTGAATACGGCCTGGTTCTCCGCGAGCAGGGGCAGGAGGCGGGCGGTGAAATCGCCGGTCACGCCGATGTCGGAATCCATGAAGGCAAAGACGTCGCCGCGTTCGCGTTCATGGAGGTGGCGCACGGCGGTCGCGTGGCTGGCGGTTTCGGTGACGGGCAGGGCGAGGAACTCGAGCCGGGCGTGGTTGCTGCAGAGGCGCTGGAGCATGCGCTGTTCATCGGGGCGGCAATTGTTGCTGACGAGGCGAAAGCGAACGCGCGGGCATTGCTCCAGCAGGCTGAACACAAACAGTCTGAGTTCGCGCACGCAGCCGGGGACGAAGATGACATTGAATATCTGCATCGGGCGTATCGTCTTGCCGGACCGTCACGGGCTCCTCGTACGCGGGGCGTCCATTGGCGTGCGCCCGCCCGCGGAGCGGCCGGGCCACCTGCAGAACGACCACGGGCGTTTCAGCCGAGGTTAGCGAAGTCCATACTCCTTGCCGGGGGTCAGGGTGGCGCCGACCTTGGGCGCTTCGATGAAGGTGATGTCTCCGAGCGCGCGCTGGGCGTAGTCGGTGATGCCGATGAGGGCGGTGGCCCCCTCGATTTTCACCCACTCGTGCGTCTTCGTGTAGCGTCGATCGCTGGGTGTCATCGCCCGTCCTCCGTATTCCGCGGTTGCCCCGGTGCCGCTGCGTGTTGGGCATAGTAGCGGCAGGGTGCCGCGCCGGTCAAAAGGGAATCGTGGGGGCGTGCGCGAGGGAGCGCATCGGCGCGTGGGTACCTCGATGCGAAGAACGGCTCACCCGGAGGGTTCGCCCTACCCAGAAGTGAGCAGCACCGAATGGCCGATGCGCCCTGCGAGGGGAGTCGGTCAATCGCCGGCGCGCATGCGGAAGTTGTCGAAGGCGTGGGCGCGGACGTCGTAATCGACGCGCCAGTAAGTGCCGGAGGCGCCGACGCCGCCGGGTGTGCGGTGGAGCCATTCGTATCGCGAGATCAGGGACGGGTGATAGAACTCGGTGGTGATCATGCGCACGTCGCGGGTTTGCCACGGGTAGTACTGGCGGTAGTACAGGGGAAGGTCCGGCGCGATACGGCGGAAGCGATTGGTCATGCGCGCGACATAGCCATCGAGATCGCTTTCCATCGTATAGATGGTGGTGCGGCCGACGGTCCAGGTTTCCGGGCGGGTGATGTCCTGGAAGCGGGGCGTGTCCATGATGATGCCCTCGAAGCTGGGGCCGCGGACGAGGGTGCCCTGCGACGACCACCACGTGGTCGTGTACTGCCGGGCGACTACCACGCCGGCGGCCAGGATGGCCAGGAGCAAAACCCAACGGGACGCTTTCATCGATGCAGTTTAGCGCGCATGTTGCACCAGCGCAATCACGCTGCCGCACGCTGCCGCAACATGCGCCTGCCAGCCAACGCTGAGGGTAGGCGTTGACTGGCAGGCCGAACCAGACGTTTCGTCGGTTCGGGGCGGCCCCGAAGCGCCTCTGCTTCGGCCCTGCGGGCGAATATGGCACGAGGGGCTCGTACTACGGTCACGCAACTTCTTGTTTTCCTGAGAGGATTTTGAACAGAAGGCAACAAAGGCAACAAAGCCAGAGGTCTTGCGGCCGGCCGCAACCCCCTTCGCTTCCTTTGCGGCCTTCTGTTCCAATCCTCTTCGGTTTCGGCTGCGCCGCGCTGGGCAATATTCGGGCCAGCGCCACCGGGGGGATGTCGAGAGCGAGTGCGCGCGGTGGTTGAGGTGGGCGCTACTCGAGTTCGATGAGTCGGTAGTAGCGGGTGCCGCCGGGGATGGCGTTGGTGTCGCTGATGGTCACGGTGGCGCTGGAGGCGGTCACGATGCCCGTGAGTTGCCATGCGGCGGCGAGCAGGTCGTGCGCGCGCGTCAGGGCATAGACGTGGCCGGGCCTGGCGGGGCTGGAGAGGGTGACGCCGCCGGGGGGGCCGCGCTCCATGGTGGCGATGACATAGACCTGGTTGGATTGGCCGGGGGTGGGATGCCAGAGGAGGCGCGGCTCCCCGTGGCCATCGGGCCAGCGCCCCTCGCTGACGTCTTCCTGCTGCGGGCCGAAGGTGATGCTGTCGCGCAGGGACCCATCGGTGGCGAAGAGGGCGATGGTCTCGCCGGACTTGTTCAGGGAGAAATCCGTGTGGAGGTCGCGGCCGGGCGCATTCTGTCCGGGTTCCCCATCGGCCCAGATGAGCAGGAATCCGCCGGCATCGATCCAGATGCCGCCGGGGATGACGAACCGGTTGCTGGTGGCGGGGCGATCGCTGAGGGCATAGCCGCCCAGGTGGACGCGCTCGGGGTCGGCGTTGTGGAGTTCGATCCAATCCTGGAAGCGGGAGTCGGCGGGGTCGGGGAGGATGTGGGCGTTGTCGGCGAGCCACTCGTTGATGGTGATGCGGGCGGGGCGGGCGATGGCGGAGTTGGCGAGGCCCGGGGTTGGGTAATGGAACACGGTGACGGCGTCGGTCCAGACGTCATCGGGGTAGCGCCCGCAGGAGCTGTCCGGGGCCAGTGGGCCGTAGTGGAGGTAGTCGAGCAGGACGGGCTGGTGGCCGAGGCCGCGCGCGAGGTAGACGGTTCCGCTGACACTGTGGATGGCGAAGGCGGTGTGGTTGCCGGTGACGCTGGTCTCATTGGTTTCCCCGTCCAGCCAGACCAGCATGCGTTCGGAGGCGGCGATGGCGGTGCCGGCCGGAAGCGCGGAGCGGCGAAGGTCGGCGGCATCGTTGCTGAGGAAGCAATCGCTGAGGTCGATGGCCTGGGTGCCGGCGTTGTAGAGTTCGAGCCACGGGTCGTGGTCGCCGGCGTTGTCGACGGTGCTGGTGAGGTTGGACGCCATGAGCTCGGTGATCCACAGGGCCGGGAACTCCGGCAGGCCGGCGGCCACGCTGTTGGCGGCGCCCGGGGTGCGGACGGCGGCGGGAGAGATGGCGCAGGCCCAGTTGCCGGCGCGCGCGCCATCCTGAGCCGCATCGATGCGTTGAAGCGACGGGCCCTGACCGTCCGCGGCAACGGGCCAGGGGGCGGTGTCGTCATAGGTCACGGCTTCGACGGTGCTCCAGGTGCTGGTGCCAACGGGTCGCTGCAGGGCCACGCGCTCGCCGGCGTTGTTGAGTTCGCCGTCGTAGGTGCCGAGCACGCACTCCACATTTGTGTAGACCCTGGCGTAGGCCGTGAGGTTGTCGGCGATGACGCGATAGGCGCCGGGGGCGATGATGGAGCCAGGCGGAAAGGTGAAGTCGATACCGTTCAGGCGCCAGCCGGAAAGGTCGACGGTGTCGGAGGCGGAGCGGTTGTAGAGTTCGACGTAATCGGCGTGCTCCTCGGGGGCATGGATCATGAGTTCGTTGATGACCACGCGGCCGGCAGGATCCGGCCAGGTGGCCGAGGTGGTGATGGTGATGCTGTCGCTGCCGACGACGCGCCCGAAGCGGTCGAGCGCGTCGATGGCGAGCGGGTTGGGGCCCAGTTGGAGCGGGATGGATGCGGCCCAGGTGGTGAGGCCGGAGAATGCGGCGGGGAAGATGGCGCCGTTGATGCGGAGGGAGGCGACCTCGACCGGCGCCGATCCGGCGAGGGCGACGAGCGCCGCGGTGGTGGAGAAATCGGCACCGCCGTTGCTGGTGATGGCGAAGGGGACGTTCAATCCGGCCGACGTCGCCTGCGCGAGGATGTAGGTGCGGCGGCTATCGAGCCAGGTCTTCAGCGCGGTGGTAGGGGCGTGGGTGACGGCGTTCGACTGCATGGCCTGATCGAACGGATCGAGAACGGAATTATAGGCGGCGGGCAGCATGGGGCCATGGGCGGCTTCGAGCAGCACGCGCCAGTAGAGGCGACGGAAGGGAGCGTGGTCGTAGATGCGCTGCGCGGTGGCTTCATCGTTGCGGAAGAGGTTGTCGGTGGCCGGCAACTCGAACGCGTAATCCATGTCGAGCAGGAAGAGGCGGGCGGGGGCGTTTTCGGGGATGTAGGCGCTGGAGTTGTGGTGCCAGTCGTAGCCCCAGGAGTCGCGGTTGCCGAGGGCGTGGTTGATGGCGAAGTAGGACATCCAGTTGGTCATGTTCGCGAGGGCGGTGGTGCGGGATTGGTAGCGCACGGGGTCGGTGAGCGCGAAGGCGTCCACCAGGCTGTAGAGGCGGCTGAAGTCATCGGAGGGCACATCGGTCCGGCGTTTGCGCCAGCGGTCGCGATAGCGCCACTGGGCCTTGCTGCCGTCGGCGGCGAGAAAGACGTCCATGGCCTCCTCGTTGATGTGTTTGAAGACCAGGGGGTCCGGGTCGTCCGGGAACCAGCTGCGGACGAAATCGAGGGCGGGGGTTTGGTAGTCGTGAAGGGGTTGGCGTTTGGTGCCATTGACCCAGACGTTGACGAGGCGGAGGTAATGGTGGGGCATGCCGAGGCGGCGGGCGAACCACATGGAGAAGCGCTCGACCTGGCGGGTGGTGTCGCTGCTCTCCTGGCCGGTCATGTCCAGCTTCAGTTCGTTATCGCCGAGCACGCGGTCGTTCTTGGTCACGGCGACGGCGTAGCTGCACATGGCGGGGCCGTTGGGGGCGGTGTAATGCCGCCAGCCGCCGCGGTAGCGCCCGGTGGCCTCGTAGACGGCGCGGGCACCGTCATAGACAAAGGTGGCGGGGACGGGTTCGTTGTCGTGCTGATCACGGGCCGCCCAGGCGTTCAAGTTGCTGGCGGTCAGCCACAGGCGGTAGCCGCCGAACACGCCGGTGGCGGTGCTCTCGCCGGCGCGCACGAGGCATTCGCGGCCGGCGATGGCGGGGTAGCGCGTGGATGCGGGGGCGGGATGGCCATCGGTGGCGTGGATGGTGAACGCTAACAAGGCCCCGGTTGCTTGTCCCGGAATGGTGGCGGCGTAGAGTCCATCGCCGGGGGTGGCATCGCCCGCGAGGCCGTCGTCGTGCAGGGTGGTGTTGACGACGGAGCCGGTGGGGTCGAGGCGCCAGGCGAGCCAGGCCGATGCGATGCCATCGGGGTCGGCGAGGCGGCCGCGCACGGTGACGGGTTCGAGCGCGGTGGGGAGCAGGGGTGCATGCTGTACGTCGGCGATGGCCGGGCCGGCGTTGGGGCGGGCGGCGCTGTTGGGCAGGCCGGGGGTACCGAGCTGCGCGGGCAGGGTGAAGGGCACGACGGCCTCCATCCAGTCGCCGGACACGCTGAGGGTGGCGAAGGGCCAGCCGCGCAACCAGCGTGCCTTGGCGCGGATGGTGACGGTGTTGCCGGAGGTCAACGGCGTGCTGAGTTCGGTGGCCACCTGGTTGTACCAGACGAAGCTCTGCGAGTTGCCGGAGACGTCGCCGCGGCCGCTGGCGCGCAGACGCAGGCAGCCATCGTTGGCGAAGCCGCCGCCGCTCTCCCAGCCGGAGCGCACATGGTTGCCGCGCATTTCCCACCCGCCGGTGCCGGCCGCGAACGTGGGGTTGGGGATGCGGTTGGCGCCGGCGGGTGTGAAGGCCTCGATGTTGTCGAAGAGATACTCGCCCGCCTGCAGGCCCACGATCTGCAGCTCGCCGGCACCGCCGTTGCCATGGCGGAGGACGCCGGTGACTTCGACGGTGGTCCAGGGCGCCTTTGCGGTTTCGTCACTGGCGGCCCAGTTCATGCCGAGGGTGTTGTCGCTGCGCGGATCGATGAGTTCCAGGCTGCTGCCGCCGCCGTCGGTCCAGTCGGCCCACCCGTCGGCGTAGAGCACCTCATCGACCGTCACGAAATCCTCGTAGGGGCGCGCGGGGTCTTCGGGGCGCAGGAGGGCGACGCGTTCGCCGCGGTCGGAGAGCTGGCCGCGGTACCCGCCAAAGGCCGTGGCGGTGGTCAGGTGTGGATAGCGGGCGAGCAGATTGGTGAGGTTGCGGGCGACGACGACGAAGGCGCCGGCGGGGATGGAGGCACCGGCCGGGAAGGTGAACTCCACGCCATCGTCGAGGCGCCAATCGGCGAGGGTCACGGCCTGCGTTCCCGGGTTGTGAAGTTCGAGGTACTCGTCGTCGACCAGGCCGGAGATGGGCGCGACCATCAGTTCGTGGATGACGACGGCGGGAACGGCGGCGGGTGCGTTGGTGGTGCCCGGGGTGGGGGCCTGGAGCGGCTGGATCGCGGGGCCGCCGTCGGGGGTGCGGCCGGACGTGGCGCCGTTGGGGAGGGCACCGAAGCGCAGGGCGTCGAGCACGCGTCCGCCGCGGGGAGCGCGCAGGATGATCTTGTCGCCGCCGCTGCTGAGGCGAAAGCCGAGAGCCTCTTCGTCGAGGGACAGGAATCCGCCGGGTGGCAGGATGATGCCGTCGGCGAGGATCATGCGGTTGGTGTCGGGATCGTCGCTCAGGGTGCAGCGCGAGAGGTCGATGCCGTGATCGGCGGTGTTGTAGAGTTCGATGAAATCCTGGACGGGCCAGTCCGTGTGGCTGCGGAACTCGTTGATGACGATGCCCTCGCGCGGGTCGCGGTAGTCGGGGTCGGCGGCGCCTGGTGATCCGCCGGGGAAGCGGCCGGCGGTCCAGGCGCGCGGATCCCGTTCGCCATAGTCGGGGCGCTGCAGGATCAGGGCATGACCGGCACCATCGGCGGCGACCGGCCACGGCGCGTCCTCGCCGTATTCGACTTCGAGCAGGATGGCGTCCTGTTCATTGCGCAGGCGCACGACGCCGCCATCGTTGGGCAGGGAGTTGGTGGACCACGGGCCGAGGACGGTGGCGAGGCCATAGACGGTCTGCATGGCGGCGGGGGCGGCGGCGACGACGAGATAGCCGCGGGCCGCCAGGGTCGTATTGCTGGGAAATGCGTAGTCGACGTCGCCGGCGAGGCGGTAGCCGGTCAGGTCCAGCGGGACCGGTTCCGAGTTGTAGAGTTCGACGAACTCCAGATTCAGGCCGTCGGCGCGTCGGGCGGGATTGTACATGATCTCGGAGATGGTCAGGGGCGTGCGGCGGGAACAGGGGCCGAACTCGCGGCGGGCGGTGTTCCAGGGGTCCGCGGTTTGCGGCGCCGGGTCCACGAGGATCGCCACATCGTCCAGCCCGAGGCTGAGCGAGGAGGGTTGCGAGGTCAGTTGGGCCAGGCGGATGGCGGTGGGGCGCGCGGTGCCCACGAGCGTTTCGTGCCGTTCCCAGGCCGCATTGGTGACGGTCAGGGTGGTGAGGGTGTCCCAGCCGTTGGTGGGGTTCTGCCGAAGGACGGCGACCACCCCGGTTCCGCCCGCAGGGGAAAACTGGCGGATCCAGAAGGAGAGCGACTCGATGCCGTTGGTGAGGGGCGGGGACTGGATGCGGGAAGACGGGTTGCCGCCCTGCAGCCACGCGGCCTGGGGGACGGAGTTGGGGGTGGTCCAGCCGCGCGCGTTGCGAATCTGCGCATCCACCATGCTCCAGCCGTTGGAATGCGCGTACGTGGTCCAGGTGGTGGAGGCGGGCCAGTCGTCGAAGGCGGTGGTGACGGGCGGATGGGCGGCCTGCGCGGAGTCGAGGCCTGCGGACAGGATCCATGCGACCCAGACGATGTGCCCCCTCCCCTTCATCGTAGCATTGTAGCGCAGAAATGGAGTGAGGCGCAATCGGAGTGCGTCCAAGGGTGCATCGCCGG
>CAZWQJ010000195.1:0-8464 GCA_964635825.1 uncultured Victivallales bacterium | reverse complement strand
CTGGGCAACGACTGGGTCAAGCTCTTCATCCAGGGCAACCACGCCGGCGCGGGCCACACGCACGAGGACAAGGGCAGTTTCGTGTTGGAGTTCGCCGGCGAGACGTTTGCGCTCGATCCCGGCTCCTGCGACTACAGCCATCCCCTGTCGCAAATCGTGCAGAAATGCGAGCGACACAACATGCTCGTGCCGTACGGCATGGCGGAACGCCCGCGCCCCGCCTGTCCGCTGCCGCACGATGTGAAGCCCGTCGGCACCGGTGATGCGACCGCCTTCCGCGCCGACATCGACGCCACGCCGGGCTGGGAGAGCTACTACCGCCGCTGGCGGCGCACGTGGGATTCGCCAACCCCGGACGTGCTGACCATCACCGACGACTACGAACTGGCGGCCGGCGACGGCGTCGAGTTCTTGTGGCAGACCCGCCTGCCGGTTACCGTTGAGGGACGCCGCGCGGTCATAACCGGCGCCCGCGGCTGTGCGGAACTCGAAGCGCCGGATAGCTGTGTCTGGCGGCTCGACGAACTGCCGCTGATGGACGGCGTTCAGCACCGCCTCGCCTTTCGTCGGGCTGGCACAACAGGGCTCTTCAGCGTGAAGGTTCAACTAAGAGGCGAACCATGACCAACGACGAGCGACGCGGGACGCCGCGGCGAGACAAACTTGGGATCGCCGTGGTTGGATTGAACTTTGGCGGTCATATCGTCCGCAACGAATTGATGAAACCGCCGACGAATGGGCTCTTCCGGCTGGTGGCCGTCGCCGACATGGACGGGGAAAAGGCGCAGAAGACCGCCGACGAACTGAACGTGCGGTCGTTCCGGACGCTGGACGATGTGCTGGCCGATCCCGAGGTGGATGTCGTGGGGCTTTACACCGGGCCGGCGGGGCGGGCCGAGCTGCTGCGCCGCATCATCCGCGCGGGCAAGGACGTGATGACCACCAAGCCGTTCGAGCTCGATGCGGGGGCGGCCCTGGCCGTGCTGCGCGAGGCGAAGGAACTCGGCCGCGTCATCCACCTCAATTCGCCTTCCGCGCTTCCTTCGGACGATCTCCGGCAGATCCTCGCCTGGCGCGAACGCTACGATCTCGGCCGGCCCGTGGGCGGCCGTTTCGAAGCGTGGGCGGCATACAACGAGCAAGCCGACGGCAAGTGGTACGACGATCCCGCGCTGTGCCCGGTTGCCCCGGTTTTCCGCATCGGGATCTACTTGATTAACGACGCCCTGCGGCTGTTCGGCGAGCCGGAATGCGTGAGTGTATTCTCGTCCCGTATCCGCACCGGCCGGCCGACGGCCGACAACGGCCAGCTTGCGATCAAGTTTCGCAACGGCGCGCTGGTGAATATTTTCGCATCGCTCTGCGTGGGTGACGGTCAGTTCTGGAGAAACACGGCCTCCATCAACTACGAGCGCGGCACAATCTATCGCAATCCGCCGCCGTCGCCCCACGAAGCCCCTACGAAATTGATCCTGGTCCGCGCGGACCGGGGGCTGGCGTCGGTAACGGACAGCCTGGAGACTGCCAGCTACAGTGGCGCGTATGACTGGGCGTCCTTTCACCGCGCCGTGCGCGGGGAGAAACTGGAAGGCGAGGTTTCCCCGGAGCAGATCGTCATGGGCATCCGCGTGGTCAACGCCATGGCGCGCGCGGAGACCTCGGGGTGCTGCGAGAAGGTCATGGAGACGTGAAGATGAAGCCGCTGGGTGTGGCGCTGTACGGCGTCAATGCGCACCAGGTTCAGGCGCGGTTGGTGGGGAACCCTCGTGCGCGGCTCGTTGCCATTGCGGGCGTTCCCGAGGCAGAGCTTCCGCCCGAGTTGCGCGGGGATCGCGAGGTCCGCCGTTGTGCGGGGCTGGACGAACTGCTGCGCGATGAGCGGGTTGAACTGGTGTCGCTGTGTTCGCCCCGGCGCGCCGACCAGGGGGCGGAAGCGATTCGATGCCTGCGCGCCGGCCGCCACGTGTACGCCGAAAAGCCGTGCGCCTTGCGGGAGGAAGAACTTGACGCGATCCTGGCGGCCGCGACGGCGAGCGGCCGGAATTTCCGGGAAATGTCCGGCACGGCGTTCGCGCAGCCCTATCTGGCCGTGCGGCAGGTGGTCCAGGAAGGCCGTATCGGAGAGGTCGTGCAGGTGTTTGTCCAGAAATCGTATCCCTATTTCGACGGTCGGCCACAGGACGAGGACGTCGACGGCGGACTGATCGCCCAGGTCGGCGTGCACGGCGTGCGCCTGGTGGAACACGCGGCATGCGGGTTCGTGGAATCCGTGGAGGCGATCGAGGCCGGAACAGGCAACCCGGGACGGGGCGGACTGCGCATGGCGGCGTCCCTGCAGATGCGATTGCGCAACGGGGGGCTGGCCACCGTGATCGCAAATTATCTCAACGTCCGTCCGAGCGGCGTCTGGGGCTACGAGGAATTCCGCGTGTTTGGGACACGGGGCTTTGTCGAGACGTTGGAAGGCGGCGCGCGGACCCGCCTGGTGACGGTCGAGAGGGACTGGGGGCCGCTGGACGTGAGCGCGCCGGCGCCGGATGACTTCGATCGCTACGTGGCCGCGCTGCAGGGCGGCGCCCCGATGCCGCTGTCCCAGGAAGCGGAACTTCACCCGACCCGTATTGTCTTGCGGGCGCGGCAGGGTGTTCAGCAACATACGACCATCGGCAAGAGGGACACGACGGCATGAGCAACCCCGGTTTCCAAACGGCATCTTTGAATCTTGGTTGCACGGCGATCAACCACAACGGCCGCACGGTCGCCGTGGTCTCCCCGCAGGGACACGTGGATTGGATTCTTGCCTCTCCGAGCGAAAAGGGGCGCCTGCTCAAGAGTGTGTATTGCGAGCCGCATCTCAGCTACACGCTCGGCCTCAAGTTCGTGCTGCACTTTCCAGACCTGGCCGAGGAGATGAGTTCGGTTGACGCGGACGTGCTGGACGACGGCAGGCGGGCGATGCTGACCGGCAGGTCTTGTTCGAAGGACGGGAATTGGGAAGGGCTGCACGAGGCGGTGCTGGGGATCGATCCCGCATCGGGCCGCTATGCGTGGCGTGTCACCTCGTCCCTCGCCTGTAAGGTGGATTCCCCGGGAGGCATCCGCGCGATCGAGTACAACAACGTCTACCCGGCGGGCGCAGGGCGCGGGATGCTCGATGCGCCCCACAAGCGTTTCGCCTTCACGGCGCTGATCGACCGGGATGGCATCGCGTGGAAGTTCCCGCACCAGCATACGATGCACTACAGTGACAAGACCGCCCAACTGCGCTTCCTGGCGGGCACGTCGGGGGGATTCTTCCTGGAAGATCTGAATCCGGTCGTCGTGCTGGACGAATCCGACCTGGAGCCGTCATGGGGCATCTGCGACATGTACTATGACCTGCATTGCATGGGCGCGGTGCCGGGCCGGATCGCGGCGGGCAGAACGATCCGCTGGCAATACCGCCTCCATTACCTGGACCGCGCCGAAGCCGGTGCGCTGCTGCGGGAGGAGAAGTACGTCCCGGTCGTGGCCGACGACTACCGGAAGCATGATTGGCCGCGGCTGATGCTTGGCCGTAACGATTTTTCCCGGGCGACGGCGATTGACGACGCCGAAGAGGCCTGCAACTTCCGGCCCGAACCGCCGGTCAAACAGTGGGATCGCACAGGCGGCCCCGGCGGCGCCGGCGCTTTGCACATCGTCAACGACCGGGCCGTGGAAACCGTCTGGCAGGCGCAACCGCCCGTGGAAGTCCCGGCCGGCCATGAGTTCCGGTTGACCGCCCTGGTCAAGACGCAAGCGCTGCGCGGCAAGGGAATGTTCCTGCGCATCAAACCGCATCGTTTTCATTGGCGGCCGCAGCGGCGCCTCGAGTGGCTGGAGCCGCTCGCGTCTGAACCGGTGTCGGGGACAAGCGGTGACTGGGTGCGCGTGCAGACGCCGGTCTTGCGGGTGGACCGGAAGACCAAGGATCTGCTCGCCTGGATCGAGGTGGTTCTGGACGGGGAGGGCGAGGGCTGGGTGGGGGACGTCGGCGTATCACGGCAGGGGGTCGAGGAGCAGGTTCCGGTCGGACCGGTCGTGCCCGTGCACACGGGCGGGGGGCGGCGGAGCAAGTGACGGCCACGATCGGCCTGACATCGACCTGCCATCGCGGCTATTCGAGCTGGAACGCGTTGCGCAGTTCCGCGATGACCGCGGGCGACATCGGCTGGGTGCCGCCGATGGGGCGGCTGTCGAGCAGGGCCTCGGCCGTGTACTCGAGCACTTCAAGCTGATCGAATGCAGCCAGGATGCTCTTCCCCGCCACGATGACGCCGTTGTTGGCCAGCACGGCGGCCGGGCTGCGCGGGGTCACGGTGTCCGCCAGCAGTTTGAGGTTGTTGTAGGTGGTCTCGAACGGCAGCAGCGACACGTCCCGGATGAACACATAGCTCTCCGGAATGGTGTGCGTATTCACGGTCATCCCGCAGATGCTGAACGCCGTCGCGTTGATCGGGTGCGCGTTGACGACGGCGGCAATCTGCGGGTGCGCCTGGTAGAGGGCGCGGTGGCTGAGCGCCGCGCGGCTCGGCGCCCTCCCGGATTCCGCCTTCTGGCCGCGCACCAGTACCAGGTCTCCGGGGTCCACGTCGTACCGGTCGAAGGGATAGGGCGTGATCAGGAAGCTGTCCTTGTCCACGCGGGCTGAGAAGGTTCCTGCGGTGCTGGTCAGCAGGCGTTGCCGGTAGCCGCGCTCGATGAAGTCGCACAGCTCCCGCCGCAGCTCCTTCTCGCGCGTCGGTATTTCGTCCCGCTCGAACGTGCGCAGCCCACCGGCCGACTTGGTTTGCAGCTGCAGTTGTACGTCCGTGAGGGAGCGGATCTCGCCAAGCTGCCGGGCCTTGATGATGCTCTTGGCCGTGAACTCGAGCGTTTCGAACTTCTGGAACGCCGTTTGCAGGTCAGCCCCGCCGCAGCAGACGCCGTGGTTCTCCAGAATGACGCTGTCGTATCCTTCGCTGAACTTCGCCGCGATCTTGAGCCCCAGGTCCCCGCTGCCGGGCACCCCGTACGGCGCGAAGCCCACGTTCCCCTCGATCTGCCACGCCTGCGGAATCACGCGCGTCTCCGGAACCTTGTGGGCGATGCTGAACGCCACCAGCGCCATGGGGTGCGCGTGCACCACCGCGCGAATCCCGGGGCGGGCCTGGTAGATGGCCCGGTGGAAGGGGAACTCGGACGACGGCGGGTGCCGCCCGATCACGCCGCCATCGGACCGCACGCAGACGATGTCGGCCGGGTTCAGCGCCCCCTTGTCAACCCGCGCCGGCGTGATCCAGATATCGCCGTCTTCATCGAGGATCGAGAGATTCCCTCCCGACGTGGTGGTCATCTTGTAGCGGTAGATCCGCTCCATCGTGACCACCAGCTCGTCGCGAGGATGCATGTATCGGTAGTTCATGTGCGCGTGTCCTCATTTGTTGCGGCGGCAAGGTATCTGCGGATCAGATGCATCCGCCAATAATGGATGTTGTTGGCCATTCGATCACACAAACACAAAGTCCGGCACCGCGCCCGACTGCACGGCCGCGTGCACCTCGTCCCACATCCGGTCCTGGTAGGCGCGGCACGTGTAGAGTCCCAGCAGCGAGTAGGTCAGCGTCGTCGTGGCGCGGGCGCGGCGCTTGGAGGTGTGCGCCGTGTCGCGCGCGAGTTCCGCGTACACCGCCGTCAGCGCCTTGGGCTGGCCGTCGTGCGCGAAAATGCCGCCGTGGTTCGAGATGTCGTTGGCGGCCGGCATATCGAAAGTCGGCCAGTTAACGAAGCCATTCACGTGCGGCGTCAAGGTGGCGATGAGCGTGCGCGTGTAGTCCGCGTGCGCGGACTCGGTGCGGTAGGGGAGATCGTTGAGGAACCGCGAGGTGCCTCCCCCGTACCAGCCGAATTCCTGCACCACCACGGGCTTGCCGTAGTGATCCATGCGCGCATTGCCGATGCAGGCGCTCAGCCAGAACCGCAACGGTTCGCCGCCATCCAGCGGGTCGCCCCTGCCGTCCGGCACGCACTGCCAGGCGGGGTAGGGATGAAAGGTGACGAAGTCGAACAAGTCGTGCAGGGCGCGGTTGTGAAAGCCGTTGGCGAGAAACAGATTCTGGTCCGGTGAGAGCCAGGCGTTGTTCCCCGACACGATCATGTGGCCGGGCGCCGCCGCCCGAATGACGTCGCATTGCTGCTTGCACCAGGCATAGCCGCGATGGTTGAGGTAATTGCGGAAGTCGAAGGCGCAGGGATCGAAGGGCTTCTCGACGAAGTCCACGGAACCGGGCGCATCGGCGAAGGTCGCGTAACGGGTCCCGTACGTGCGATTCATTGCGGCAACGGTTCCGTAGCGCGTCTCCAGCCACTGCGGCCACTGGTCCTTGAGCATGGCCTCGACCCGCCGTGCGTCCGGCGTGTCCGGCGCCGTGTCATGCGGCCGGTTCCAGTAAAGGAGTTCGTTGCGCAAGTCCCAGGCCCAGATGGCGGGATGGCCGGCATAGTGGCCGGAGAAGGCCTCCCAGAAGGCGCACGCCTCGTCCAGCGCGCGGCCGCTGTCGGCCAGCCGTTCCACGTCAAACCAGTCGTTGCCGCCAACATAGCCGCCCACCGGCATCAGGTAGATGCCGTGCTTCTCGCACAGGCCGATGAAGGTGTCCCAGTTCCGCAGTCCCGCCGCCTTCAATCCGGTGGCTGGATCGAAGACCTCGTTGACGCCGATCGCCTGACGCAGGCAGTTGAGCCCGATGCCTGTCATCACGCCGAGGCGCCGGTCCAGTTCGGTGGCATCGAACGCCTGGAAGGGGGTGCCGCTATGGAACGGATGGCGATCATCCACCATGTTTCCGCCAATAGGCGTGATGCACTCCCCAGTGCCCGCCAACTCGAAGTTCCACCGGTCCGCCGCCACCCTAACGCCTCTCATACAGTCAACTCCTTATACGTCGCATTGATAGATAACGATACTATACTACCCTACAGTTGCCAATGAATGGGTAATATCTATTGTTCCGTTAGGAGCCCCGTGTGAAAGTATGCGGGAATTCGAGTGAGTGAGCGACAGCCGTAGGATGCAAGCTGGCATAACGATGAACACGAGACGATTGGAAACGAAGGACGTATTCCGGGCGACGGTGAAGTCGGCTGAGGTGGTGAAACACGGCGCGCGCTTCGTCGTGCTCAAGACGACGGCGGTGCAGGCGTCGAAGAAGGCGGTTTCGTCGGCCGACTCGGAGATGGTCAACCAGCGCAAGCTGGCGCCGGTGGGTGAAACGGTGACGGGAACGTTGCAGATCGAGCTTGTTTCGGCCACCGCCTTCCGCGTGCGCTACGCGGAGGGCCAGCAGATCCCGGAGAACACCACGCCGATGGTCGTGGCCTGGCCCGAGCCGCCCGGCGGCTGCCGGATCAACCTCAAGGCGCGGGTTGACGCGGAGGCGCCAGCGGTGGAACTGAAGACGCGCGCCATGACCTTGAGCGTGTGCCTCGATCCGCTGCGCATCGAGGTGCGCGACGCGGCGGGCCGGCAGGTGGCGGGCATCGGCGGGCCGGAGAAGGATTACTTCACCAACTGGGACGCCTACAACACCGGTGTCTGCCGCAGCCGCGTGGACGGCGCGCCAGTCGCGGTCGAGTGCTTCGACCTGCGCCCGCAGGAGGCGGTGTACGGATTCGGCGAGCGCTTCCTGCGCCTGAACAAGGTCGGCCAGACCGTGGACCTCGACATGGTCGACGCGGTGGGGGTGACGACCCCGCGCAGCTACAAGAACATCCCGTTCTTCGTCAGCACGGCCGGTTACGGCGTGTTCTTCAACCACTCCAGTCGCATGACCTGCTGGGTCGGCAGCCTCAGCGCGGCCGACATCCAGGTGGCGGCGGAGGACGACTTCCTCGACTACACGGTTTTCCTGGGCTCGATCCCCGAGGTCTTGCAACAGTACACGGCGCTCACCGGCAAGGGTGTGCTGCCGCCGAAGTGGACCTTCGGTTACTGGCAGAGCAAGATCTCCTACAAGAGCGCCGAGGAGACCTTGGAGATTGCGCGCAAGATGCGCGAGCACGAGATCCCGTGCGACGTGATCCACCTCGACACGCACTGGTTCAAACAGGACTGGTACTGCGACCTCGAGTTCGACCCGGAGCGGTTCCCCGATCCCAAGGCCTACTTCGACGAGCTGCGGCGGCTGGGCATCAAGGTCTCGCTGTGGCAGTTGCCGTACATCCCGTCCGGCTCCCGATTGTTCGAAGACCTGAAGGCCGTGGATGGTTTCGTCAAGCGTGCGGACGGCAGGCTGTATGAGAGCGACATCTGCTTCGTGGCTGGATTCCGCGAGAAGGGCGGTGTCGTCGGCATCGTGGACTACACGAACCCGAAAGCCGTGAAGGTCCACCAGGCCGCGTTCCGCAGGCTGTTCCGGCTCGGGGCCAAGGTCATCAAGACCGACTTCGGCGAGGCCGCGCCGCT
>CAZWQJ010000194.1:0-8546 GCA_964635825.1 uncultured Victivallales bacterium | reverse complement strand
AGGCGGGGGACGGCGCCGATCTGCGCCACGGACTGTGTCCACGCCGCACGCACCTCAGGTCCCCCTTGTTCGCGAGTGGCCGGTGCCGGCGCGACGGGCGCGGCCCATTACCATTCTTCCCATTGCTGGGTCTTCAGGTTCTGGACGATGCACGGCTTGGTGGTGCCGCGGCGGTACCCATAGCTGGTGTCGTCGTCCTTGCGGTACAAGAAGGGGAACCAGGTGTCGCGCGTCCAGAGCCAGCCCTTGTCGCGGGTCCAGATCCAGATGTTGTCGGGGCGGGAGTCCGGCGCGATCATCATGTAGCCGAGTTCCTGGTGCCAGATCCAGTTCGGGGTGGCGGAGCCGAGTTCCGTGTAGCGTCCGAACCAATCGAGGATGCGCCAATTGGCGCTGAGGTCGCGGGCGCCGGCGGACCAGCCGAGTCCGAGCGCGCGCTGGTAGGCCCCGGCCACGTCGGCGACCGAGCCTTCGGCCATCAGCAGGCCGCGGTCGAGCCAGATGGCGCGGTTGCAGAACCACTTGACGCTGTCGAGCGAGTGGGAGACGACGAGGAAAGTGGTGCCGGCGGCGCGCAGTTCCTCCATGCGCTGTTTGCACTTGGTCTGGAAGCTCTGATCGCCGACGGCGAAGATCTCGTCGATGATCATGACTTCGGGGTCGACGTGGACGGCGACGGAGAACCCGAGCCGCATGAGCATGCCGGAGGAGTATTTGCCGATGGGGGTGTCGATGAAGGCTTCGATTTCGGAGAAGTCGACGATGGCATCGAAGCGTTTGCGGATTTCGGCTTCGGACATGCCGAGGAGGGCGGCATTGAGGAAGACATTTTCGCGGCCGGTGAGGTCGGGGTGGAAGCCGACGCCGAGTTCGAGGAGGGCGCTGATGCGGCCGCTGGTGCGGACGCGGCCCTCGGTGGGGTAGATGGTGCCGGCGACCATGCCGAGGAGGGTGGACTTGCCGGCGCCGTTGCGGCCGATGATGGCCATGGAATCGCCGCGGTTGACCTTGAGGCTGACATTGCGCAGGGCCCAGAACTCGTCGGTGCCGGGGCGGCGGCCGACGGCGCGCATCATGAGGTCGCGCAGGAGGAAGGCCTTATCGCGGCGCAGGCTGTACTGTTTGCTGGCGGCTTCCAGTTCGATCACGTGTAGGCACTCCCGTCAGGTGAGATCGGCAAATCGTCGTTGCAGCCGTTCGAAGACGGCGATGCCGATGCCCAAGACCACGAAGGCGACGACGACGGCGGCGATGGTGGCATCGCGGTCGGGCATGGCCTGGTGGAGCAATCCGGCGCGCGAGGCTTCGATGCAGCCGGCGAGGGGGTTGAGGAGGTAGAGGTCGTAGAGGACGCGTGGCAGGCGGGCATGGATGGTTTCGAGGGAGTAGAAGACGGGGGTGACCCAGAAGAAGACGGTCAGCCAGGATTCGACGATGTAGAGCATGTCGCGGTAGTAGACATTGAGGGCGGCGCACATGAGGCCGGCGCCGGTGGCGAAGATGACCTCGATCAGGATGGCGAAGGGGACCCAGAGGGCATACCAGGTCAAGGGCACGCCGAAGATCAGAGTGAAGATGAGGAGCAGGCCCATCAGGATGACGACGTCGAGCAACTGGGCGACGATGACGGCCAGGGGGATGATGATGCGGGGGAAGGCGACCTTTTTCAGGATGCTGCTGTGTTCGAGGATGCAGGAGGTTGCGGAGGGGATGATGCGGCTGAAGGCGTTGTAGTGCACCAGGCCGATGAGCAGGAAGAGCGGGAAATGGGTGCGCGGGTCGGGGGACGGGTAGACGTAGGTGAAGACAAACGCGAGCACGCCGAGCATGACGAGCGGGCTGATGACGGACCAGAGGACGCCGAGGGCCATATTGCGATAGCGAATGCGGAAGCTCTTCAGCAGGAGTTGCTTGAAGGCGGCGCGGCGTTCGTAGATGGCATGCAGCAGCTTCATGGAGTCGATTCTGTAAGCGAGGATCGGCTGATGCCGTGGCCCCGGAATCGGAAAACATTATCGCCCGCGGGGGGTTGTGTCTAGCCCGCATGTTGTTCCGTCGTCGTGGATTCGGTGCGATGCGAAGTTGATTCTGGCGTGCGGATGGGGTAACGCTGTGGCGGTCGGTGCGCCACTCGGGGCCCGGTTGGGACCGGCTCGCGTCGAGGGTTGATCGAACCGTTATGAGACGATTTCTAGTTTCGCTGAAAGACAGGGTTGCCAAGCGGGTGGCGCGATATGTCGTGTGGGCCCTCCGGCAGGCGCTGATGGAGGTCGGTCAGGATCCGGCCCGCCGGCAGGCTGCGGTGCGGGACGTGGTGACCACCCTGATGGGGGGAGACGTGGTCACCCGCGATGCGGTGTGGCTTCTGGCGCACCAGCGACCCCGCATGGATCTGGCCTATCTTCCGGGCGACATCCAGAAGCGCCTCTATGAGATCGCCACGGACAAGAGTGCGCGTTACCTCTTTGAGCAGTATCCGGATGCGCCGTCGTGCCGGGCCGCCGAAACCCTGATGAGTGCGTGCGTGCAGCGCGCGCTGAATGCGGGGCCGCCGGGGCTGTTCCTTGAGTTCGGGGTTTACGATGGGCGTACCATCCGCCTGATTGCGGACGAAGTCCGGCCGCACGGGGTGGACGTTCACGGATTCGATTCGTTCCGGGGACTGCCGGAAGATTGGAACGAGACGGGGCGCAAAGGGGCGTTTGATCGCGGGGGATTGTTGCCGGAGGTCCCGGCCAATGTGCGCCTGCATGCCGGTTGGTTTGATGCGTCGCTGCCGGTATTCCTGCAGGATCATCCGGGGCGCGTCTCCTTTGTGCACATCGACAGCGATCTCTACTCGTCTGCGCGCACGGTGCTTCAGGGGGTGCGCGACCGCCTGGGCGTGGGTTCGGTGTTGCTGTTCGACGAACTGCTCAACTACCCGGCCTTTGAGCAACACGAGCTTCGCGCCTTCAAGGAATTTCTCGCGGAGACGGGCTGGGTGTGCGAGTGCCTGGGGTACGACACGCACGGCTTTGCGGCCGGGTTTGTGCTGAAGGAGGAGGCCGCGTGCACGTGACGTCCGCTTCCGAGTTGGCGCGCGTGCTGGTGACCCAGCCCGTGCCCCGCGTGTACAGTTTCGACATTTTCGACACGCTGATTGCGCGGTTGCTGTCGCCCGAATATGTAAAGTTTCTGGTGGCCGCCCTTATTCGGGAGCGTGTGCTGCCGGCGGGGGCGGGGCCCGATGCGGCGGGGGTGTACCGCCTGCGCCGCGAGGTGGAGGACGAGCTCAAGCGGGAATCCCAGGCGGCGGGGCTCGATCCGGAGTATCGCTACGCGGACTCGATTCGGGTGTTGCTGGCGCGGCTGGGCGTGGACGAGGCGGCGGCGGAAGAGGTTGGCCGCTATGAGTTGGAGCTGGAGCGCGCGTGCCTGACGGTGCACCAGCCGGTGGTGGAGTTGATTCGCCGCCTGCATGGTGACGGCCACGCGGTGGTCCTGATCTCGGACAACTACCTGGGTGACTCCGAGATTCGCCTGCTGTTGCGCGACACCGGCATCCTCGATCTCGTGCGGGCGGTGTACGTTTCCTCGGGGCCGCGGCTGCGCAAGGACAGCGGGCGGCTCTTCGATCACGTACTGAAGGATTTGGGGCTGAAGCCGGGTGACCTGCTGCATGTGGGGGACAATCCGCTGAGCGATTACGAGGTGCCGCGGGCCCGCGGGATAACGTCGCTGCTGCTGGATGTGCCGGCGGATCGCGTACGCCGCGCGGACCTCGAGCGGTTGTTGCCTGTGGACCCGCCACCGGCGCCGGGTATGGAGCGGCTGGTGCCGGCGCTGGATGTGTGCATGCGTGCGCGCCACGCCGAGAGCCCGCCCTGTGCCGTCGATGTGGCGATGGCGCTGGCGCCGTCGCTGCACCTCTTTCTGGAGACGTTGCTGTGGCGCGCGCGCGCGCTGGGCGTGAAGGCGGTCTATTTTCTGGCGCGCGAAGGGCACCTGTTCAAGCAGATCTTCGACCGGCTCAGCGACGGAGAGGTGAAGTCCGTCTATCTATGTGCCAGCCGCACGTCCACGTTCATCCTGTCCCTGCCCGCGCTCAACGTCGACAGCGTTGAATCCATCCTTGATACCTACCCCTCGCATTTTATCGCGCGGGTGCGTCCTCGCCATCTGCTCGACCACCTCAAGATTCCGATGAGCGAAGCGGAGCCGGTGCTGGGCGATCACGGGGTTGGGCTCGACGAGAATCTGGATCCGAAGAATCTGGAAGACCGGGCGCGTCTGAGTGTGGCGCTGCTGGATCCGCGCATGGGGGCGATCTACCGGGCGGCGCGAGCGCGTTATCTGCGCGTGTTTCTCGACTACCTGAAGCAGACAGGGATGCTGGACGAGGAGCGGGTGTTGATGGCCGATGTTGGCTGGTCGGGGAGCATGCTGGTGTTCATGAGCGACCTGCTGCGTGAGCAGGGGGTGGGGCGCCCCTGCTTCGGGTACTTCTTTGGCTACGATGCGATCTGGGACCAGAGCAAGGGGGCCACGCACCGCCGCGCGGACGTCTTCAAAGACGCGTTTTTCTATCGTGGGACCTGGCGGGACGAGCGTGAGGCGCGGGTGGTGAGCCGCATTCCGCTCGAGATGATTCCGTCGGCGCCGCACGGCACGATCGTGAACTATGCCCGCAACACCGACGGGACGGTGGAGCCGCAGTCGCGCTGGTGCGATGGAGAGCAGTGGCAATACGAGCACCGGATTGCGCCGATGCAGGCGGTTCTGCTGGACGTGGTGACGACGCTGGGGCCGTTGTTTCGAGCGCTGCGCCCGGTGCTGGGGGCGGCGGCGATGCGGGCATACGCCATCGATGCGTGCCTTGAGTTGCTGGTGCATCCTTCGCGCCGGGTGGCCCGCCACTACGTGCGCTATGCGCTGCACGATACGTACTTCGGGGTGCGTCGGCGGCTGCCGTGCCTGAGCAGCGGCTGGTGGTGGGAGGCGGTGCAGGCGCTGGGGTTGCCCGGGTTGCCCTGGCGGGCGCGGTGCTGGGTAAAGGTGCATGGCGAGAAGGTGGCCATCCTGCTGGCCGCGCACGCGCGCTCCGCCTGCGTCTTCGGTCCCGTGCGCATGGCGATGCTGGTGGCGGGGCGCGTGCTGGGCCTGACGCGCCCGCCGCACGCGGATGTGACGATTGCCACGAACTACCGCTGGCAGCGTCCACCGTCGCCGGCCGGCGATGCGCCCGCCCTGGCGCATGCCTACTATCTTTACGACTGCCGGTCGGGAGCGGCGGCGCGGCGCGCGCTGTCGCGGTTGCCGGAAGGCGGGGCGGCGTGTCTGGCGATCCTGCACCCGCGCGGAGGTGGGTGTGTGGGGGTGTGGCGGCGCGGCGCGGATCAGAGGTGGTGCGAGACCGCGTTGGAGGGGGGCGCTCTGGCGGCGCTGCTCGGGCAGTGCCACGATCTTGTCGTCACGGGGCACCGCACGCTGCTGGATGGTCGCTTCCGGCAGTGGGTCGATGCGGGCTACGCGCGCACGGCGGCGGCGGATCTGATGTATACGGACAGCGACAGTATTCTGTGCGGGCAGGTGCTGCGGCCGCGCCTGAAGCCGGATTGGTCGCCGGAATATTTTCAGGAGTGGGACTATGTGGGCGACACGGTGGTGCTGCGCCGAGACGCACTGGAGGATCCGGCGGGCATGCTGGCGTCGATGAACAAGGATGGGGTCTACGCGACGCTGCTGGCGCACCTTGAGCTCTGGCGGCAGGTTGCGCATATTCCCTGGGTTTTGGCGCACGGGCCCTATCGTGCCGGCCGCGCGCCGCGCGCCGTTTACGAGGCGCTGTCGGCGCGGCGAGCCGGGAGTCGTGTGGCGCGCTCGCGGGCGGGCGGTTATCGCCTGGTGGATGCGGTGCGGGGGACGCCCAAGGTTGCGGTGATCATCCCGTTTCGCGACAAGCGCGAGTACCTGGAACGGTGTGTGGAGAGCATACGCCGCTTCACGGCCTACCCGAACATCGAGCTGGTGCTGGTGAACAATCAGAGCGGCGAAGCGGGGACGCTTGAGTATCTGGCGCGGCTGCGGGAACAGCCGGGGGTGCGCATCCTGGACTTCGATGCGCCGTTCAACTATTCGGCGATCAACAATTTTGCGGTGGAGCGGACGGAGGCGCCGTACGTGCTGTTGTTGAACAACGACACGGAGGTGCGGTCGCCGGAGTGGTTGGACGAGATGCTGCAGTTTGCGCAGCGGCCCGAAGTGGGGGCGGTGGGCGCGAAGCTGTTGTATGGCGATGGGTGCGTGCAGCACGCCGGCGTCATTCACGATTTTGGGGAAGTTTATCCGGCCGGGCATATCTTTCATCGTGAGAGTGGGCGCTCGCACGGTTACGAGCAGCGGTTGGCGAGCGTGCAGCGCTACGCGGCGGTGACGGCGGCCTGCCTGCTGATGCGTCGGGAGGTGTACGTCGAAGTGGGTGGGTTTGACCCCGGGTTCCAGGTGGCCTACAACGATCTGGATCTGTGCTGCCGGCTGCGCGCGCGCGGCTATGCGATCCTGTGGACGCCTTACGCCGAGCTGGTGCATCACGAAAATGTGTCGCGCGGCAATCCGATGGCGTCGCGGTTGGATGAGCAGGAGCGCGAGCGGTTTCGAGCGACCTGGCGTGGATTGTTTGCGGAGGGCGACCCCGGGTTCAGTCCGCGGCTGACGCTGTCGGGGGGGATCAAACTTGGCTAGGGTGATGAGTGCTTGAGTTGGTTTGATTGCCCGCCCGCGGAGCGGCCGGGCCACCTTGGAGTGCGAATGACGGGCAGCGGGTATCTCGGTGTTCTGCGACTGCTCCATAGCCGGGCGCTGGCGTTGGCGGGCGGGCTGAAGCGGCGCGCGGAGGCGTATGAGGCGGCGCGGCGCTACCGGCGGTGGGTGCGCGTGCGCGAGCCGGCCGAGCGCGTGGCTGGGTTACCGGCGCTGGCGGCGTGCACGCAGCGTCCGCGCATTTCGATTCTGGTGCCGTTGTGCAACACGCCGGAGTGGCTGCTGCGCTGCATGGTGGAATCCGTGCGCGATCAAACGTACGACGGGTGGGAGTTGTGCCTGGCGGACGATGCGTCCGACGGCGAGATGGTGGTGCGCGTGGCGCGGGAGTACGCCGCGGCAGATGCGCGCATTCGGGTGGTGGCGCGCGGTGAGCGCGGGCACATCTCGGCGGCGACCAACAGCGCGCTGGCGCTGGCGACGGGTGATTTTGTGGCGCTGCTGGATCACGACGACGAGCTGGCGCCGGCCGCGCTCGAGCGGGTGGTGCAGACGCTGAACGCGCATCCGGATGCGGACCTCATCTACACGGACGAGGACAAGATGACGGAGGACGGGCGCCGCTTCGAGCCGATCTTCAAGCCGGAATGGAATCATGCGCTGTTCCTGACCTACAACCTGGTGAATCATCTCGGTGTCTACCGCAAGGCGGTGGTGGATCGGATCGGCGGGTTTCGCAAGGGCTACGAGGGCAGCCAGGACTACGATTTCGTGCTGCGATTTATCGAGGCGGCGGGGGAGGGGCACATTGTGCATGTGCCGGAGGTGCTCTACCACTGGCGCGCGGTGCGCGGATCCACGGCGGGGGATCTGGGGGCCAAGCGCTACGCGTTCACCGCGGCGAAGAAGGCCATCGCGGAGCACCTGGCGCGGCGCGGCCTGGATGCCGAGGTGGGCGACTCGTTCCTGTTCGTGCTGCATCGGGCGTCGTACCGGTTCGATCCGGTGGCGCATCCGGTGACGATCGTGGCGTTGGCCGATGATGTGGTGGTCGCGGAAGCTTGGGCGCGTGCGCTGGCGCGGGAGACCACGTATGGGGCCTGCGAGCTATGCCTGGTAGGCCCCGGTTTTACGCCGCGCGTGCTGGAGCTGCCGGGCATGCGCATCACGTTCATGGAGCGCGGGGCGGATTCACCGGCGGTGGCGCGCAACCGGGTGGGGGCTGCGGCGGGCGGTCGCCACCTGCTCTTCCTGTCGAGCCACCTGCGGCCGCGCGCGCCTTGGTGGTTGTCGGAACTGGTGTCGCAGTTGGTGCCGGAGGATGTCGGCGCGGTCGGCGGTAAGATTTTTTCTGAAGGCGGGCATATCCTGAATGCCGGCATCATCCTGGGGGTGGGGCCGGGGATTGGGGACTACGCGTTTCGGGGGCTGCCAGGGGGGGAGTTCGGCTATTGTGGACGCGCGCGCGGGCTGCAGGAGCTTTCGGCGGTCAGCGATGACTGCCTGCTGACGCGCGCGGAGTCGTTTCGGGCGTTAGGCGGTTTTAACACGGCGGAATTGGCGCAGCGGCATGCCGACATCGATTACTGCCTGCGCCTGAAGCGCGCGGGCGCCAAGACGGTGTGGACGCCATTTGCGGAATTCACCTGGTGCGGCCCGGAGCCAGCGCTGCTGTTGCGTCAACCCTCCGCCGAGGGTGCCTACCTCCAGCGCACCTGGGGAGAGCGCGTGCGACGCGATCCGGCCTACAGCCCGAACTTCGACCCGCGCGACGCGTGTTATCGGTGGTGAGGAGCGGTTGCGGC
>CAZWQJ010000193.1:0-8626 GCA_964635825.1 uncultured Victivallales bacterium | reverse complement strand
CCATCGACGCGCCGGGGGCCAGGTTGATATCGATGAAGACTTCGACGCAGGCGGTATGGTCGGTGCCCCAGAGGGCCACGCGGCTCGGAGCGAACGAGACGGTTTCGTTCATCGCCGCGCCACTGGGTCGATGGCACAGCTCCCACTGGGGTTGGGTCGATGCCTCCGCCCCGGGCAACTGGCAATGGAAGGGCTCGGCGGGAACCGCCCGCCAGCCCAATCGGTCGGCCCGCGGATCGAGAATCGCCGCCGTCTCAGGCGCACCAACCACGGTCACCGGTCTCGGAAACGCCAGCTCGTAGTCCGGCCCGATGCTCTGCCCGTTGAATCCGACGAAGTTGTGATTGTACTCGTTGGTGTTCAGCGGCCGGCTGCCCGTGTTCTCCAACTGATACGCGATTTCCAATTCCGCGCCGCGTACGGTGAGAGTCTTGACCAGCCGCGCCGCATAGCCGCGGCAATCCACCGGCTCGACTTCAAAGCGCACGCCAGCGTCCCGCACCGTCATCGCCATCGGAAAGTGCTGCACGATTTCGTGCGGCGTGCCGAAGCGGTACGTCGTCGATTCCGGCCGCCGCAGCAGGCCGATGCCCAGCTTGGGATAGCACTCGCCAGGGCTGGCCTCGGCGTATCCGATCGGCGCGTCGATGCCGAACTCGTTACACAGCCCGATCCCGCCCGTGCTTTTCCATTTCCCAAAATCCTCCGGCACGCAGTAGCGGTGGCGCCCATCCAGCGTCACCTGCGTCACAAATCCCGTCCAATCAAACCGCGTCCCCGCATAGGCCGTCCCCGGCCGGGCAATCTCCACCACCAACCGCTCGCTGCGCAACAAAATCGGATTTGAATCCGCGCTCATAATACCCCCTTGAAACCGTCCAGACGGACCGGACGGAGCCGGTCCCTCCATCGGGAAACGCATTACGAACATCATCCCTGGAGGGCCGACCTCCGTGTCGGCCGGTTTCCAGCAGGAGGATTGCCGAACCCATAGCCCCACTCACTCCAGAGTTCATCGGATATCGCCGCAGCACCCCCACGTGCCGCGCGCGTCCGCCACGTTCGACCGGAAACGTCCTTAACGATCGAACGGCACCGGGACAACCCGGATCTTGCGCAGATGGACGGATGTCTTTTCCGCACCAAAACTGAAGCTGAGCCGGCCCTGGGGTTCATCACCCACCTTCACGAAGCGAAATCGGAGTGGCTGCGGTTCCGTCACAAGTCGCGCCGTCATGGAGCCGAAGGACGTGTAGTCCTTGCTGTTCTGGGCGCTGATCACGATCGTCCGCTCCTGATCGGCCCAGGCTTCACACGTGACCTCATAGGCCGTCGAGTCCTGATACCTCAGCCCATCCTGAAGCAACTGGATGTGCCAGGACTCGGTCGAAGGGGCCTCAATACGCACCGTGAATACGCCCGCCTCGACAGCGCCTGTGGCCTTGCCCTGCCAGGCGCCGAATGTCCACGCCTGCATACCGCCGTCGAAGTCGCCATTCAGTACGATGTTCGTGCGCGCATCGAGAGACGGCGGCGGCTGGCCGAGCTTGAGCACCGACCGCTCGTCGGACAACAAAGCCTCCACCAACGGCGGCCGCCACGCCTTCGCCTCCGGATCAAAGGCGCCGAACCCGGAGCTATACTCCCAGTAGGACCAGCTGAAGCCCAGATCCTCGAACAGGCGCGCGCAGTAAGCCGTCCAGCGCGCCCGCGACGCCATGTCCGCCGTGGAGTAGGCACCGAACTCGCCGATATACACCGGGATGCCGGCCGCCTCGGCATAGTCTTTCACCGCCTGAAGGTCCGTGCGCACCGCCAGCTTCTCGGCATAGGTGCCGTCCCACGTGGTGCCGAGCGACTCCTGCGCCTGCGCGCCGGCCCAGGAGGCCCCTTGGTGCGTAAATCGAAATGGGCTGTAGTAGTGAACCGTCAGAATGAGATTCGGATCGTTCGCAGGCAGCGCGAGCGACGTCAGCGCCCCCACCCCACCCCACTCGGCCGTACCGATGACCACGGCCCGGCTCGGGTTGGTCACGCGGATCACCGCCAGCGCCTCACCCAGAAGAACATTCCATCTGGAGGCCGTCAATTTACCGTTGGGCTCGTTCAGCACTTCAAACACCAGCGCGTCGGGATACGACTGAAAGTGCGCGCTGACTTGCCTCCACGCCGCCAGAAACCGGTCATGCTGGCCGTCCGGATCGGCAATCAACTCGTCGTAATGATGAAAGTTGATGACGACCGCCAGCTTGGCGTCCAGCGCGGCCGTGACCGCCTTCTCCACTCGCTGAAGAAACGCCGGGTCGATCGCGTAGGGCGGGGAACCACCGAGACGACCGCGCGCCGACCACCGAATCGGGATGCGCACCGAGTCGAACCCCTTGCCCGCAATCCGCGCAAACTCACGCTCGTCGAGCGTGACGCCCCATTCGCCCTCCGCGGGCGCCTCCAGCATGTTGCCCATGTTGATGCCGCGCCCGAGCCGCCGGTTGATCTCGGCACCATCCGCCCAGGCCGAACCGGCCCCGCATGTGATAGCGATCGCCAGTGCAAGGCATCCCCAGATCGTCTTCATGTGAACTCACTTTCCTGAGCCGAGCGGAAGTCGTCGGCGATGTAAAGGATACCCAAGGCGGCACGGGCCTGTCGAAGCAACTCGAAACTGAGTTCATCCGGGGTCGGCCAGGCGTGGGACTCCATCGCTGCCGATGCCAATTGTCCGCTCCACAGAAAAGCCGTACGCGCTTGACGTCACGGCGCTCGAACCGTCAGAATTTGGCGCAACGGACGGGGGGGCCGCGGTAGGTCTGCACGTGGGTGCGTGTAGCGTGCCCCATGAACATGAGGGTCATCCGATTATGATACGAACCATCGTTTGCCGCGCTGTTTTAGTCTCACTGGTCGGCACGCTGAACGGGTGGGTGGTTCCCAACGTCAGCGTGGCCGCGCCCACCGACGTCGTGACCTCCGTGGACAAGGCCGGCCAGAAGCACAGCACGAAGGGGTATACGCCCATGAAGGCGGCCCCGGGCTCGAAGACATTTAAGGCTTCGCCCAAGATTCAGGCGGCCCCCCTGCCGCGCAAGGTTGACCTTCGCAGCCATATGACAACGGTCGAAGATCAGGGCGAGACCAGTTCCTGCGTCGCCAATGCCCTGGCGGGATCCTATGAGTATTGGATCAAGCGCACAACCAAGGCGGACTACGACGTCAGCCGGCTCTTCATCTACTACAACGCCCGCTGGCGTTCCGGCGACCAGAGCAAGGACAGTGGCAGCGTCATCCAGTTGGCCATGGAGGGCCTCAAGGAATTCGGGGCCTGCCCCGAGAAGGTCTGGCCGTTTGAAAAGCCGCTTCTGCTCGAGAAACCCCACCGGACGGCCTACACCGAGGGTGGCAAGGCGAAGGTCAAGGAGATGCAGCAGGTGCCGCTGGAACTGACGGCCTGGAAGCAGGCACTCGCATCCGGCCTGCCGATCGTCTTCGGGTGCCTGCTGTTCGATTCGTTCGACCAATGCAACCAGAATGGCGGGGTGGTCCCCATGCCCAGCCCACAGGACCTCAGCCGCTCGGAACATGCCGGCCATGCCATGACCGCCGTGGGGTACAGCGACAAAGAAAAAGTGTTCATTGTCCGCAACTCCTGGGGCGACAAGTGGGGCGACAAGGGCTACTGCTACATGCCCTATAACTACCTGCTGAACCCCAAGTTCAACGGCGGCGACTCCTGGGTCTTCATTCCGGAAACCCCGGTCGAGCCCCCCGAAGACACCTGGTTCGAGGATGACGAGCCGGTGACCGACGGCGGGCGCGGGGTCGACTTCATCATCAACACCTATACGATCGATGAATACGCACCCGTAACATGGACCTGGTGGGAGGAAACCACCGTCGCGTACGACGAGGACGCCTCCGCCGATTACCTGCAGTACGTCGACTTCGCCGAGTCGGAGAGCTGGGAATCCATGGTATCCTTTACCACCGAAAGCGTGATCGAGGAATGGGAGTCGGAACACCCCGGGGAGGATACCCACCTCGATGACGACGACGCGGAGGATTCTTCCAGCGGTGTGAACGCGGACGACGCCGACCACGACGACACCGAACCGGACATCACCGACGAGGTCGATGCCGATGCGGGCGATGCCGATGCCGACAGCGAGGACATGACCACCGACGAGGCTGACGACCCAAGTGACGACGTGGATGCGTCTGCCGGCGAGGATGACGCCGACGATGACGCCGAGGCTGCGGACGAGGAGATGTCTGCCGACGACGGTGAAGACGAAGCCGCCGGCGAAGACGCGATGGGCGCGGAAGAGACTGACGACGGCGGCGGGGAAGAGGATTCAGGCGAAGGCGAGGACGCCGGCGACGACTCCGGCGGGGGCGACGACTCCGGCGGGGGCGACGACTCAGGCGGGGGCGACGACGATTCCGGTGGCGGAGAGTAGCCGCTCCGTGCCTCCGTGGTGAATCCGCATTCCGTACACCCCGTTGAGCGCCTACACACCAGCGGCGAGTCAGCCCGTCATCACCCCGGACCGATAGCGTTTGCGTTCGCTGGTGTAGCGATGGGGGGTGTAGGTATCGACGTGACGGAAGACAGCTTCCGCCTCGCCCGTCTGCAGCGTGTGGAACATGACCCGGACACGACGGTTCTCAACGCGCACGTTCGGGTCCCAAGTCTTGGGAGGGCGGCCTTCCCACGTCCAGCGCGCGAACGCATCCTTGCCGTCCTGCCCGCCCCCGGCGCGCTGCATGATCACATGCCGCGGCTCGCCCTCGAAGATCCGGTGCGCCGCCCACTCGCACTGCGCGGCCGGATCCACAATTCCCAGCAACACGCGCGTGAGCATCGACGCCTGTAGATAGGCCAATGGGGATCCATCGCCCGTGATGACCTCCATCCCGAGCCCGTCCCCGGGCCGCGCCGGATCGAACAAAAACGAGAGCCCGTGCTTCACGCGCAGGACGTCGAACACGGCCACCAGCGGCCCAAGATCCATCGGCCCGTCGCCGGTTCGCGCTGCCGCCAGGGCCCCCCACGCCGCATCGGCCTGTTTCCGCCATTCTGCCGGAAGCCCCACTGAGAAAACGGTGGTCTGCATGTGCATCCCCCATTCTCTACGCGGTTTCACCCTCACATGCAACGCTACATGGACACCCCCCGAATCCTCGCAACAAGCACGCTCTCGCCCGCAGACCAAGCTTTGTCGCGAGCTTTGTCGCTAACTTTGTCGACAAAGCTCGACAAGGGTCCCGACAAAGATCGGACGCAACTGCGCCATATGTCACGAACGGGGAATAGGCTCTTAGGCGAAGATCCGCCCCCCCCCCGCACCTTGCGACGGCCGCCGGCCTTTGCTAGGGTCACCCGCATGACGTCGCCTTCCTCACCCCTGCGGATCGCCGTCCTCGGCTCGGGCCGCGGATCCAACTGCCAATCGATCATCGACGCCATCGACCGCGGGGCGCTGGCCGCGCAGATCGTATGCGTCATCGCCGATGTGGAAAATGCGTTCATCCTGGAGCGCGCGCGCCGCCAGGGCATCCCCGCCTACTACCGCAGCGGGGCGCCGCACCGCACGAAGCTCGAAGGCGCGGCTGAAGCGGAATATCTGGCCGTCCTGCGGCGCCACGAGGCCGAGGTGATCGCCCTCGCCGGCTTCATGCGCATCGTCAAGCGCGGCCTGCTCGATGCCTATCCCGGCCGCATCCTCAACATCCACCCCGCCTTGCTGCCGGCCTTTCCGGGAACCGCCAGTTGGAAACAAGCGCTCGACTACGGCGCCAAGGTCGCCGGCTGCACCGTCCATCTCGTGGATGCCGGAACCGATACCGGCCCCATCCTCGTGCAAAAGTGTGTGGCGGTGCAGGAAGACGACACGCCCGAAACCCTGCACGCCCGCATCCAGGAGCAGGAGCATCTCGCCTACCCGGAGGCCCTGCAACTCTTCGCCGAGGGCCGCATCACGCTCGACGGCCGCCGCGTCCGGATCACCCCGTAAGCAGCAGCACCCGCTCCCCCTCCGGTAGGGCGAACCCTCCGGGTGAGCCGCAACGCCCGCCGCCCCGCACCAGGCCGCCCCTCGCCCGATCGCCCCTACTCCACCAGCCCGCCCTTCAACCGGTCCCGCCGCTCCCGGTACAGCCCGCGGTTCCCGGTCACCACCTCGGCCTCGGTCAAGTGCTCGATGGCCGCCGGAATGTCCCCCGTCCGCTCCTCGGCCAGCGCAAGGTACGACAGAATTCGCCCCTGAAACAACAGATCGGGCTCAGCCAGGCCCGCCTGCGATTTCTGCCACTTGCGCAGAGCCACCGACCAAATGGTATGGGCCTGCTCCGGTTTGTGGTACTCATCCAATTGGAGCCGGCCCAACTCAAACAGAAGCTCGTAGCTGTCCGGGTTTTCGCTCAACCCCTCGCGCAGCACCCGCTCCGCCTCGGCGGGTTTGCCCATCTCCTCGCTCAGCCAGTAGGCCGATACCAGATAACTGTCCACCCGCTGCGGATCCATCGCCACGGACAGCTGCAACCACGGCAGCATCTCCCCCACCCCGCCGCCGGACCCCGACGCCGCGGCCCCGCCCTCCGCGTCGTCGTGGCCGTGCTCGCAGCTCGCGCTGTGCGCATGCTCGTCATCCGCGTGCTCCTCGTGCCCATCCTGCTCCGGCGTGCCGGCGTCCAGATGGAGATGTTCGGAGGGAATGAAAGAACGCCCAAAGCGTTGGATCCAATCGCTCGGCGGACCCATGAATGCATGCTCATCGCCCTGGTTGGCGCCTTCGCGCGCGCCGGAATCTTCGGCGATGTGCGGGGTCGCGTAGGCCTCGCGGTTGTCAAACACCGTGGGATAGTAGCCGCGGTGGAAGTATTGGTCCGCCTTGACAAAGAAGTGGTTGGCAAAGATGCGCCGCCCATCGCCCAGCAGCATGGCCATGGCATTCACGTCGGCGGCCCGGTTCCCCTCCCAGCCCGCGTACCACGTCTGCACGGGCGCGGTAAGGGCCAGCGCCACCGCCAGAAATGCCGGCGCATACAGTCGACTGGTCATGTCAGGGACTTCCGCTGAAAGCGCACGATGGCCAAGCCGAGAAACACGGCCGCATAGGCGCCGGCGTAGGCGAAGGCCAGCGCCACCGCCGACCACGGCGCCGGCGGCCAATCGTGGATCACCAGATCGCGCATGTCGTAAAACTCCAGGTGCGGAATGGCGAAGTACAGGGCATAGAGCAGGGTCTGCTGCGGCTCCGGCAGCGTCACCGCCACCTTGCCCAGGTGCCGGCCCAGCATCAGGATCCCCGTGCACACCACCAGCAGGATCGTGTTCGTCGAGGATGGCGCCGCAAAAATCAGCGACCCGAGCAGCGTCATGGCCACCACCACGCCCAGCATGGCCCAGTGCATGCACATCGCCTGCGCGTGCTGCACCAGCCGCCAGTCATGCTCGCGCGACCCGCTCACCACCGTGAAAAACGCATAGAAGACCAGCAGCACCAGCCCACAGGCGGCCCAGCAGCCCCAGAACTTCCCCAACATCACCTCCGCCCGGCTGATCGGCTTCGCCAGCAACGGAAAGATCGTCCGGCTCTCGCGCTCCATCGGAATGTGGCGCGAGGCCAGCGTCACCGCAATCACCAGCGACGACACCCAGATCAACAGCAGCGAAAGCTCCTTCACGAAGCGCACCACATTCAGATCGCGAAAGAACGTGGACGACCCGGCCAGCAGCGTGAGCAGCGCCGTCAGCACGAAGAGCACATACACATCCTTGCGCCGGTACACTTCGCGCAGCACCACGCCACCCACCGCCAGAATTTTCCCCATCATGACGGCCCCCCTTCGCGGCGCCCAATGACGTCCAGAAAGACCGCCTCCAGGTTTTCTTTCCCGCGGGTGAGTTCCGCCACCGGCCCTTCCGCCAGCACGCGCCCCCGGTTCAAGATGGCCACCCGGTCGCAGACCGTCTCCACTTCCCCCAACTCGTGGGACGAAAAGAAGACCGTCTTCCCTTCCTCCTTCAGCCGCTGAATGATCGTGCGGATCTGCATGCGCCCCAGCGGATCCAGACCGCTCGTCGGCTCGTCGAGAATCAGCAGATCGGGATTGTTGATCAGCGCCTGCGCCAGCCCAATCCGCTGCTGCATGCCTTTGGAGTAGGTCTTGATCAGCCGCCGCCGCGCATCCTGCAGATTCACCAGCGTCAGGACCTCATCGATGCGCTGCGCCGCCGCCCGCCCGCGCAGCCCGAACAACCGCGCGTAAAACCGCAGCAGCTCCTCCGCCGTCAGAAACTTGTAGTAGTACGTCAGCTCCGGCAGATAGCCGATGCGCTGGCGCGCAATCGGATCGCGCACACTGACGTCAAAGATGAACGCATCGCCGCCCGTCGGTTTGACGAACCCAAGCAACGCATTCATCGTCGTCGTCTTGCCGGCCCCATTCGGCCCCAAAAACCCGAAGGTCTCCCCAGCCCGCACCTTCAGATTCAGGTGGTCGACCGCCAGGTGCGCCGCCCCCCCATCCTGCCGATAACGCACCACCAACTCTTCAATTCGAATGACATCCACACTCATGGGAAAAGTATGCCGAACCGCCGCCCCCCTGTCCAGAGGCTCCCCGC
>CAZWQJ010000192.1:0-8658 GCA_964635825.1 uncultured Victivallales bacterium | reverse complement strand
CCAACTTCCACCAGATCGAAGGCCTGTATGTGGACACGGAGGTGTCCTTGGCCGACCTGAAGGGGACGCTGGCCTATTTTGCCCGCGAGATGATGGGCCCGAAGGTGGGCGTGCGCTTCCGCCCGCATTTCTTTCCGTTCACCGAGCCGAGCGTGGAGTGCGACTTCTCGTGCCACGTCTGCGGGGGGAGCGGCTGCCGCGTCTGCAAGCACAGCGGCTGGATAGAAATTGCGGGGGCCGGCATGGTGGACCCGCGCGTTTTCCAGAAGGTGGGCTACGACGCCGAACGCTTCACGGGGTATGCGTTCGGGATGGGCGTTGAACGCATTGCCATGGTCAAATACGGGATCCCCGATATCCGCATGCTGTACGAAAACGATTCCCGCTTTCTGGCGCAATTCTCATGAAAGTTCCCCTGAGCTGGCTGACGGAGTACGTGGCGCTGAATGCCAGCGCCGAGGAGCTGGCGTCGCGCCTGACGTTCTCGGGCATCGAGGTTGAAGGCATTCACCGCCTGGGTGAGGGGCTGGATGCCTTGATCGTGGGTGAGATCCAGTCGGTCGAGCCGCACCCGCAGGCGGACCGCCTGGTTCTGTGTCGCGTCCATGATGGCAAGGCGACGGTGCCCGTGGTATGTGGTGCCCGCAATTTTACAGCCGGCGATAAAGCCGCTTTCGCGCCGGTGGGTGCGGTGTTGCCAAATGGGATGCGCATCGAGAAGCGCAAGGTGCGCGGCGTGGAATCGCACGGCATGCTTTGTGCGGAGGATGAGCTGGGGCTCTCGGAGGATCACAGCGGAATCCTGCTGGTGGACCGGAGCGTGGCGGCGGGCTCGCCGCTGGCGCCGGTGCTGGGGTTGCCCGATACGGTGCTGGAGTTGGAGATCACCTGGAACCGGCCGGACTGCCTGAGCATCATCGGCATCGCGCGCGAGCTGGCGGCACTGTACCGGTTGCCGCTACGCCTGCCGTCGGTGGCGCTGGTCGAGAGCGCGACGCCCGTGACGACACTCGCGCAGGTCACCGTGGAGTGGCCGGCGCGCTGCAGCCGCTACACCGGCCGCGTCTTGCGCGATCTTCGCACGGCGCCGAGCCCGGCCTGGATGCAGCGGCGGCTGCAACGCTGCGGCGTGCGCCCGATCAGCAACATCGTCGATGTGACCAATTACGTGATGCTGGAATGCGGGCAGCCTCTTCATGCCTTCGACTATGACCGGGTGGCTGGGCACCGCATTGTGGTGCGTGCGGCGCGCGAAGGCGAGACCATGCGCACGCTGGATGGCCAGGAGCGGCGCCTGACGCCCGAGATGCTGGTGATCGCGGATGCCGAACGCGCGGTGGCGGTGGCGGGCGTGATGGGCGGCGAGGGGAGCGGGATCGGCGATACCACCCGCCATGTGCTGCTGGAGAGCGCCTCGTTCCACGCGCCATCCATCCACCGGACCTCGACCGCACTCGGGCTGGCGTCGGAATCGTCGCACCGCTTTGAGCGTGGCGTCGATCCGGAGCTGGCGGATTGGGCCAGCCGCCGCGCATCGGCTCTGTTGCTCGAGACGGCCGGCGGCGAGGTGGCGCAGGGGGTGCTGGATGTCCGCACGCCGCCCGCGCCCGCGCGCGTGCTGGCGTGCCGCTTTGCGCGTGTGCGGGCACTGCTGGGCATCGCGGTGGCGGATGAGGCTATCGTGGAGATTTTCACGGCGTTGGGGCTGTTGGTCGAGAGTCGCGACAGCGAGCGCTGCCATGTGCGTATTCCGAGCCACCGCTTGGATCTCGAGCTGGAAGCGGACTTGATCGAAGAAGTGGCGCGCATGCATGGGCTCGACCAGGTGCCGGAAGCCATGCCGCGCGCATCGGCGGGGATCAACGTGGATGACAGCCGCAGTTGGGCGACGATGCGCTGTCGCGAACGGCTGGTGGGGTTGGGCCTGCGCGAGATTCTGAACTACAGCTTCATGGCAGAGAAGTCCCTGGACCGGTTTGGCGGAGGGCCGGCGGCGTCGCGGGTGATCCTGCCGAATCCGGTGAGCAGCGACTACAGTGTGTTGCGCTCGGCGCTGCTGCCGCAGATGATCATGACGCTAGGCCACAACATGAGCCGCCAGGTGGCTGACGCGGGATTTTTCGAGATCGGGCGCGTGTTCACGCGCGCGGAGGACGGCGCCACGCGGGAAGGCGAGCACTTGGCAATCGGCCTCATGGGCAAGATCGGTCGGACCGGTCTGGACCGCCAGCGCGCGGTGGAGCCGGACGAGATGTTTCGCTGGCTCAAGGGCGTAATCGAGGCGCTGTGGGCCCTGCAGTCGGGTGGGCCGCTGACCTTGCTGCCCGAGACGCGTGACGCGATGGAACCGGGCTGGTCCGTGCGCATCGAATGTGGGGGACGCGTTGTCGGCTGGGCTGGATTGCTGACGGCGGCTATCCGCGACGAGTGGCGCATCGCCGAACCGGTGGGGGTGGCGGAACTCGACATGGAGGCGCTGCTGGCGGGCCGGAGCCGTGCCATGCGCCTGGAGCCCGTGCCGGCGTACCCGGCCATTCGCCACGATGTGGCGCTGATCGTTGAGGAGCGGATTCGCCATGAGGACCTGGTGGCGGTCATCCGGCGGGCGGGGCCAGCCGAGTTGACGGAAGTCGCGCTATTTGATATCTTCCGAGGTGGGTCGGTTGGCGACGGGCGCAAGAGCATGGCCTACACGTTGACGTATCGTGCGCCCGACCGAACACTCAAGGATGAAGACGCGAACCGGTTTGATGAAGCCATTCGCGCGGCTCTGCGGCAGGAGCTTGGCGCCGAGATTCGGGAAGGGTGACGATGCGGGTTTTTGGGAATCCGGTTACAAGGAGATCGCTTCCAACTGCGGTTGGGGGGAATATTTCGCTCTTCGAGTAGATTTGCCCTGCCTTGTTCGCCTACAGGTGGAACTCTCTAACGCTAAGTCTTGGTACTCAGGGGGCCGGAATTCTCCAGACATTGGAGCCCTCCTCGTGAGGGAACCGAGCGCTGGAGACGATGGCACCCACCTCTACATGGGGTGTTGAGAGCTCTACCTTTTACGGCAAGTGCGGGGCTTTGTTTTTCTGGGGGCGAGATGGATCTGTTTGAACCAGCGGTGGAGGAGTCCGGGGGAAGCAACCGGCCGCTGGCCGCCCGCATGCGTCCGCACACGCTGGACGAAATCGTCGGGCAGGACCGCATCCTGGGCCCCGGGAAGTTGTTGCGGCGGGCCATCGAGGCCGACCGGCTCAGCAGCGTCATTCTCTATGGGCCACCCGGGTGTGGCAAGACGTCCCTCGCCGAAGTCATCGCCAAGGTGACCAAGCGCCGATTTGAGCGCACGAGCGGCGTGCTGGCGAACGTGGCGGTGCTGCGCACCCTGTTTGAGAAGGCGGAGATGACGCGCCGCCACGAGGGGCGGCAGACGATCCTCTTCATTGACGAGATTCACCGGTTCAGCAAGTCGCAGCAAGATGTGCTGCTGCCGCATGTTGAGGCGGGGACGATCACGCTCATCGGCGCCACCACACACAATCCGCTTTTCTTCATCAACACGCCTCTGACATCGCGCTCGCTCGTCTTTCAGCTGGATCCGCTGGCGGACGAGGCGATCGCGAAGGTGCTGCGGCGTGCGTTGGAGGATGAGCGCGGGATGGTGGGATTTCGCACGCTGGCAACAGAGGATGCGCTGCTGCATCTGGCCCGGCTCTCGGAAGGGGATGCGCGGCGCGCGCTGAATGCGTTGGAGGTGGCTGTGCTGACGACGCCGGCCAACCCGGAGGGCGTTGTTGTGCTCGACCAGGCGGTGGTGGAGGACTCGATCCAGAAGAAGATCGTGGTATACGACCACGACGAGGATGGGCACTACGACACCATTTCCGCGTTCATCAAGAGCGTGCGCGGCTCGGATCCGCATGCGGCGGTGTACTGGCTGGCCAAAATGCTTTACGCCGGGGAGGATCCGCGCTTCATCGCGCGGCGACTGGTCATTCTCGCATCGGAGGACATCGGCAACGCGGATCCGCGCGGGTTGACGGTGGCGGTGTCCGCGATGGAAGCCGTGGATTTTGTGGGGATGCCGGAAGCGCGGATTGTGTTGTCGCAGGCGACGACGTACCTGGCGACGGCGCCGAAGAGCAATGCGGCCTATCTGGCGATCGACAAGGCGATGAAGGATGTGGAAAGCGGGCGCTCGCTGGAGGTTCCGGCACACCTGAAGAACAAGCGCCTGCGGACTGCCGGCGAGCAGCGGCCGGGTGAGGACGCGACCTATCGCTATCCGCACGACTACGCAGGGCACCACACGGCGCAGGATTATGTGCCGACCCTGACGCGCTACTACCTGCCGGATGGGCAGGGCTACGAGGAGACCATTTTGAAGCGCATGCAGCGCCTGGATGCGCAGCTTACTGACGCCGACGCGCGGGGGCGCACATCGTGACCGGCGAGACGCGAGCAGTCGATGACAGTGCCCTCTGGGCGGCGAAACAGGAACTGCGCCGCTCGGTCAAGGTTCAGCGGCGTGCGTTGGAGGCGGCGCAGGTGATGGCGTGGGGGGCGCAGATTCAGGAACGCGTGCTCGCGCTGCCGGAGTACCGGGCGGCCCGGGTGGTGGCCTGCTACCTGGCGGTGGCGGGCGAAGTGCCGACGGCAGTCATTCTGCGGGATTGCCACCGCCGTGGCGTTGCGGCCTGTGTTCCGGCCTGCGGCCCGGACGGTGTATATCGATTTGTGCCGCTGGCGCCGGGGGCCGTGCTGCGCAGCGGCCAGTTGGGCATTCCGGAGCCCTTGGCCGTGACGGAGACGAGCGTGGCGGTGGCGCCGGAATTTATTGTAGTGCCCGGGGTCGCGTTCGATGTGGATGGTGGGCGACTGGGCCACGGCGCCGGCCATTACGACCGGATGCTCTCCCTGTGTCCGCGCGCCTGGCGCTGCGGGGTTGCCTTTGAGTTTCAGTTGATGGCACGGGTCCCGCGGGGCCCGCGCGATGTGAACATGAACGCGGTGGTCACGGAAACACAGATCGTCCGTACGCCGTGCTGAAAATGGGAGAGCGACTATGAGCCCATGGTTGTCGGCCTTCGCCGGACTATTGGGGATTGCCCTTGGTTACGTTGCGCGCACGTGGCGCGGGCGTTCCGAGGTTAGCGGGGCGGAACGGCGGGCGCGGCAGGCGCTGGCCGATGCCGAGCGCGAGGCCAAGTCCGTGCGCAAGGAGGCCGAGATTGCGATCAAGGCCGAGAAGCTGAAGGCACGCGAGGACTTTGAGAGTGCGACCGACTCGCGTCGCAAGGAACTGCTGTTGGTGGAGGATCGCCTGTCTCAGCGCGAGGCGAATGTGGATCGCAAGGCCGCGTTGATGGAGAAAAAGGAGGCGGGGCTGGAGCAGCGGCAGCAGGAACTTGCGGGGCTGGAGCAGGGGCTGAAGCAACTGCACACGGAGCAGACCCGGCTGGTGGCTGAAGAGCGGGAGCGGCTTCAGCGGCTGGCGGGGATGAGCGCGGAGCAGGCCAAGGATGCGCTGATGGCACGGATCGAGCGTGAGGCGCGTGCCGAGATTGGGGCGATGCTGCGCCGCATGCAGGAGGATGCGCGCGAGAATGCCAAGCGTGAGGCGGCGAAGATCGTGACGGTCGCGATTCAGCGCTACGCGGGCACGCAGGCGAGCGACACGATGACGAGCCCGGTGGCTCTGCCCAGTGACGAAATGAAGGGGCGCGTCATTGGCCGGGAGGGGCGCAACATCCGCTCGCTGGAGGCCTGCACGGGTGTCACGGTCCTGATTGACGACACGCCAGAGGCGGTGGTGATTTCCTCGTTCGATCCGGTTCGGCGCGAGGTGGCGCGCCAGGCGTTGGAGCTGCTGGTGGCGGACGGCCGCATCCATCCCGGGCGCATCGAGGAAGTGGTGGCGGAGGTGCAGGCCAATATGGAGGATACCATCCGCCGCGCGGGGGAAGAGGCGATCTTCAAGGTCGGCATTCAAAGCGTGGATCCGGAGTTGGCCCGGACGCTTGGGCGGTTGAAGTACCGCACGAGTTACAGCCAGAACGTTCTGAACCACTCGATTGAGGTGGCGCATTTGATTGGGCTGATGGCGGCCGAACTGGGGCTGGATGTGGAGATCGCCAAGCGAGTGGGCCTGTTCCACGACATCGGCAAAGCGCTGGATCACGAGGTGGAAGGCGGGCATGCGATCATCGGGGGCGATTTCCTGAAGCGCTGCGGCGAGTCCGCCGATGTGGTTAACGGTGTGGCCGCGCACCATCACGATGTGGAATCGATCAACTGCTATGCGGCGCTGGCGGCAGCGGCCGATGCGATCTCGGGCTCGCGTCCCGGGGCACGCACGGAGACAACGGAAATTTACATCAAGCGGTTGGAGCGCCTGGAGGGGATTGCGAACAGCTACGAGGGCGTGAAGAAGAGTTACGCGATCCAGGCCGGGCGCGAGGTGCGGGTGTTCGTTGAACCGGCGCGGGTGGATGATAATGAGGCCTCGCTGATTGCCCGCAACATCAGCAAGCAGATCCATGATGAGTTGCAGTATCCGGGCCAGATTCGTGTGGTCGTGATTCGGGAGACGCGGTGCGTGGAGTACGCACGCTAGGCTTGGCGTGAGTTTCGCACATACCGCCGCTGGGTGCGGTCGGACGTGAGGTTGGTCGTGACTGGGGTGGATAGAAAGTGAAGGCATTTTGAAGATTCTGATGATTGGCGATATTGTGGGGGGGCCGGGGCGACGGGCGGTGGGGCAGGTGGTGACACGCTGGCGCGCCGAAGGCAGCGTGGATTTTGTCGTGGCGAACGGCGAGAATGCCGCTGGAGGCAAGGGGCTCTCTGCCACGCTCGCCACCGAGTTGCTGGAGCTGGGCGTGGATGTGATCACCTTGGGCGACCATGCCTGGGATCAGCGCGACATGATGACGGCCATCGAGCGGGAGCCGCGCATCGTGCGGCCGGCCAACTTTGCGCCGGAATGCCCGGGGCGCGGCTGGACCACCGTCAACGCCCGCAATGGGACTCCCGTCACGGTCATCAATGCCATCGGGCGCGTGTTCATGAAGCCGTCCGACTGCCCGTTTCGCACGGTCAAGCGCATCCTCGACAAGGAGTCCGGGCTCGCGAAGGTGATCTTGGTGGACTTTCACGGCGAGGCGACCTCCGAGAAGACGGTGTTTGGGCGCTATTTTGATGGCCAGGTTAGCGCGATTGTGGGGACGCACACGCACATCCCGACCGCGGACGAGCGTGTATTGCCGCGGGGCACGGCCTACATCACGGATTTGGGGATGACGGGCCCGCGCGACTCGGCCATTGGGCGCGATCTGGCGGCGGTGACCACGGCGATGATCAGCGGCCTGCCGACCAAGTTCGATGTGGCATCGGGCGATGTCGCGCTGGAAGGGGTCCTGGTGGACGTCGATGAAAGCACCGGCAAGGCACGCAAGATCAAGCGGGTGCGCGAAGCCATCCCGTAAGGGAGATGGGAACCGCTGATGGACGCTGATGAACGCAGATGTGAGGCGAGTCGACACACGGAACCGTTTCCACGCGTTTCGCCTGCCAGCCCTTGTGCCTTTGCGTGCGCTGCTTCGTCATCCGCGTTCATCCGCGTCCATCTGCGGTTCATGACTGCGGGGCGCCATCTATGAATACAGAGCGCAAGGTTTACCAGGTTGGGGAGTTGACGCGCCTGATTCGGCAGTTGCTGGAGGGCAGCTTCAGCACGGTGTGGGTCGAGGGCGAGATCTCCAACTTCAGACGGCAGGCGTCCGGCCACTGCTATTTCACGCTGAAGGATGCATCGGCGCAGCTGCGAGCGGTCCTCTTTCGTGGCAATCAGCGTGATCTGAAGTTTTCGCCCGGCGATGGCATGATCGTCCGCATCCAGGGTGAGATCAGCGTTTACGAGGCGCGCGGCGAGTACCAGGTGCTGGTGCGCCGGATGGAAGCGGGAGGCAAAGGGGCGCTGCAGGCCCGGTTCGAGGCGCTTAAGCAGAAGCTGCAGAGCGAGGGCCTGTTTGATCCGGAGAGGAAGCGGCCGTTGCCATTATTGCCGCGGCATGTTGGCGTGGTAACGTCGCCAACGGGGGCGGCGATTCGGGACATACTGAACGTGATCGCGCGCCGATTCCCGAATCTGCATGTGGTGATAGCCCCGTGCCGGGTGCAGGGCGAAGGGGCGGCGCAGGAGATCGCGGACGCGATCGATCTGCTGAATGCGCGCGGTGGCTTGGACGTCCTGATTGTTGGCCGGGGCGGGGGCAGCCTCGAGGATCTGTGGGCGTTCAACGAAGAGCCTGTGGCGCGCGCCATCGCGCGCTCCACGATACCGGTGATCTCCGCCGTGGGTCATGAAGTCGATTTCACGATCAGCGATTTTGTGGCGGACTTGCGTGCGCCGACGCCATCGGCAGCGGCGGAGTTGGTGGTGGGGCGCAAGGATGAGTTCGTGGGGCAGTTGCGCGGGCTGCGCCAACAGCTGGTGCGAACGTTACGGGAGCGGGTGCTGACAGATCGCAACCGGATGCTCTCGGTCCGAGGCAGCCGGGCGTTTCGCGAACCTGCGGCGCTGATCCGTCAGTACGCCCAGCGGGTGGACGGGCTGATCCTGCGCGCGCATCACGCCATGCGCGGGGCGGCGACTCAGGAGCGTGGGCG
>CAZWQJ010000191.1:0-8689 GCA_964635825.1 uncultured Victivallales bacterium | reverse complement strand
CTTCAGCGATATCACCGGCGCCGACCAGACCGTGCACGCGACCAACACCACCTCGGACCTCCTCTACTACCGCCTCCACATCTGGCTGGAGTGAGCGCCGTTTCAACGCGACGCACAAGGCCGCCGGGCCGGCGGCCCTCCATCAGACGCATTCAACAAATGAGAATCCCTTGGAGGGTCGGGCTCCGCCCCGACCGCATACGCCCGGGCGACGACCGTCCCTGGTCTCCTATCGACTCGACGATGCCACCCCCGTGCGCGCACGATCGTGGTAGGCGAGATCCAGCAACGCCTGTTCGTATTCATCCCGCTTCTCACGCGCGGCCGCGTGCTCGCGCAGCAACGTGCCGCAGAGCCGACAAGGACGCTGCCAGCGTATACCCTCGCCGCGCGCCATCGCCTGCGCAATCGTGGTCTCCTCCACATGGGGAACCTGCCGAAGCGCCGGACATTGCCGGACGGCGTGCCACCTCACCCCACCATCCTCGACGATGTAGCAACGCCCCGCTCCAGCCAGATCGAGCCCCGGCTGCTGGCGCCTGAGGCCCAGCACCACGCTGAGCGTCAACCCCGCCATCAGCAACACGACGGCCGCCTGCCGCAGCAGTGCCCAGTCCGCCAGCGACAACGCACCCGCCCGACGCAGACGCCGGAGCCGCACCGCCACCCAGCGCCGGGCCTCCGCATTTCGGCGCCGGCGAATCGTGATGAACGACTGCGGGCGCGCCAACCGCCAACCGGCGCGTCCGACAAAAGGATGCCTATCCACCGAACCCTTCATGACGATGCCTCTCCTTCCCATGCTCAGCCTGGGCCCGCATCTCCGAGCCCCAGATGCAGGTGCACTTTCCGAACTCCACCAATCTGCGGTTCCTTGCTTGCCTCGCCGAAGCTTCTGCGCGAAGGCGGGTTCTGCGGTTCTGCGGACTTCGTCGCGAGCTTTGTCGCGAGCTTTGTCGAAAGCCACTGCCATGCAAACCGTTCCATCGCCAAAGCTCCCGCCAAAGCTCGCGACAAAGCTGGTTGAACGCTTCTCTTGGCTTGTTCCCTCTGGTGGCTTTGCGCCAATGGCCCAACTGCTGCAGAGAACACCCGCCTCCCCGGCGGCCCGCGCGTCCGCCATTGATGAGCGGCGGGTGCCACCGGGGGGCGGGATCAATCCGTTTCGGGCCTAAAAGGGTTCGTCGCCAGCGCCGGCGCCAGCGCCCGCCTTGGCCATGACCCGCGCGCCACCACCGTCGCCATTCTTGCCGCCGCCCCCGGAGCGCCCGATCCCACTGAGAAACTGGACGCTCTCCGCGCGCACCTTGAGCTTGTTGCGGCGCTCGCCGTTCTTGCCTTCCCACTCCTCGAACTGCAGCCGCCCATCGATCAGAACCGGGCTGCCCTTCTTCAGGTACTTGCCGCAGTTCTCGGCTTGCGCGCCCCAGGCGACAACCTCCACAAAGCAAGTCCGCTCCACCGTTTCCCCGGCCTGGTTCCGGTACTTCTCGTCCAGCGCCACATTCAAGGTGGCCACCGACGTACCGGCCGGCAGTTTGCGAACCTCGGGATCGCGCGTGACGTTGCCCATGATCACCACTCGATTACACGTAGCCATGACCGCACTCCTTTCATTCGGTGGCCGGGCGAACCGACGCCACGGCCTGCCAGGGTAAGAAAGGAATCACGAACCCCGTTTTCCGGAAAAAAGTGAAAATACTTTTCGAGACGGGGAATGGGAGCCAGCCGCGCACCGGCTGGGATGTGGCTGGACGATGGACCCTGCGGTCGGCGAGGGCGTCAGGGCTTGGGCGCGGCGGGAGGCTCGTCGGGCGGCGGGGATTCCGCCGCGCGCTGCCAGCGCGTGTCCGCGGCCGGAAGCACGTAGAGCGCCCTCAGGGCTCGCTGCCAGCGATCGGCGGCCAGCGTTTCGCGGGAGCGGTAGACGACGCGTGGATCATCGGGATGGCAAAGCGGCGGGCCCACACGCTCCTGCAAGTCCTCCGGCAACGGCGCCCCGGTCTGCACATGCACATGGACGGCCCACGCCTCGCGCCGCTCCGCGTCCGTCAGCGTATCCACGAGCCAGCTCCACCCTGCGCTGCCGGCCGTGATCCGGCGCGCCGCCCAAACGGCGAGCACGCGCAGCGGCGGTGTCTCGCGCGTCAGCCGCAGTTCGCCCGGCAGCGCCGGCTCCGCAAAGCGCCCAAACGGCGCCAGCCAGAGATCGCCGTCACCGGCATCCGCCAGCACCGCGACCCAGAGCGGTCGCCGATCCGCCCCGGTAATCTCGGGCGACACCAAGCGGATGTCGCCCACACACACGGGGGGCTCGCCATCCAGCGGCGCCACCGGCCACAGAAACGGGCTCGGCGGCGACACCGCCTCCTCCGCCGCCGCCCCCTCCTCGCTCGGCTCGCACCACTCCTCGCCCAGCGCCTCCTCCAGTTGCCAATCCAGCAACCAGCGCGCGAGCTGCAACTGCTGTTGATGGCGATTCGGGGTCATGGCCGTTCACACACCATCGCGGCTGCCGGCCGTGCGCCCTCGGCGGCCATCGTCGATCCCGCCACCGCGCCCTCGGCGCAGAGCAGCAGCGCGGCACAGTCGTCGTTCGCCCGCGCGGCCATCAGCAACCGCTCCTGAATGGCCAGCATCGTGCGGCAGAGAATATCGGCGATGCCGCGCGGGCCGTCGTCCGCAAAGCGCTCTTCGACCCGCGCGCGCAGTGCCTGGTGGAAGCGGGTCAGTTCCTCATTCAGCGCGCTTTTGCGGCACCCCGCTGCCTCTTCCACCACGGGATCGGCTAGAGACAACCCGAGGAGCCGCGCCAGGATCGCCACGCGCGTGCGCGGCCGCAGGGATTGGCAGGTCTCGCCCGCAAGCGTATCGGCCAGCGCCGCATACTCGCGCCGCGCCACGTCGGCCACAGGGTCGTCCGTTGCCGGCAGGAGAATTTCCAGCGTGAGGGGCTGGCCATCGGCGTTGGAGAGCGGCGCGTTCAGCGAGCACTCGCGGCGCGCATGGTATTCGCGTCGCACGTGCTCCCGAACCACATCGCGCATGATCAGGGTGGCGCCGGCCTCAAGCGTCCCCAGCGGGTTGCCCACCGCGCGCGCCAACCGCGCGAACAGCCAGTCCTTGTATCGCTTGCCTGCGCGCGTGCTCCGGATTTCCAAAAATGACTCAAAGAGGTGCCAGGCGTCCGCCGCGTCGATCTGGTGGCGCAACCCCGGCACCAGATCCTCCCACGGCCCGCCCACCAGACGCGCCGCAAAATGATGGAAGCGATGATGCGCGAAGCCCTGCAAGGCCGCGCGCGCACCCGCGCCGCAGCCCCCCAGCGCGCAGACCCGCTTCCACTCGGTCCACGAGGCCACATCGGTGATCATGTCAGGCTCCCAGCCTGGTCCCCGCCGATGAACGCCGCGGCGGCTACGCTGGCGGCATCGTCCCGCAGTGCGCGCCGCGCCAGTTTCGGCGCGCTGGCATCAACCTGCGCCGGCCACGCCCGGAACCAGATCGGGATTTTGAATGCAGGTAATCGTGCGGCCAGTTGCGCACGCAGCGCGGCGCCGTCCGGCTCCCCGTCGTGCATGCGCACATACGCGCAAGGGCGATGCCCGAACTCGTCGTCTGGAAGCGCCACGACCGCCGCCACGTCCACGCCGGGTAACGCCTCCAACGCACCCTCGACTTCCTCCGGCTGTATATTCTCCCCCCCCGAAATAAAAAGGTTATCCCGTCGGCCGATCACCGCCAGTCCGCCACCGGGCTGGACGTGACCCAGGTCGCCCGTCGCGAACCAGCCGGCCGGCGTCAACGGCAGCCGCACCGCGCCCTGCTCCCAGTAGCCCAGAAACAGCATCGGCCCGCGCACCAGGATTTCCCCTTCCGCGGTGATGTGCAGTTCCACACCGGGCAACGGATGCGGGCCCTGCACGCGCTTCGTGTGGGTCGCACCCGCCGCCACCGTTGCCACCTGCGAGGTCATCTCGGTGAGGCCATACGTAGCGCACACCGGCCAGCCGCGCGCCACCGCCTCGGCCAGCAACGCCGCCGGGATCGGCGCGCCACCCAGCAGCAGGACCCGCAAGGCCACCAGGCTGGCCGGTGCCAGCGGCAGTGCCAGCAACCGCTTGAGCTGGGTCGGAACCAGGGAAAGGTGCGTGACCGAGCGGAGCTCCAACGCGGCGCCCAGGGTCTCGCTTGCCGCCGGAATCACCACCGCCGCACCCGCCCGCAGACAACGGAACAGCACCGACAGCCCACCCACGTGCCAGAGCGGCAGGGATAGCAGCCAGCGATCACCCGCGCGCAGCTCGTTGAACGTGACCGCCGCCTGCGCCGCGACCGTGAGATTGCGGTAGCTATGCACCGCCGCCTTGGGTTTGCCGGCACTGCCCGACGTGTAGATCAGCGTGGCGGGAGCATCTGGCGCCGGAACGACGAGCGGCGACGCCGGCGCCCCGTCGGGCGTCTCGACCGGCAGCGGCAGCGGGAGTGGCGTGACCGAGGGGGCGTCTACGCCGGCCAGCGCGGACTCATCCGTCACGCGGAACGTGCAGCGAGCCTCCTCCCGTTGCGCGCGCAGCACGGCCGGCGGATTGCGCCCACTGAGGATACAGGCCACCGCCCCCAGTCGCATCGTGGCGAGGATGGCGATCATGGCCACGGGGCCGCGCGCCAGCAGGATGGCCACATGCGCACCGGGGCCGCAGCCGGCCGCGCGCCACGCGGCGGCGGTCGCGTCCACGCTGGCCTCCAGTTGGGCAAACGTCAGCGTGCACTCCGCATCGATCAGCGCGGGAGCGGATGGCCAGCGCATGGCCGCATCGCGCAGCGCACAGCAGCAGCCTGTCGACGCCCGATCAGCCATACGCAGTCCCCGGCATCGCATCCACATCGATCTCGCCATCGATGACGGCCAACGGCGCCGCCATCACATCCGTCACGAACCAGGAGCCCGTGTCGAGGCCGGCGGCGCAGTCGCCATCGTGAATGAGGGCGGCGAGCTGCGCGACGGCGCGACGGCCCACGCCCGTTTCGAAAGCGCTGCTGACCACGGGGACCGCCCCGGCGCGGCGCGCGGCCTGCGCCAACGCCAGCGACGCGGCGATGCCACCCCGCAGCGAGGGTTTGATGATCCAGGCAACTGCGCCCAGCGGCGCGGCACCCTCCGCACCAAGCTCGCCAAGCGACTCGTCGAGCGCCAGAGGGATCGCCGACCGCACGCGAAAAGCCGCCAGATCCGCCACCGTCCGGACAGGCTCTTCGAGATACTCGATGCGGGCACCTTGGGCCAGGTCGGCCATGCGCAGGGCGTCTTCAAGTGACCACGCGCGGTTGGCATCCAGGCGGATCGAAAATGCGTCGCCCAACATGGCGCGCCAGGCCGCGACGGCCCGCCCCTCGTCATCCGGGCTGCCGATGCCCACCTTGATCTTCAGGCAATGATACCCCGCCGCCAGCGCCTGGCGCGCCGCCTCGAGCCCCGCGTCATCCAGTCCGGCAATCAGCGCGTTGACGCGAATGCGCGGCTGGCGCGGCAGATGGAGGGCACGTGTCCAGTCGACTCCGCGGGTGGCCGACAACAGATTCATGGCCGCGGTCTCGAGGCCGAAGCGGACCGACGGGTAGAGGCAGGGCATGGCGGCCAGCATCAAGAGCACATCGCCGGGGGTGTCGGGGCACGGCGCGCCGGCCGCGAAGTGCGGGGCCACGGCATCGAGCTGGGCCAGCGCCGCATCGAGCGATTCTTCACTGAGGCCCGGGAGCGGCGCCACGTCCCCGTAGGCGGCGTGGCCGGTGTCCGCCACCATGCGGATCAGGAACCCGCGGCGCACCGCGGCGCCGCCGGCGGCCCGCGGCATGGGCCGTATCAACGGGAGGGCATAAGGCTCAACGCTCAGGCCTGCGCACTTCACAACAGCCACCCCCAGGCAAAGAGAATGCCATATATAAGCAGGCCGCGGGCCGTGTTGCCAAGCATCGGATTCAGGGAGGCGGCATCCGAACGGCGGGCGACGATGGTCAGGGGGCGGAGCATCACGGGCAGAATCAGCGCGGCCACCAGAACCCCGCGGTGCGTGGATCCGCCGCGCCAGGCCAGAATCACCGGCACCGTCGCGGCCCCCACCACGCAGGCCGCATACTCCACCCGCGCGAACGTGCGCCCAAAACGAACCGCCAGCGTGCGCTTGCCGGCCAGGCGGTCGCCATCGAGGTCGCGCAGGTTGTTGACCACCAGAATCGCCACCGCAAGCAGACCCGGTGCCACGCCCGCGAGAATCACCTCCGGCGGCCACGTCAGGCCCTGCACATAGTACGTACCCGCCACCGCCACGGGCCCGAAGAACACGAGGACGAACACGTCCCCCAGCCCGTGGTAGCCCAGCGGGAATGGACCGGCCGTGTACAAAATGCCCGCGAGAATCGACAGCACGCCGATGACCAGCACGGGCCAGCCGCCGCGCGCCACCAGGAATAGACTCACAAGAAGCGCGGCGCCAAAGACCAGCGCCGTCGCAATGCCCATCGCGCGCGGCGTCACCAGCCCCGCCTGCGTGACCCGCAGCGGGCCTTGACGGTCCTGCGCATCCGCGCCTTTGTGGAAGTCGCCCAGGTCGTTGGCGAAGTTGGTGCCGATCTGGATCAGAATCGCCGCCAGCAGCGCCGCCAGTGCCGACGGTGCATGAAAAGCACCCGCGTCCCACGCCATCGCACTACCAATCAGCACCGGCGCCAGCGCCGCCCAAAGCGTCTTCGGCCGCGCCGCGTGCAGCCATACCATGGCCCTCGGAAAGGGCAACCGCGGATGAACGCTGAAGAACGCAGATGGCGGGGCGTCGGACACGGATACATCCGGGCTGCTGCATCCGCGTTCATCAGCGTTCATCAGCGGTCTCTCTCCGGTGCCGGGCCAGCGTCACGGTCGCTTGGGGAATTGGCCGAAGTCGGGTTTGCGTTTTTCGAGGAAGGCATTGCGGCCCTCCTGCCCTTCTTCGGTCATGTAGTAGAGCAGGGTGGCATTGCCGGCGAGTTCCTGCAGGCCGGATTGGCCGTCGCAGTCCGCATTCAGGGCCGCTTTCAGGCAGCGAATCGCCAGCGGCGAATGCGCCAGCATCTCGCGGCACCACTTCACCGTCTCGGTTTCCAACTCCGCCAGCGGCACGACCGCGTTGACCAGCCCCATCTCCAACGCCTGTTGCGCGTTGTACTGCCGGCACAGAAACCAGATCTCGCGCGCCTTCTTCTGGCCCACCACGCGCGCCAGGTACGAAGCGCCGTAGCCGCCATCGAAGGACCCGACGCGCGGGCCGGTCTGGCCGAAGATCGCATTGTCGGCCGCGATCGTGAGGTCGCACAGAACATGCAGGACGTGACCGCCCCCGATCGCGTAGCCGGCCACCATCGCCACCACCGGCTTCGGGCACGTACGGATCTGGCGCTGCAGATCCAGCACGTTCAAACGGTGCACACCATCGGTATCGCGGTAGCCGTCGTCCCCGCGCACGCGAATGTCCCCACCGGAACAAAAGGCCTTCGGCCCCTCGCCCGTCAGAATCACCACCCCGATCGACTCGTCATCGCGCGCATCGGCCAGCGCGGCCTCCATCTCGCGCACCGTCAGCGGTCGGAACGCGTTGCGCACCTCCGGCCGGTTGATCGTGATCTTGGCGATGCCTTCCGCTTTCTCGTAGCGAATGTCGGTGTAGTCGCCGGCTTTCGTCCATGCGATATCGGGCATCAGAAACTCCTCGCCAGGAAACGTTTCAGCTCGTCATTGAACGCCGCCGGCTCTTCCAGATGCGTGTTGTGGCCGGCACGCGCAACGATAACGCGGCGCGCGGATGGGCACAAGCCCTGCATGCGCTCGGTGATGGCCACGTAGCGCGCATCCGCCTCGCCCGCGATCAGCAGCATCGGCAGGCGCGCGCGCGGCAGGGCCTCCCACAACGATGGCTGCCCGCCGGCGCTCAGCCCCCGCAGCGCGCGCGCCAACTCACGCGGGTCGGCCTTGGCGCGGGAGGCAATTAGCCGCTCCAGCCGCCGCGCGTCGCGTTGCAGCGTCGCAAACAGCGGTTGGCGATACCAGGCCCGCAGCACATCCGCCAGCGGCTCCTGTTCAAAGCGCGCCGCCCACTCCTCATCGAGCGCCTGGCGCCCGGCGCGTTCGCGATCGTCAGCCAACCCGGGGGAACAGGACTCCAACACCACGCCATCCCAGCGGTCCGGGGCCTGCAGCGCGAGGTGCAGCGCCAACCGCCCGCCCATTGAATAGCCCAACAGCGTCGCGCGCCCGATCCCGCGCGCGTCGAGCGTGGCCAGCACCGCGCGCGCCGCGCCATCGAAACGGTAATCCACCGAGGGTCGCATCACGCTCGCCCCGTGTCCGGGGAGATCGAGCGCGCAGCAGGTGTGCCGGCCACCCATCGCGGCTATGACGCCCTGCCAGTCCGCGGCGGTTCCCATGAAGCCGTGCAAAAAGACCACGGGCGCCGCCGCGCGGGAGCCCGCCACCACAACCGCGTGCAGGGGTTCGATCGCCGCCATGCCGGGAGCTTAGGGCTTGCAGGCGTTGCGGGCAAGCGGCAGGTGGTCGGTCACGCTCGGCACAGCCTCGCGCTCCATGTCTTCCGGGCTGGAGCGCGAGGCTGTGCCGAGCGACCTATCGACAGGGCTCCCTCAACAGCGCCCGAATGGC
>CAZWQJ010000190.1:0-8699 GCA_964635825.1 uncultured Victivallales bacterium | reverse complement strand
GTTATCGGTTATCGGTTATCGGTTATCGGTTATCGGTTATCGGTTCTAGATCGTAATCCTAATCTTAATCTTAATCATAATCTATTGCTGTGGAATGGATTGCGATTAGGATTAAGATTACGATTAAGATTGGGAGAAGACAACATGTCGCCAGACAAGGTCCGGGCTGATTTTCATCTTTTTGGTCTGCCGCCGCCGATTGGCGAGATTCTGCCGCAGGGGGAGTGGTGGTTGTTTAATGGGATGGGGACGGGCCATGACGGGACGATCTACAGCGGGCTCTGCGATCATCGCTTTCTGGGTGATGGGGCGCGGCTGATCGCGTTCGATCCGCGCACGAAGGTGATGCGGACGGTGGCGAATCTGCAGGATGTGTGCGGTCAGCGCGGGCGGGCGGACCTGAATCCGCAGAGCAAGATCCACACGACGATTCTGCCGGATCGGGATGGGCGGCTGTACCTGGGCAGTCACAGTTGCGAGCGCGATTACGCGCCGCCGGAGGTGCGGGCCGTGCAGACGGGCGGGTTCCCCGGCGGGCACTGGCTGCGCTACGACCCTGTGCGCGGTGTGTGCGAGGATCTGGGCATCGCCGTGCCGGGCGAGTCGATCATGGGCTTCGCCATGGATATTGGCCGGCGGCGGCTTTATGGCACCACGCACACGAAGTGCCACCTGATCGAATACCACATGGAGACCGGGCACACGGAAATTGTGGGCTCCGTCGGCAAATTCCCGACGCGCGTCTGCGAAGTGGCCGCGGATGGTTGCGTCTACACCTTTGATGAGGATGGGTGGGTCATCCGCTTCGATCCGCGCACACGCGAATTGCGCACGCTCGACGCCCAGCTACCCGGGCACGGGCCGAAGGTGAACTTCCTGACGGCGCTCGTTTCCACCATCAGTGCCGACGGCAAGACGATCTACGGGGTGACGTCCGCCTTCTGGCAGACGCCGCGCGAGCCGATGGCGGAGTCGATCCAGGGCCGCGTGATGGAATTTCGCGAGCCGTTCGCGTTTGCGTACGACATCGGGCCGGGGCCGGATGGGCGCATGCGCGCGGTGGCGCCGGCCGGCGGCGCCGAGGGCGCCCGCGTCGGCGACATGCATCTGCTGCATTCCATCTGCCGTGCGCCCAATGGCGATGTCTTCTATATCCTCCCGCAGAAGGACGGCGGCCCCGCGCGTCTCATGCGCATCCGCGCGTCGGACGGCGCTGGCCACGAACAGGTGCAGGACCTCGGTGGCGTCTGGGGAGCGGAGGGCGAAGGCTTCCTCGAAACCGCCCTGGCCGGCTGCGCCGGCCTCGACGGTACCCTCTACTTCGCCGGTCCCCGCAAGGCCGATGCCCACCCCCGCGACTGGACCCGCTGGGTTCTCGCGGCCATCGCGCCTGATGCGTGGCGGTGATCGCGAGGGTAAGACGCTCGGCGCAGCCTCGCGCTCCAATGGGGGGCCACGGGCTCGAACGCAGGGGCTGCTTCGGGATAGTTCTCGGCAAGGTTCACGAGAGGGTGGCCTGGTATAGAGTGCTTCTCGTGGGCAAATTGCATCGCGTCCATATCCGAATACAGCCCACAGAAGAAACCGTGCATACGGAACATCATCACGCTAAAGGTTCTCGCCGTACTTTTTGGTGTCATGAACCTCGCCGACCGGGCTCACTATTCAGCGAACTAATCGCGTGCGGCCCTAGCGGCGGGTGAATATAGATTCATAACGTGTTGCGTGAGAGCATATTGCGTCACGGTGAACTTCCTAACAAAACTCTAACAGTGTTCCAACGGGCGCGAAACAGGGTTGGGGTTTACTGCATACGCCTAACAACAAGGAGGCGCCAGTATATGAAGCGCGTATTGTGTATCGCGGTGGTGGCGATGGGGATGGGTGGGAGCGGATTGGCGCAGGGAACGGCGCCGACGCCGGTGGAGACGGCTCCGCCGCCTCCGCCTCCGAAGACCTGGGCTGACGACGTCAAGATCAAGGGTGACTTGCGTTATCGCTATGAGCAGATCAACGACGATTCGAAGAAGGACAGCAATGGGGACACGATTCGTCGGGAGCGTGACCGCATGCGGGCGCGGCTTGGTGCCGAAGCCAAGGTGAACCCGGCCACGAAGGCGGGCATCGAGATTTCCACAGGCGGGCTGGATCCGGTTTCCGGGAATCAGACCGAGGGTGGCGGTTTCGACAAGGAAGAGATGCGCCTGAGCCTGGGATTCATCGAGTACACGTTTACGGGCGACTCTCCCAACCGTCTGCGGGCCTATGCGGGCAAGATGAAGAACCCGTTCATGACGCAGCCGGACGATCTGGTCTGGGACGGGGATTTGACCCCGGAAGGGCTGGCGGCCAAGGGTGAATACAGCCTGGGCCCGGCCAAGCTGCTCGGCAACGCGGGCTACTTCTGGGTGCAGGAGCGGGCCGACAAGTCGGAAACCAAGCTCTATGCGGGTCAGGGCGCCGTGAAGTTCGACTTCACGACGGAAATGAACCTGACGCTGGGTGCGAGCTACTACAGCTACGACAACATGGAGGGGTTCGACGTCATCGATTGGGAGAACAAGAACAACTCCTACGGCAACAGCACCACGGCCGGTTCGGTGAGCGGCAGCACGACCAACAAGGCTTACAAGATGGAATACACGCCGGTGGTGTATTTCGCGCAGTTCGAAGTGTGGGTGCTGGGGCGGCCGCTGGATTTCTATGTCCAGGAGCTGACGAATCCCGACGCGGATGAATTCGATGCGGGCCACATGTATGGCGTGAGCTACGGCAAGCTGAACCTGCCGAAGACCTGGGAATTGGCGTACAGCTACGCCGAGCTGGAGAAGGATGCGACGGTGGGCGCGTTCACGGACTCGGATCGCTGGGGTGGCGGCACGGACGGCAAGGGCAGCAAGGTGTCGGCCAAGTACCAGCTCATGAAGAACCTGCAGGCGGGTTGCTCGTACTTCTTCGGGGATGAGCGCAAGATCTCCGATTCCGCCAAGACGACGGATTACGACCGGCTGCAGATCGACCTCGTCGCGAACTTCTAAACCCTCTCAAGAACGAATAAGGAGAATATGAACATGACCTATGGAAACAAAGAGACCACGCGCTGCCTGGCGGCGCTGGTGGCGGTGGTCCTCACGGGCGCCGGACTGACGGCGCGGGCCGAGACCGCGGTGACGTTGGATGCCGGGCTGCCGGAGTACAGCGCGGTGGAAGGCGTTTCGGGGAACCTGAGCAGCGTGGGCTCGGACACGTTGAACAACCTGATGACGTTCTGGGCGGAGGGGCTGAAGAAGCACTACCCCAACGTGAACATCCAGATCGAAGGCAAGGGTTCGAGCACCGCGCCGCCCGCCATGATCGGCGGCCTGGCCCAACTGGGCCCGATGTCGCGCGCGATGAAGCCGTCGGAGATCGACAGCTTCGAGAGCAAGTTCGGCTACAAGCCCACGCAGATCCGGGTGGCGGTGGACGCGCTGGCGGTGTTCGTGAACAAGGACAACCCGATTGCCGGGCTGTCGCTGGATCAGATCGACTCGATCTTCTCGAAGTCGCGTCGGCGTGGTGCGGCGGCGGACCTGACGACCTGGGGGGATTTGGGTCTGACGGGGGACTGGGCGGCGCGGCCGATCAGCCTCTACGGGCGCAACTCGGCCTCGGGCACGTATGGCTTCTTCAAGGAGCACGTGATGGAGAACGGCGACTTCAAGGATCAGGTCAAGGAGCAGCCGGGTTCCGCGTCGGTCGTGCAGGGCATTTCGGTGGACCGCTTCGGCATCGGCTATAGCGGCATCGGTTACACAACGCCGGGCGTGCGTGCGGTGCCGGTGTCCGCCAAGGCGGATGGCGAGTTTGCGGCGGCGAACCAGGCGAACGCCTACAGTGGCGCGTACCCGATTTCGCGGTTCCTGTACGTCTACGTGAACAAGGTGCCGGGCCAGGGCCTGGATCCGCTGACGCGCGAGATGCTCAGGCTGATCCTCTCCAAGGAAGGCCAGGAAGCGACGATCAAGGATGGGTATTTCCCGCTGCCGGCGAAGGTGGTCGAGGCCGAGCTGAAGAAACTGAAGTAAGTGACGGATTTTGCGACAACGGATCGAAACCCGCCAACAGGCGGGCCGGCGACGCCGGCCCGCCTGCGCGGTTTTCGTGTCGGCGGGCGGCTGCGCCGTCGCCTGCTGGGGGATCGTCTGGCCCGCCACGCGGTGACGCTGGGCGGCATGGTGATCATTGGTGCGATCCTGTCGATTCTGTTGGTGATTGTGGCGCAGGTGTATCCGCTGTTTGTTCCGGCGACGGCGACGGTGGCGGTGGCGCAGACGCTGCCGGTGGCGGCGCCGCTGCGCGCGGGGATTGATGAGTATCAGGCGGTGGCCTACACCGTCACGTCCGGCGGGGTGGATTTCTATTCGGTGATGGATGGGCGGCCGCTGCCGGTGGCGGCGCCGCTGGAGTTGGGCGGGGCCGCGATCACGGCGGTATCGCAGGGCGGTGACGATCGATTTGCGTTGGGTTTATCGGATGGGCGCGTGCTGCCGGTGGCGGTGCACTTTGCGGTTGAGCATGCGGACGGGGCGCGCAACGTGACGCCGTCGTTGCAGGTGGGCGAGGCGACGGCCGCGCGCGGCGATGGGGCGGCGATTGGCTTGCTGGCCTATGCGGAGACCGACAGCGGGCCGGTGCTGGCGTCGGCGTCGGGAGCGCGCCAGGTGCTGCTGACGGTGATCGAGGAGACCACGTCGCTGATGGAGGAAACCACCCGCGAGACGGCTCAGCATTCGGTGGATTTGGAGATGACGGGTGAGATGGCGGCGCTGGCAATCGACCAGCGCGGGGACACCCTGTTTGTGGGCTCCACGGCGGGTGAAGTGTTGTGTTTGAATCTTCGCGACAAGGCGGACCCGAAGATGCTGGGGCGCCCGGTGCGCGCGGCCGGCGCGGGGGTTGCCATCAGTGCCCTGCAGTTCCTGATCGGGGACCGGACGCTGGTGGTGGGGGATGTCGCGGGCGGGATTTCCACCTGGCAGTTGCTGCGGGATGGTGGTGACGACGTTCACCTGGTGCGGATCAACGTGTTTGAGCCGCACTTGGGGCGGGTGCAGGCGATCACCCCTTCACGGCGCGACAAGGGGTTTCTCTCACTCGATGACGGTGGCGTCATTCATCTCAACTACGGGACCACGGGCAAGACGTTGCTGGCGTTGCCTCCCATGGCATCGGCGGTGGCGGTGGCGTATGCGCCCAAGGCGGACGGCATTCTGGCGGTAGGTGCGCAGGGCCACCTGCAAACGTGGGCGCTGCACAACAGGCATCCCGAGGTCACGCTTCAGAGTCTCTTCGGCAAGATCTGGTATGAGGGTTACGACGCGCCTGCGTATGTGTGGCAATCCACCGGCGGCAGCGACGATTTCGAGGCCAAGTTCAGCCTGACGCCGCTGCTCTACGGCACGCTCAAGGGCACGTGCTACGCGCTGCTGTTTGCGGTGCCGCTGGCCTTGCTGGGAGCGCTCTACGCCTCGCAGTTCATGCATCCGGATCTGCGCCAGCGTGTGAAGCCCGCGGTGGAGATCATGGCGGCGCTGCCCAGCGTGGTGCTGGGGTTCCTGGCGGGGTTGTGGCTGGCGCCCAACATGGAGCGGGTCGTTCCCGGGATCATGCTGATGCCGTTCGTGGTGGCCCTGTGCATCCTGGGTGCCCTGGCGTTGTGGCGGGTGTGTCCGGACGCGATGCGCCGGCGGCTGAAGCCCGGCTATGAAGTGATGCTGTTGGTGCCGGTGGTGTTTGTGGCCGGTTGGCTGGCGATCCGGATCGGTGCCGGCGTGGAGTCCCTGTTCCTGCATGGCGACTACCGCCCGTGGATGCTGCAGGTCTTCGGTGTCCCGTTCGATCAGCGCAACTCGCTGGTGGTGGGCTTCGCGATGGGCTTCGCCGTGGTGCCGATCATCTTCACGATCGCCGAAGATTCGCTCTCCAGCGTCCCCTCGCATTTGCGGGCGGCGTCGCTGGCCTTGGGGGCGACGCCCTGGCAGACGGCGATCCGGGTGGTGCTGCCGACCGCGAGCCCGGGGATCTTTTCGGCGGTGATGATTGGGTTGGGCCGCGCGGTGGGCGAGACGATGATCGTGCTGATGGCCACGGGTAACACGCCCGTGATGGATCCGTCCATGTTCAGCGGGTTTCGGGCGATGTCGGCCAACATTGCGGTGGAACTGCCGGAGGCGCCGGATGGCGGCACCCTGTTCCGGGTGTTGTTCGTGGCGGCCCTGTTGCTGTTTATTCTGACGTTTGTGATGAACACGGCCGCCGAGCTGATCCGGCTGCGGCTGCGAAAACGGTACCGGTACCTGTGAAAAACTACTGGAAGAACGGCGATGCCTTCATCTGGCTGACGGGCGGGGCGCTGGCAATGGCGCTGTTGATGGTGGCGGGCCTGGTGCTGCTGATCATGGTCAACGGGCTGGGCTTCTTCTGGCCGCGGACCGTGCATGTCTTCACCCTTCAAGATGGGCGTACGGTGGTGGGCCAGATCACGGGGCGCGAAGTCATTCCGCAACCGGACGCGCCGGCGGGCACGCCGGAGCGGCACCGCCTGCAGATTCGCCAGGGCAACCGCGATCTGTATGGCATGGATTTTCTGTGGCTGGATGAGGAGGCCATCGCCAGCCGCGCCACGCCGCCGGATCTGGTGGTGATCGAGCGGCGCGAGTGGGGGAACTTCTATGGGTGGGTGGAAGCGCGGCGCGGCGCGGGCGTGGGTGAAGGCGAGGCGGTGCAGGGCGAGGCGGCCTGGGAGTCCATGCTGGCCGGACTTCCCGCGGTGCGCGAGCTGCACAAGCAGATTCTCGACCTGGAGCGCAACCAGATTGGTGCGATCAATGCGGGGCAGGAGCGGATTCGGCTGCGGCTGAAATCGCTGGCGCGGCAGGGGGTCAACACGGGCGAAGAAGTGGCGGCGCTGCAGGCGCAGATGGGGGATCTGCAGGCCGACTACGGCTTGAAGCGCAAGACGCTGGCCACGCTGCACGAGGGGCCGCCCGACCTCGTGGTGCTGCGCGCGGCGGGGGATCGGACGCTGGAGCTGGCGCTGTCGAACGTGGTGCGCGCGTACCGGCCCAACACGATGAGCATGGGGCAGAAGGCGGCCTTCTATGCCGGCAAGCTCTGGGAGTTCGTGGCGGACGATCCGCGCGAATCCAATACCGAGGGCGGCGTGTTCCCGGCTATTTTTGGTACGGTCATGATGGTGCTGATCATGAGCATTGTGGTGACGCCGCTGGGTGTGGTGGCGGCCTTTTACCTGCGCGAGTATGCCAAGCAGGGCCCGCTGGTGAGCGCGGTGCGGATCGCCGTCAACAATCTGGCGGGTGTGCCCTCGATCGTGTTCGGCGTATTCGGGGTTGGTTTCTTCATTTACATCGTGGGTGGGGCTATCGATCGGGCCTTCTATGCGGAGGCGCTGCCGACGCCGACATTTGGGACGGGCGGCATTTTGTGGGCGTCGCTGACGCTGGCGCTGCTGACCGTGCCGGTGGTGATCGTGGCCACTGAGGAGGGGCTGGCGGCGATCCCGCAAGGCGCGCGCGAGGCGTCGCTGGCGCTGGGCGCCACGAAGTTCGAGACGACGTGGAACGTGGTGCTGCCGGCGGTGATGCCGGCGATCCTGACCGGTCTGATCTTGGCCATGGCGCGTGCGGCGGGCGAGGTGGCCCCGCTGATGATCACGGGCGTGGTGAAGCTGGCGCCCACCCTGCCGCTGGATGGTCAGTGGCCATTCGTGCACCTGGAGCGCAAGTTCATGCATCTCGGCTTCCATATTTACGATGTGGGGTTTCAGTCGCCCAACGTGGATGCGGCGCGTCCGATGGTCTTCATGACGGCCATACTGCTGTTGTTGATGGTACTGTTCCTGAACCTGGCCGCGATTGTGATCCGCGGCAAATTGCGCAAGAAGTACGCCGTTACGGCGCTTTAGGAGATGGCCATGCCGCCGCTTACCCGCCCCGTTGTCAGTTCGCGTACGGCGCCGCCGGCGCCGCCGCAGCCGCCCATGGTGGAGATCCAAGGGCTGTCGCTGCACTACGGCGCCAAGCAGGCGCTGGACAACGTCTCGCTCGACATCCCGCCGAACCACGTGACGGCGTTCATCGGGCCATCGGGCTGCGGCAAATCCACGCTGCTGCGCTGCCTGAACCGGATGAACGATTTGGTGGATGGGGTGCGGGTGAGCGGACGCATCACGATCCACGGGCAGGACGTCAACGATCCGACGATGAACGTGACGGAGCTGCGCAAGCGGGTGGGAATGGTCTTTCAGAAATCCAATCCGTTTCCGAAGACGATTTTCGACAACGTGGCTTACGGGCCGCGGATTCTGGGTTTGATTCCGCGTGGGGCGCTGGGCGAGCGGGTGGAGCAGAGCCTGCGCGGGGCGGCGCTGTGGGACGAGGTGAAGGACCGGTTGCATGACAGCGCGCTGGGTCTTTCCGGCGGGCAGCAGCAGCGGTTGTGCATTGCGCGCGCGATCGCGGTGGAGCCGGACGTGCTGCTGATGGATGAGCCCTGCTCGGCGCTGGATCCCATCGCGACCGCCAAGATCGAGGACTTGATGTTGCAGTTGAAGGAGCGGTTCACGATTGTGATCGTGACGCACAACATGCAGCAGGCCGCCCGGGTTTCGGACTTCACGGCCTTTATGTACGAGGGAT
>CAZWQJ010000189.1:3695-8703 GCA_964635825.1 uncultured Victivallales bacterium | reverse complement strand
GAGGGCCGCCGGCTCGGCGGCCATCTGTATTGTTGTGAACAAATCGCTCACCACACTAGCTCCGGTTCGCGCTCACGCGCTGCAGGGTGACGCGCGTCAGCACAAAGATCGACCAGATGAGCAGGCCGGCGATCCAGCTGGCGGCGGCGTAGAAGAGATGCCGACCGTAGCTGGCCGGCGAGAAGTCCGCGCCGAACCGCGCCACCGCGCCGAGCAGCAGCAGCGCCTGCGCCACCGCGAACGGCCAGTATTGCACCTGCAAGCGCTCTTCAAATCCGGTGTGGGCCAGGATCACGCGCGTGGCGATGGCCACTGTCACCAACGAAAAGCCGCCGGCAAAGCAGAGGTGCAGAAAGGCGAGGCGGTAGAGCGGGTAGGATGTGGCGATGAGGGCGTCGCCCCACAAGCCGGCCAGCAGCAACCAGATCGCGAGCCGCAGCCAGTGCGCGCCGAGCTTGCCGCTGCGCGGGAAGAGGTCGATGCGCAGTTGGCCGATGGCCTCGAGCGTGACCACGAGCGCGCGCAGAGTGATGCCCCAGCGCGGCGAGAAATACGCCTCGAACCAGAAGGACACGCAGATGGCCACACCGGCCGCGAAGTGGAGATCGAGTTCGCGGTTGCGCGCGCGGCGGGCCGCCGCGGGATCGGCCGGTGACCCGTTGGGCGCCCACCCCAGCACCGAGCGGATCAGGAACCCGCCCACGCCGACGATCAGAAAAATCACCAGCCCCTGAAAGAGCAGGTTCATGGAAAGCGTTTGGAGTGCGGCGGCCTGCATCGGCACCCACCCGAGGGAGAGGAGGGCCTGCATTCCACTGCCGATGGCGGCGGCCCCCACCCCGAAGGGAATCAGCACAAAGCTGGCGGGCCAGGCATGAGCAGCGGCCAGCGCGCGCGGGATCAGGCAGGCCGCCAGCACCAGCATCGCGGTCATGAAGCACAGGTGCGCCAGCGGCAGTTGGAAGCGCAGGACGCCTACGCACGCCGTGGTCGACAGCACGGCCAGCACCCCGACCTCGGCCGGGTTCAGAAAGCGCGCATCGGCAAAGCGCGGGATGGCCGTGGCCAGGAACCCGATGACAAAGCAGCCCATAAACCCGTATACCTGCAACCACACGTGCACCTTGCTGGAGATGTCGCGCATGAAGGGAACATGCCCCGCCAGCAGCCAGTAGCCAACCCCGGCCAAGGCCCACAGAAACCCGAGGGTGAAGAAGAGACGGTAGGGTTCATCCAGCCAGAGGCGAAGCGGGGCACGACGATGACGGGTGGATATCATAATGGAGGTGCTCCCAGGGTGGCGGTCCGATGCAAATCGCGGGGGAAGAGACGATGGCGGCCGATGCGGCTGGCGCAGAGGGCATACAGGCCGCCGGTGGCCAGGCAGCCGAAGCCGTAACGAATGCTGCGCCACGGGCTGATGGATGAAGCCTCTGCGCAATAGCGCGTGGGGCAGGAGATTTCGGCCACGGTGTAGCCCGTCCAGATGATCTGGGCGAGCATCTGGTTGTCGAAGACGAAGTCGTCGGAATTGTCCTGCCACGGCACGCGCTCGAGAAGGGCCCGCGAGAAGGCACGATAGCCGGTGTGATACTCCGACAACTTGGCGCCCATGATCGTGTTCTGCAGCAGGGTCAGGGCGCGGTTGGCCAGGTAGCGCCACAGGGGCATGCCGCCTTGCAGCGCGTAGCCGCCCAGAATGCGCGAGCCCAGCACGCAGGCGTAGAGCCCATCGCCGATCAGACTGGCCATGGCCGGTATCAACCGCGGGGAGTACTGATAGTCGGCGTGGACCATCACCACGATGTCGGCCCCCGCCGCCAGCGCCTCGCGGTAGCAGGTCTTCTGATTCCCCCCATAGCCGCGGTTGCGGGGATGCACAACCAGGTGCACCCCCGGCAGCGTCCGCGCCAGCTCCACCGTCCGGTCGTGACTCGCGTCGTCCACCACGATGACCTGATCGACGACACCGGTATCGAGGACTTCGCGCACGGTGCGCTCCAGCGTGCGCTCGGCATTGTATGCCGGCATCACCACCACCACGCGTTTGTCGCGATACACGAAACCTCCTGCCGTCACCGGCGGCCGAACGGCAGCATCATATCGCCCCCCATGATCCGCCGCAACAGCCGCCGCATCCTTGCGCTCCGCCCGCCTCGCCCCTACACTTCCGCATGACCGCCGACTCCCCACCCCCGCGCCGCGAACCCGTCTTTGTGCCGCTCGCCGGCCCCCCGCAAGTCGCCCCGCCCAGCCGCGAGATCTACGCGGCCATGGGCGAAGCCAACATCTTCCGCATGCTCGAGGATTTCTACCGCGAGCTCGGGCAAGGCCCCATCCGGCACTTGTTCCCGCCCGACCTGACCGCCGCCTCGCAACGCTCCGCCGCCTTCTTCGTCGGGCTGCTGGGCGGCCCCCCGCTCTACCACCAGCGCTATGGCAATCCCGCCCTGCGCGCGCGCCATTTACCCTTCCCCATCGACGAGGCCGCCCGCCAGGCGTGGCTGCAGGCGTTCGAGCGAATCCTTGAACACGCGTCGGAATCGTATACATTCCCCGTCCAGCATCTGGAGGGGTTTCGGGTCTGGTTGCGTGAATTCTCGCGATGGATGGTGAACACGCGCTGAGCGTGTGAGCCGCCATTGGCCAAGGGGGAGGTCGGAAGCATGATCACACTGACGAACGAACAGCGGGCGGACTACGATCGCGATGGGTTTATCATTGTGGAAGACATGCTGCCGCCGGACGAGTTGGCGGCTCTGATTGGGCGGGTGCGGGAGTACACGCACGAAGGGCGGCCGCTCGGTAAGATCGTGATGCAGATGGAGCCGCGCGTACGGCGTGGCGAGGTCAAGGTGGATCACCCCGGCGATGGCGTGCGCAAACTCGAAGGGCTGGTGGAAGGCGATGAACTGTTCCGCCGGCTCGGTACCCACCCGAAGCTCGTTTCGGTCGTCGAGCAGATCCTCGGGCCGGATCTCAAGATGTTCCGCAACGCCCTCCTGCTCAAGCCGCCCCTCGTGGGATCGCCGAAGGGCATGCACCAGGATTCGCCGTACTGGCCGATCGCGCCCATGAACCTGTGCTCGTGCTGGTTCCCGCTGGAGGACGCAACCCCCGAGAACGGCTGCATGGCCGTGATCCCGGGCTGGCACAAGATGGGCGCCCTGCCCCACAAGCATGTGAAGGACGATTTCGTGGTCGAGGAAAGCGCCTACGATGCATCGAAGATGGTGCTCAAGCCCATGCGCGCCGGCAGCGGCCTCTTCTTTCACTCGCTGCTGCCGCACTACACGGCGCCAAACCGCTCGCCCCACTGGCGCCGCGCGATCGCCCTGACGTACATGGCGGCCACCTCCACCTTTACAGGCGAAGGCGAATGCCCGGAGTTCCTGACGATCAAGGGCAAGTCCTATCCCGGCTGCATACGGTGAAGCCGGTCGGGATGATTGACAGGCACTGGTCGCGGACCTATCGTGCCTGTCATCAGCTTCAGCCACCGCGGAGAAACGTCATGAGATATGCCATGCTGTCTGTCATTCTGCTGGCCGCGGCCCTGCCGGCATCGGCCGCTTCGCAGGCCGTGCAGATGAACCGCGCCTCCCTGATCGAGTCGGACGGCATCCCGCGCATCAGCGCCGGCGCCAGCATCGAGTTGCTGAGCCGCGAGGTGGTGGCCTACGACCAGGCCGGCGCGCTGGAAGCGACCAGCTACTCGGGGTATCTCGGCTGCGACCTGTGGCAATGGCTGACCGTCTTCGGGACGCTGGGGTCGATGAACCTGGACACGCTCGAGGTGCCGGGCACCACCGGGTCCTTCGACGCCGACCTGCGCTGGTCCCTCGGCTTCCAGGCCAGCATCTGGCACGTGGACCTCACCAAGCCCGATTACATGAGCGGGCGTCTCTCCATCGGCCTCACGACGGAATACACGGACTGCAGTTCCGCCGATGACTTCTCGGAGATTTCCTGGACCGACACCCTGGTGGCCCTGCCGGTTGGCTTCGAGATCCCCAATGAACCGATGGCCTTCTGGGGCGTTCACAGCCTCTACCTGTACGCGGGCCCAGCCTACTCGACCATCGATGGCGATGTGGATACCCCCACCGTCGATGTATCCTTCGAACAGTCGCACGACTTCGGCGCCCTCATGGGGGCGGACATCTTCGCCGCGCCGAACCTTTCCCTCGGCGGCAGCATGCTCTACATCGACGACCTCACCGTGACCGCCTCCGTACGCTATCACTTCTAACCGCCCGCCGGGCCACCAGCCCATTTGTCCGAGGTGGCCCGGCCGCTCCGCGGGCGGGCGCGGGAATCGCAGAGCCCTGGGAATAGGCCATGTCCGTTCGAGGCCACCAGCCCTTGTTTTCATGCGCGGGGCTTGCTATCCTTTCGCCATGAGGGTGGCTGCTTACGGGTGGATGCTCGCCTTCGCCGTACTGGCGAACGCGCGGGCGGGCGATGGGCGGGATCCCACAACGACCATGAATACCGAAACAAACGCACCGCGCCGCGAAATGGTTTCTTTCGGCATGGGGTGCTTCTGGTGCGGCGAGGCCGTCTTCCAGCGCGTCGAGGGCGTGCTGGCCGTCGCGTCCGGCTACCAGGGCGGAACCGTCGAGAACCCGACCTACGAGCAAGTCTGCAGCGGCAAGACCGGCCACGCCGAAGTCATCCGCGTGGACTACGATCCGGCCCGCGTCTCGCTGGACGAGTTACTCGATATTTTCTGGCAGGCGCATGACCCCACCCAGGTCAACCGGCAGGGGGCCGATGTCGGCACGCAGTACCGCTCCGCGATCTTTACCTACACGGATGAACAGCGCGCGCAGGCCCTCGCCTCCAAAGAGAAGCTGCAGGCCTCCGGAAAATTCCGCGCCTCGATCGCCACAGAGATCGCCCCGGCCGCCACCTTCTATGTCGCCGAGGACTACCACCAGAATTTCTACAACAGCAACCGCACCTATCCCTACTGCCAGATGATCATCTCGCCCAAGCTCAAGAA
>CAZWQJ010000189.1:0-3595 GCA_964635825.1 uncultured Victivallales bacterium | reverse complement strand
CGCAACGCCGGCGCCAGCAGCGCCAGCAGCACGATCGCGAAAATCGCCCGCCAGCCGCCCATGGATGCCTCGTGCACATGCGCGTGCTCGAGGAACGCCTGCGGCGAGGTGAACTGATCCAGCAGCAATCCACCCCCCAGCGCGCTGATCACAATCGTCAACAGATAGACGACCACCCCGCGGCGCCCCAGCAGGCTCGCCACCGTCGTCAGGGCCGCCGCGTTGGTGGCCGGCCCGCTGACCAGAAACACAAAGGCCGCACCCGGCGAAAGCCCCATGTGGATGAACGCGTAGGCGATCGGAATCGAACCCGTGGAGCACACATACATCGGAATCCCGACCAGCAGCATCACCAGCATGGAGAGGATCCCCGGCCCTAATTTTCCCGCGAAAAAATCAGCCGGGATGACCGCCGCCAAGACGCCGGAGATCAGGATTCCCACCAGCAGCGAGCGGCCGATGTCGCGCGGCAGGGTGAGCAAGCCGAAGCGCATGCCCTCCGCCCAGGTCCGCCGCGGCGGGGCCGGCGCGGGCTTGCCGACCGGTTGCGGCGTGGACTCATCCGCGGTTGGCGGCGAGACCCACTCGAGCAGGGCGCCACCCAAGATCCCGGAGAAGAACGTGACCAGCACGGTGAATACGGCAAACACGGGTCCGAGCAGGGCCTGCGTGGCCAACACGTTGTCCACGCCCGTTTGCGGCGTCGAGAGCAGGAACGCGAGTGTGGCCCCTCGGCTGGCGCCATGCTTGCGCAGCGATGCCGCCACCGGCAGCACCCCGCACGAGCACAGCGGCAAGGGAACCCCCATCAGCGACGCCTTCACCACCTGTCGCAGGCCGGGCGCACCCAAATGCCGGCGCACAAAATCCGCCGACATGACCACCGAGAGCGCGCCGGCCAGTGCGAAGCCCACCAGCAGGTACGGCGACATCTCCTGCAGCACCACCCAAGTGGCGCGCAGACACTCCCATACACCCGGAATACCCATAAGCCCTCGCCGAAGAGTCTATCACAGAAATCGCGCCGATGTCCCCCGCGGAACGCACTCGCGCACGGCGTCACCCCTCCCGGCACGGTTTCACGAAAGGCCCGCTGCCGCGTGGTGTCCATGCGACCCGGTCGGCGCGGTTCAGAACCAGCGCAGCGCCAGCCCAGGATAATGGTACTGCAGGATGGCCGCCACCAGGAACGCATCCACGATCAGGTGCACGATCAGCACATACAGCAGGCAGCGCGAGCGCTCATACATGGCCCCCTGCGTCAGGGCAAAGATGTAGACCACGACCGGGCCGACTCCCGTGAAGGCCATGTCGTTCAGAACCGCCGTGTAAACCACCGCCTGCGCCAGGTTGGCTACCCCGGCCGGATACAGCGAGCGCATGACGGCATAGACCGTGTTGACAAAGAAGAGTTCATCCCAGATGCCCACCGCGTTGATTCCCGCGATGAGACGCCACCGCGCCTCTTCGCTGAATACTGCCGGCATCGGCCAGTTGGCGGGGACCTCGGGACTGAATACAAAGAAATAGCCGCGCAGGATTAGCCACGCCAGCGGAACGGACAGCGCGGTGTAGATGAGATCCAGCGGTTGCACGCGGCGCGGCAGCAGGCGCCACTCCTGCACCGTGGGATCGTGGCGGCGCAGCACCCAGGCCGGCACCAGCACCGCCATGGCGAAGAACATCCCCAGAATCAGGAAGTGAGGCGTGCTGCGATCCGTGTGGATGGGCGCCACCGCCAGCCACGCCACGACGGCGAAGAGCAATCCCAACCGCAGCCGGACCGGCGCCGGGCGCCGCCACAGGGAAAGCACCCCGGCCAGCCAGACGGCGCCACCCAGCCCCCATTGCTCCAGGGGGATCAACAGCACGGTGGCGATGCAGAGCAGGGCCAGGTCCAGCGCGGGACCGCCGGCCGCACCGACACACGCGTCACCCCGCCTTCGGGAGGGCCGGGTGCCACCCCGGCCGTGCATCGTCTTCCGTTTTCTAGAGCCGCTTGCCGAACAGCGTCGCATAGATCAGCCGGTATACATCGGTGTTGTCGGCGCAGCCGCTGTCCAGCAGCGTCGCGTTCGGTCCCTCGGCGCGCAGCAGAATCCCGCCACTCGTGTCGTCGCCCGTGCTCCAGACGATGCCGAACGGGAACACGCGACCGTTCTCATCGGGAGCTGACACAAAGGGCCGCGAAGCGGTCCCCGCGGCGCCGTCCAGTTGGGCTCCGAAGTCCGTAGCAGCCGGCAGGGGATACTCCGGCGAGTCCACCGCCACCAACTGCGGGCCGCTGGCATCGCTGTCGGCGGCGATCATCAGGAGCGTGTCCGGATGCGACTGCCGGTAGGTGCGCACGATGCCGAGAGCCTCGTCCGCTCGCCGCAGGGACTCCAGCATGCCGCTGGAGTTGGCCTTGTTCGAAAAGTTGTCGGTTCCTTCCTCTTCGACCACAAGAAAAAAACCGTTCGGGGACCGCTCCAGCACACGCAGCGCAACCCCGGTCATCTCCGCCAGCGTAGGCGCGTCTTCGCCGTAAAGCGGCAGCTTGGCAACCTGCAGCCATTCCTCGGTGTTGTCGTTGAATGTGTGGCCGGAGGCAAACACCCCCAGCACGCGCTCGGGTATCCCCGTGATCGCCAGCAGTTCGGCGCGGTTGAAGACGACGACGTAGCCCTGCGCCTTCGCTTCCGCGATCAGGTTGCGCCCATCCGTGCGCTTGCCTTCCACCCGGTGCCGTCCGCGAACCCCCGTCGGCAACAGCCAGTCCTCGCCACCCGCCATGATCACCTGGGCGCCGCTCGCCATGATCTGCCGCACGATCTCTTCGCTCTCCCCGCGGCTGTGGACGCTCGCCAGGTAGCATCCCGTCCCGGGTTCGTTGAGATGCCCGGAATTGATGATGCCCACGGCTTTGCCCGCCCTTAGCGCCTCGGTCATGACACTGAAGGGCTGGCCCGAGAGCGAGCGCGGCGCTTCCTGACCGAACATGCCGTAGGAATCCACCGGCCCCTTGACGCCGTACGCATGGATCGTTCCGCCGCCGTGCGAGGTGGCTCCCAGCCGGTCCAGCATATGGCTACGGTAGACGGCCAGGTGTTCGAGCCTGTCCCAATTGAGCATGCCATCGGGCCCCACCCAGCGGATGCGCGCCGCGCCCCAATGCGCCACGCTGGTCCCATCCGGATGCACAAACACGACGTTGCCCGTCTTCAATCCCGCGTCCGTCGCCGGCCACTTCAGCAACGAGCCCGCCGACGCCGTCGTCGCCGCCGTCAGCACCAATACGAGTCCCCATCCGCCTGCCATTGCCTTCATGAAAACATCCTTCCGCCGCCAGTCTGCGCCGTCGCCTCCACAAGCCCCACCCCGCCGAACCAGAGGCGACACTAGCCCGCCTGTTGCACCAGCGCAAGCGCGCGGGTTCAACCGTAATCTGCGGCTAACGGTTCTAGCCCGCGCCGCCGATGCGCCCAATCGCCCTCTCCGACACGGCTCAGCCGGAGGCTTCGCCCTACCCACGCCTCATCCAGCATCGCGTGCGGACTTGAGGTAGGGCGAAGCCTCCGGCTGAGCCGCGTCCACAGGGCCGTACTCATGGGGC
>CAZWQJ010000188.1:6281-8764 GCA_964635825.1 uncultured Victivallales bacterium | reverse complement strand
GATGGGCTCGCCGCGAATCTCGCGATCGCTGACCTTGCCACGGAGCTGAAAGGCATTGCGCGTGCAGTCGACCACCACGTTATCCGTGAAGGTCTGGCCGCAGGAATCATGCTCGTAGATCCCATGCCCGTCGACCAACAGGATGACGTTGTGGTCCACCAGATTGGCGCGGTTGGATGCCTCCACGAAGATGCCCTTGTTCGCCCGCATGATCGTGTTCGCGTAACAGCGCGAGTTTTCATTGTCGAAGTCCAGCCAGATCCCCGGCCCGTGCAGCGTGTCCAGGACAACGTTGTGGCGGATCATGCAATTGATATTGCCGTGCGTCTTGATGCCCGCCGTTTCACAAAGGGCATCCACATCATGATAGGCGTTGCGCATGAGCAGGTTGTTCTCAATGAGCAGGCCGAAATCGTGCCCGCCGCCGGGGCCCAGCCCCGCAATGCCGCATACACCGCAATCCGTCACCACGTTGCGACGGACAATGTGGTGACCGACCGCGGTCTGCGGCTGGGGCCACCACCAAGCCTGCTTTCCGATGTCAATACCGACACCATTCACCCCCGCCACACGGTTGTCTTCGATGATCCAATGATGCCCGCGGGTGGTTGAGAGGGCCCCCTGCTGCGGCATGGGGAATGCATTGCCAGCCTGTTCGACACGAAAGCCCTTCACGCGGATGTAGCCCAGTCCCGGCTCCGTCGGACCGAACACGGTGCCGCGGACCGTGACCTCAAACACCGCGGCGGCCGGGTCCCCGTCATCAAACGGGCGCACGTGCAACTCGCGCGCAGCGCGATCCACCCAGAACGTTCCGGCCGATTGGACCAGGTCATTAGTTCCCGCCACCTGCTCGAGTCGGCGGCCGTCCTGAAAAACCATGCCGCGCGGCAGCGTGTAGGGAATCGTGCCTCGCAGGGCGTGCGCCCAGGTCATCTGCTCGAAGTCCGGCGGCAGGACGTTGTCCAGCGTGAAGGGATCCTCCTCATCCGCGCCGCACGCGGGCAGCGGCACCAACCACAGGACCGGCTCCCCGCCCATCGAACGCCACGGGCCGGATAGAATAACCGAACCCTTGATCACCACCTGTTCACCGGGAGCGGCTTCATACGACACCATGGCGGTTGGCCCCGTTCCGCCGCGCGCGGGCGCGACGCGCTCACGGTAAGTGCCCCCTCGCACCACCACCCGCTCCCCCGGTTGCAGAAGTTGCGCCGCTCGACCGATTGTCTTGAACGGTTCTGACTCCGTCCCCGGGTTGTCGTCCGACGCTGCCGCGTGCAATTGGTCTACCCAGTATGTGTGTGTCGGAGGAACATCAACCGACCACGTTCTGAACGGTGTGCCATCCGGCAGTGGCAACTCCATTTCCGAGGCGACGTCCGTGTGCGGCACACACGGTTGTCCGTCCTCCTGCGCCTCCGTTGTGCCCAAAACCGCGAGCGCGAGCGCCAATCCGGCGACCGGAACCATCACAGGCAATCTACGCTTCATACGGGTCTTCTCCTCCGTGTTCGCTCGTGACCGTGGCGCTGGGCGGTATCGTCGCCTTTCGTCTGTCGATGACCATACGCTAACCCGCATGTTGCACCGGCGCGAGCGCGCAGGTGCGTTGCGCGCTACCTTCGGCACGAAAATGACCTTGCCGCTCTGATTGCCCGAATGTATCTTCTTTGTAGACACAGGAGAAGAGCCATGCAAACGACCATTCAGAAGTGGGGAAACAGCTTGGCGGTGCGTATTCCCAAGGCATTTGTGAAGGAGGCTCACGTCGCGTACGGGACTACCGTCGATCTTTCCGTCGATGATGGAAAGATCATCATCAATCCGCACACGGAGCCCAAGTACCGACTTGAGGACTTGCTGAAGGGCGTCACGAAGCAAAACCTCCACCCCGAAGTCGAGACCGGCCAGGACGTTGGACGGGAGTTGTGGTGATGGCCGCGTACTGCCCAAGGAGGGGAGACGTGGTCTGGATTGCATTCAATCCCCAGGCCGGACATGAGCAGGCTGGACACCGGCCTGCGCTTGTTCTCTCACCCGAACCGTACAACCGCAAGGTGGGTCTGGCCCTCCTTTGCCCTGTCACGAACCAGATCAAGGGTTATCCATTCGAGGTCAATGTGCCGCCGGGCCTCAAGGCGTCAGGTGTCGTTCTGTCCGATCAGATCAAGAGTATGGACTGGAAGGCGCGTGGGGCGTCGTTTCTTTGCTCGCTTCCAGACACGGTCGTGCGCCAGGTGCTCGGCAAAGCCAGCACCCTGCTCAGTGCGTGAAGAAAAGCCGGGGCCGATCGGGACGCCGAAGTACTAGGCAAGGAGCAACAGGGCATGACCACCACCCACCTTGCGGAACGCATCCCCCTCTGGTTTCGTCCCTACCTCTGGATCCCCACCATGGCTGCCCTCTATGTCGTCGTCCCCTTCATCTGGGATTTCAGTCCGCACGTCCTGACGCACTCCATGCCCTACTTCCTCGCCGGG
>CAZWQJ010000188.1:0-6181 GCA_964635825.1 uncultured Victivallales bacterium | reverse complement strand
TCCTCGCCGGGGCCATCTCCATACACCCCTCCGTCGCGTCCCCGTCGTAGTGCTCTACGAGCCAATGGCCGTTACCCGGCCTCCGTTGGGTGGGTCCCGCGAGCACGAGCCAAGAACCTCGCGCTGTGCACCTTGCCGACTTCCTCGCCAAAGCACCGAATCCAGTACTGGCAGATGGAATCCCGACTCTCTTTGTCTCCCCGGTGCAGGTCCTCCGCGAGTTCCATGAGGCGAAGCGCTCGGGCCGCCGATTCCTCTACGCCAAGTCGCATCCATCCATACGCACAGCTACAAGCGTCTCTGTCATTCTCAATGCAATCTTCAGCTTGTTGCATCCAGACAACGGCCTGAGGACGAGTCCATGGGCACACTGCGCGGCGATCTGATACATGCCTCCGATTCAGCCAGTCAGGCGCGACCCTTTCCCGCAAAGTCGCCCGCGGCGCGGCGGTTGGCCAGCAACGCCAGCGCCTCGCCGGCCGTCTGGAATCGGCCCCCTGCCTGCTCCGCCAACTGGCCGCCATCGAGAAGTCACTGGCTTCCAACACGGGACGCTAACGGTCATATTCAGGACCGCACCGAAGGCACCCGTCAAATGGGGCAGTCCCCTCCGAAATACTCCCGGTACAGCTTCCTCAGAGCGGCTTTCGACATCGGGAGGTCGTTTTCGTATTCGAGGTACTTCAGGACGGCATCCACCTGCGCCACGTCGATTCTGTGCTCTGTGGTCATAGCCCGCAGCAACTTGATCACACTCCACACCTCGATCTCGAACACTTTCGCGACCTGCTGCATGCCCCCGTCATCGGTCACCACCGGGAACCCGCGCGCGAGCCCCACCGCAAGCGCCCGCAGATCCTCGCGGGCCAGGTTTAGGCCTTGCTCACGCACGTACCCTTCCAGGTAGCTGCACGCGCCATCCACTTCCAGAGCCAGCCGCCCCTTCGGCGTATACCGCTTGCCCTCGCGATCCGTACGATACTCGGGTTTGCTGACCCAGTCGAATTTGGTGCGAAGCCGCGCACTGCCGAAGTACTCCTCATCGAGGACCCGCAGCACAAACAACGAATACGGCGGTGGCTCGCCAAACGTGACCGCGAGCAACGGATGAATCGACTTCGCCAGCCGGAAATACGCATTGCTGTCGAGCAGGACCACCCGCGGCGCCGTCATCGCGTCAGTTCCCCCGACAGGGCTTTCGCGTCTGCCAGGGGGAGGCCGAGGATGCGGTGGATGAAGTGTTCCGCCCCTCGGTTGTCGCGGCAGTATCCCGCCAGTATCTCGAAGAACGGACTCTGGAAGGGCTCACGCCCAAGCCCCACGTACGCGTCCGGCCCCGGCGTCTCTTGGCCGGTCAGACCCGCTGCAATCGTCTTGAAGCCCTTGCCAAAGTTTTTCACACCCGCCATGTACACGGAACTCGGCCCGAGATCGACCGCCGGCATGCCGTGGAACTGCTCATACGCCTCGATGGCGAGCCGTATGGTGTACGGCGAGATAAGCAGCCGACTTGCCTCGCGCCGAATCCTCTCCACGCGCGCACCGACCGACGCCACACGCACCAGTTGAGGCTGCAACTCCTTAGCCAGCGACTCCGGAAACAGAAACGCCTGCGCAAAACCGTCGGCAAAATCCTCGCCCGGCTCTCCGCCAAATGTGGGAGCCAGAGCGTGCCCAAGCTCATGCGCCATCCAGAATGTGAAGTCGATTGCGTTGCTGTCCAGGTTCAGAAACACCCACAGCGTACGCGAATCGGGCAAATACACATTCAGTGCGTTGCCATGCTGCTCACGCGCACCCCACAGCACCGGCACCAGGATGGCATGCAGACTGCTGAACTTCGCAATGAGGTCCATGAAATCGACGACGCGCTTGCCCTCCAGCCCCATGTCTCGCCGCGTCTGCGCCGCAGCCCGCTGAATATAGGCATACTCATCGCAGGGGTCCTTCAGAGTCGGGGGTTGGGTCAGTTCCTGCGCTGGCAAGTACTTCACCAGGCGCTTCAGGTGCTCGCCTGTCTCCCGTGCGCGGTCCAGGTGCTCGTCCTTGGTCTTCCGGTTCGCCTTCTTGCGAAAGGTTACGACCGGTATCGAATCCGCCGGCTGGGGCGGCATCTGGACAAGGTCGTCAAAGGTCAGCCCCACCAGCATCCCAATCCGGATCAGCTTGTCCGGTTGGGGAAACGACTCCCCCCGTAACCAGTTCGACACCGCTTCCCGCGACACCTTTAGCCGCGTCGCCAACGCCGACTGGTTCATCCCCGCCCGAAGCAGCGCGTCCTCCAACCGGGGGATATTCAGCGCTTTCTGCATGGTGTCCAACTGTACACCCCCGGCACCCCGCCTGTCAAGTTGTGTCAATCGCGAATCCGCTCCCCAGTGATTGTTTGTTCCCTGCTGTAACACCCCCACCCATCCGCCGAAGTACCAGGCAAGGAGAGCCACCACCACATGAACGCCGCCCACACCCAACCCCATGATCTGCTGCCCGACGCCATGCGCCGCCCGGGCATCCTCTGGTGGCTCTGGCTCCTGCCCCAAACCCTCCTCCTCGCCCTCAACCTGCACAACTTCCTGCTCGTCTGCAGCGAAATGTCACCGCCGCAAATCACCCGCGCCGGCTACCTCGGCGCCGCCCAACTGGCCCTGCTCGCATTCGGTCTCGCCACCCTCCTCGTCCTCCGCCTGCGCAACCGTCCCGTGCCCGCCCTCCTCGCCCTGCCCCTCTTCGCCGCCCACGCCGCCTACCTCTGGTGCGTCACCGCCAGCCTCGCCAACCTCCTGCCGCGCGCCGTCACCGGCTGGATCCTCCCCGAGGCCCGCTTCCTGTATGAGCAATTCGCCCTCATCAATCCCATCCTCTTCTACGCCATGCTGCGCCTCGCCTGCTTCCCCACCATCCGCTCTCGCGGCGCCGATGCAGCCGGGTCCGCCACCATCGCCGCCGCCTGCGCGGTGCTGGTCGTCCTTCTACCCCGCTTCAGGTGGCTCGACGGCGAAACCTGGATCGCGATCGCCGCCTTCGTCTTCGCCGGCGCGCTGATCCTCATCCTCCTGCTGCGCCTCCTCGTTCACCTCGACACCTGGCTCGCCTCCCGCGGCGCCATCGGCCGCGCTCTGCTGGCCCTTATCGTCGGCATCGCCGGCCCCATCGGCGGCCTCTGCCTCAACCGCACCATCCCTTTCCCCGCCGACTTCCAATCGCCCTGGATCTACGCCTTCGCCATCGTCAACGGCCTCCTCCTCGCCCTGCCCGATCCCCGCACCCGCTCCCGCCACCTCGCCCTCTGGCTCCTGCAGGCCGCCCTGTTCCCGTTTACATGCTATTTCTTCATCGTCTTTCTGCCGTTCATTCTTCTGGCCCTGCCCGCCATCGTCGCCGCCGGCGCGGGGTTTCTCATCCTGACCCCGACCGCGCTCTTCATCGTCCACGGCCGGCGCCTGCTTGAAGGGTTGCGCCTGGCCCGCGTCCTCTGGCGCCCGCGCCACGCGGCACTCGCCCTCGCCGCCGCGCTCGCGCTCCTGCCGCTGGGCCTCGCCACCACCGCCCTCATCGACCGCGCCGGCCTGCGCCAGGCCATCGCCTACACCTTCGAGCCCGCCTACACCCAGGCCACCTTCCCGGGCTCCCCCGCGCTCGTGCGCCGCACCCTGTCGCGCATGCTCGCCGCCCGCAACGGCCGCCGCCTCCCCATCCTCTCCGCCGCCTACAACCGCATCGTCTTCGGTGGCCTCGTCCTGCCTGACGCCAAGCTCCGCACCATGCAGCACGTCTTCTGCGGCGGACTGCTCCCCCAATCCGCCTCCACCGGCGTGCTCGACGACCTGTTCGGCCGCGCCCGCCCCAGCCTCATGGAGGACATCCTCGACGCCCCCGTCCGCCCCGCCGATTTCTCCGGCCCCGCCGCCACCCTGACCGACATCGCCATGCGCTCCGAGCCGATCCCCGGCGGCACGCGCTCCCTGCTCACACTCACCCTCACCAATCCGCACGATGCGCGCAGCGAGTTCCGCGCACCCCTGCAAATCCCCGACGGCGTCCTCGTCTCCGGCCTCTGGCTCTACATGGACAACACGCGCGTGCCCGGGCAGCTCATCGAGAAGAAGACCGCCCTCTGGGTCTACCGCATGATCACCGGCGAGCGCCGCGATCCGGCCTTGCTCCTGTTCACATCCCCCGGCACCGCCGACCTCCACGTGTTCCCCTTCGCTCCGTACGAAGTCCGCACCGTCGAAATCGAACTCCTCCATCCCGCACAACCCGTTCCCCCGCTCACCATCGGCAACCGAACCCTCGCACTGCCAACCGCCGCCACCAGCACCGGACTCACTCTGACCCGCCACGACAACAACAACACCGGCACGTTGATGATTCCCGCCGCCTCACTCCCCACCCTCACCCGCCAACCCTATCTCCACCTCATCGTCGATCAGTCCACCGCCGCCACCGCATCGCCCCCAACCGCCGCCCGCATCGCCGCCGCCGCTGCCCACTTCCCCACCAACCTCGACGTGGTCGTCACCCTCGCCAACTACGAGTTCGCCGAACCCGCCGGCCTCAAACCGCGACCGCTGCCCGAGGTGCTGGCCGTCCTCGACCAATCGCCCGCCCATCTCCCGCTGCGTGGCGGTTTCTGCCGCGACCGCGCCATCCAGCGCGCCCTCACCCTCCGCGCGCGCCAGCTCGACAACCCCGACACCCCCGACCGCTCTCGCCTTCAAGCTCCCATTTTCGTCGTGCTCCAGGACGCGCCCACCATCGCCGACAGCGCCGAATCCCTCGCGTGGTTCGCCCACATGGCACCCGACTTCCCCTTCTTCTACCGCGTGCAAGGCGAGGCCACCCAACTGTTCTCCTTTCACAACGCCCGCGAACCCATCGCCCCGCGCGAACCCATCCTCAATCCCGTCGCCCTGCTCTGGTGCGGCCTCCAGTTCGCCGCGCTCGCACCCGCCACCACCCTCCTCCATCTCGACCGCCTCGGCGCCGATCCGCACCCGGCCCTCCGCGTGTACGATCCAGCCACGCACCGCTTCCGCACCGAACCCGCACCGCCCCTGCCGGACGGTTCGTATCGCGACGGCCTCGCCGCCTGGGCACTCCACCAGCAACTCCTACACGACCCCTCACAGTCACCCACGCGCTGGCCCCAGGTGGTGCGCGCCAGCCAGGACTGCAGCGTGCTCACCCCCGCCACCGCCTGGATCGTCGTCGAGAGCGACGCCCAGCGCACCATGCTCGCCCGCAAAGAACAGCAGCGCCTGCGCCACAGCGAATCCCTCGATCTCGCCGCCGTGCCCGAACCCGGCACCTACGCCTTGATGCTCCTCGGCGCCGCCGTGCTCGCCATTCGTTCGTGGGATCGTCGACGACAACGGGTGACCCCATGATGCGCGTGAGCCTGATCGTCCTGAAGCAGCCGGCACTCTTCTGGCGCGCCATCCGCGCGGGCCGCCTGCGCCTCCCCGCACTGGCCGCGCTGCTCGCGTTCGTGCTGCCCGCCAGCGCCGCCTACGGCGCCACGATGGCCGGCTGGCGCTCGCCCCTCCTCGCCCTCTACGTCGCCATCAAATTGCCGCTCGTCTTCCTCATCACCGTCGCCACCGTCTCCATGTTCAATGCCATGGCCGCCAACGCCCTCGGCTGCCGCATCGCCTGGCGCCAGACACTCCTCCTCGCCGCCGGCGCCATGACCACCGCCTGCTGGATCCTGCTCGCCTTCATCCCCATCGCCCTCTTCTTCATGCACGCCGGCGTCCCCCGCACCGGCGACGAGGCCACCCTCCACTACGCCCACAACCTTATCCTCATGATCCACATCGTCGCCCTCGCCGCCGCCGGAACCGCCGGCAACGCCGTCCTCCTCCGAGGCCTCATCCACCTCGCCCCGAGCCGCGCCCGCGCCGCCGCCGTCTTCGCCATCTGGATCGCCGCCTACGCCTTCGTCGGCGGACAGGCCTCCTGGATACTCCGCCCCTTCGTCGGCAGCCCCTTCTTCCCCGTCGCCTTCTGCCGCGCCGATGCCCTCGACCGCAATTTCTACGAGTTCGTTTGGGGAGAAGTCATGCCGTACGTCATCCAAGGAGGAACAACACGATGAGCACCGAGTCCACACCCGCCGCGCCTGCCACACCCGCCACACCCGCCACACCCGCCACACCCGCCACACCCGCCACACCCG
>CAZWQJ010000187.1:0-8791 GCA_964635825.1 uncultured Victivallales bacterium | reverse complement strand
GCGTGCGGCAGATTGCGCGCAGTTGTAACGTGGCGCGCAGCACGGTGGCCGAGTAGGGCCGCAGGGTCACATCGTAACATATTACATTTGAACCGCTTGGGTCACTCTTTCCGTCAAACGAGCCAATACTTTATCGTGATTGCAGGCAAGCGGAAATCGGTGCACGGCCATATTGCACAACATCGAGTGATCTCGTGTTCAACATGTGTTCACCTCAGGGCTTCGCCTCCGGCAGGCGACCTCGGTCCAGATTCGTCCCGGCGGCGGTCACGACGATCCGCTCGATCCGCACCCGGGCGGTGTTTTGAGCCGCACGGGCGCTCACGCGCAGCGTTGCCGGCCGTGCCGGATCGCCACCTGCAACCGGTCGCTCGACGACAACCCCGTTGAGCAGTTCGAGGCGAACCTGCCCCTCGGCAAGGCGCAGCGTGAAGGGCGCTTCCATGCCGGCGAAGCCGGGAACATCGACCTCGACCTCGGCCCCGTTGAACACCAGGTAGTTGGCGTGGCCGCGGGGGCGGGTTATGCCTGCCCGGGCATCGCCGCGATAGGCAAGCCACTCGACCAGGCGCTTGCCGTCCGCGTCGAGAATCTCGAAGGTCGCCGTGTCATCGGCGTGGGCCACGGCGAATTGGGCGACGCCGGAAAGCTGCCAGCCTTCGGCCAATGGTGTGGGGATCCGCAATTCGAGGGTTTCGGTCTCGCCGCGGGCGTCGAGCACCTCGTCGTAGGGCCAGGTTCCAGGCGGCGGTGCCGATGGGACGGGCAACAGCGTGGCCTGCCCGCCGGCGGGTAGTTCCGGGTAGAGCGCCGTGGTCGGCACGTGTTCCACCGGCAGGTCGAGCGCCTCCCAGTTCAGGTGAAACTCGGGCTTGGCGCCCCTCCGCCGCCATTCGATCTTCACGGGATACCGCCGCCCGGCCTCCAGTTCGATCCGCTCGGCCCAGTATTTTCCGGGCGTGCTCCACTGGTCGAGCACCTTGCGGCCGCCGATCCAGACTCGCGCGCCGGCGTCGGTCGTGTAGCAGGAGAAGGTGTAGTCACCACCGAGCGGCGGCTCGATGAAGCCCGTCCAACGGGCTGAGAACGAATCGGCCCAGGTCGGCGCTTGCTTCGCCAGATCGGTCTCGGCCAGCAGATTGTCCAGCACGGCGTCCGGCGACTCGATTGTTGCGGAAGGGACTGCCGCGGCGGGCGGCTTCGCAATCGCTTCTGGCCAAGGCTGCCCGCCACCGAGCCAGAGGCGTTCGTCCAGCCGCCTGAGTCCGGGTTCGCCGCGCAGTCGGTTGTTGGCGAAGTACTCGGCGTGCAGTCCGGTCCCCTTACGAGCCGCGGCCCGCGGCGATGCGGGCGCCGTCACCGTCCCCTGCTGGCGCTTGATCTGATCCCAGCCGGTCACGCGATAGACCGGCATGTTGTTCCAGCCGCAGCCGAAGAAGAGCACGTCGCCGTTGCGGCGTGTGGCGAGGTTCCCTCCTAGCAGCAGGTCGTATTGCAGCAGGGCGAGATTGTTGACGTAGTCGTCACTGCCACTGTAATTCAAGCGAAACCAAGAGTAGGCTCGCGGATGGGGCTCTGTGGCGTGCCGGTCGAAAACTCCCCCAACATAGAGGCCGTCTTCCGTCCAGAATTCGGCGGGTTGTTCGATGTAATCCGCGAAGCCGACGCAGCCGTGGACGACGCCGAGGGTGTTGATCGGGTAATGCATCTGCCCTCGCGGATGGACCAGCCCTCGCGCGGCCCGTTCGCCAGCCTGCCAGAGCATCGTGCCGTCGGGCGCCGTCTTCACGACGGCGGTGGCATTGACGAACGTCGCGGGCCATTGCCAATGATGATTGTAACCGTCGCCGCCGTGGGCGGATGTCTGGTAGACATTACCCTGGGCGTCGGCCCAGCGCGATCGGGTCTGGCTGAACGGCGTATTGGGTCCCGGACGCTGCCGGCCCCAGTCCCAGATGGGGTTGCCGGTCGGCGTTCGGCCCAATACTTCGACGACGCGGTAGTCCGGCCCGCCCGCGGCGTCCGATCTAAGGTAGACGTTCAAGGCATCGTCCATGAACAGGACGCATGCGTCGCCGCCGGTATTGGAGAGTCGCAGCTCTTCGGCCTGGATCGCGTAATCGCCGTTCGCGTCGGCCCACGCGAAATTCGCCAGTTGCGGCCGCACTGCGGGGTCTTCGGGGTTCTTGCCGAGCCGCCGGATGGCCTCGGCCCAGGCGGCGGGTTCCACAGGCGCCTTGATCTCTGGCGCGCCCTCGAGATCGACGGCGATCTCACGCCGCTGATCGCCCGCGTGCTGGCCGAACGCGGCTTTGGCGGCACTGATCCCGCCGCCGCGAGTGGTGCGCAAACACAATCGAGCGGGGCGTTTCCAGTCGCCCTCGAGGACCGGGCGCTCGAGTTTGACAATTCCGCCATAGCTCACCGTCGCCACACCATTGTCCACCGCGATCTCGACCTCCTGCGGGCCATTCGTGAGCTTCCAGTTCGGACTGGTGGCGTTCATCAACTCGCCATCGTTGAACACGAGGTAGTTGCTATGGCCGGCGTTGGACGTGATGTTCGGCTTGGCCTCGCCCCGGAACATGTAGAGCGAGACGATGGGCTTGCCGTCCGCGTCCAGCACCTCGAACCAGCCGTGCTCGCCGGAATGGAAAATCGTCCATCGCACCGCTGCCGAGAGCGTCCACGAGTCGGGCTTCTCCACGCCCGGAATCGCCGCCTGCCGGGAGGTATCGCCCGGCACGACGAACTTGTCGGGCACGGTTCCCATCGCCGCCACCGGCCTGAGCAGTCCAGCCGCTTCGTCCACCTTGAGCAACAGGGGCCGGTTCCAGCGGGACCACAGGTAGGTCTCCACCCGGCCGTTGCCGGTCAGATCGAGGCGTTTGACATGGAAGCCCCCATTTCCAAAACCGCCGGCGATCATGTTCCGGTCGATGGCGTCGGCGAATCTGTACGTGGCCAGCGGCCGCCACAATCCGCGCTCGTAGTCCGCGGCCAACTGCGTGATCCAGCCGTCCGAGTGCATCCACAGTCGGTCGGGGTTGTCGGGTTCCGGTGCCACATACGTGTAGAACGATTGACCGCCGTACCATTCGCCGGCCAGCGTGCCATTCGCGCTGAAGTGTGCTGTCCGTCGGGGTCCGGAGGTTTCGGTGACCACAAATCCGCCCTTGCCATCGCCGCCGAGGTCCGAGACCTCCAGGAAATTCTCCGGCTTGTAGAGGCCGGTCTTACGGCCACCCGCACGGCCGAAAGTCCGTTGCAGTTTCCCTTCGGGGCTGAAGCGCTTGACCTGCTGACTCTTTCCCGCCTCGGCAATGAAGATCTCACCCGTGACGCGATCGACGGCGATGCGTTGCGGCGAGGTCAGGTCGGCGATTCGAACGGTTCGCTCAGCCTTCCCCCGCGCCGCCTCGATAACGGTGTTTCCCGAGGTGGCGAGAATACGCCCGCCACCGAGCAGGGCGATGTCCGTCAGTCCCCTTTCGACGCGCAACCGGTCGAGTTCCTCGCCGGTATGCGGATCAAGCCAGACGATGAGCCCGGTCGACGGCGATGCGACCACCAACTCGCCATCGCGGGCGTCCACCCGGCTTGGATTGTCGAAGACTTTCACCGGCCAGCACAAGGGCCCCCCCGTGCCCCAGAGGCTCTGGTTCTTCAGCCCGTCGCCCCCGCCCTGGCGCATGCGCCCGGTCGCGGCATCCTGCACGAAGAGCCGCGCATCCGGCTGCGTGACCGGCCCGCCAAGGAAATAGAGCGTTTCACCGTCGAGGGCAAGGTCATAGCCGCCCATCCACCCGCCGGTGGGCCCGGAGACCCACTGCCAACCGCCATCGCGGGTCATGGCCGCGGTCTGGGGCATGCCCTCCGAGAGCCCGGCCGTGACATAGATGCGTTGCTTATCGACAGCGACGGCGCACAGCGGCCCGTGCTGGGCGGGCCAGTGATGCTCGCGCATGCTCGTGCCGACCGACAGCAAGTATTCTGACTTCAGCCCCTGGCTGGTTGCCAACCGCCACTGAAAGTCGCCCGTTTGCGGCTGGCCGTTGCCATCGAGGCCGTCCCATGCAACGGTATGTTTGCCCGCCGCCATGGGTTCGGCCCGCAGCAAGGTACAGATCACACGCCCCTTGGCGTCGTAGACCGCCAGCGACACGTTCCCGGGCTTGTCGAGCGTGAACGGGATATCCACGGCGCACGCTACCATCGCCATCAGCACCTGCATCGCCACGATTCCCGGAAACTTCGCAGTTGTATTCACAATCCCTTTCCTCTTCCTATGAAACACAAATATCGTACCACTGGATAGACCCTGCTCGAAAAGGGTGTGTACCCCGTGCCCCCCCAGTAACGCGGCCATTCCTGGCTGCGTCCGGTGAGAGAGGAGGAGGACGGTTGAGAGAAAGGGCCGCACAGGATTCTACTCTTTCGCAGTTTGTCCGCTTTTCCTCTCTCGCCGCAGGCAGGAATGCCTGCGTTACTTGGCTTTGCAGCGCCGACACCCTTTTCGAGCAGGGTCTGGATAGCGACTCGCACGCGATATTGGAATCGTTCACTGGAAGATCAGGTCGCCCCAATTGGCCGGGTGCATCACCAGTTCCCAAACGATGTCGTCCACCACATTCGAGAACTGATCGCTCCAGTGGGTGCGCAGGCGGGTGCGCTGGCCGGCCGTGTCGCCGTGGGTGGCGCCGAAATCGCCGCGCAAGGTCAGGCCCTTCGCCGGTTGCGCGTCGAGGGCTGAAAACGGAATCGCCGCCTCGACAACGTAGCCCCTTCCCGGGTTCACCGTGACCGCGATTCTCGCCTCCTTCACGACAACAACGGATTCCATGATGTATTCCTTCACCGTCCCGGAGGTGAAGGTGCGGGGGTGCTTGGGATTGGCGACTTTGCAGAAGATCACCGCTGTCGCCTGCCCCTTGAGATTCCCGATCGAGAGCCGCAAATCGCCCAGCGTCGCCTCGGCGCGTTTCTTATCCGCGCCCGGATTCGTCCCCAGTTGGAAGTCGACGGTGTCGCCGCCCTGGTACAGCTCGGCCGCATCCGCCGCTCCATTGACCCACGGCGTTTGGTCCGCGACCTGCCAGCCCAGGTACAGGTTCTGCGCATCCCAGGCGGCGACGGACCGGACACTGGCGTTGTCCAGTTTCTGGTAGGCGACGATCTGCGCGCCGGCGAAATCGGTTTCCAGTTTGCCGGTAAACGTCGGGGTGAGTTGCTTGACCGTCACGACCCGGCCGGCGGCCGATTGCTGCAACTGTTCGGTGCGGAATTGTGCGGCGCGGGCCACGTCGCGGTCGGTCAAGGTGGCGAGTGGCGCCTGGCCCAGCGGCTGCACGGTGTCAAGGCCGGTCACTTCGAGATTCCAGTACCCCGTCTTGCCGGCTTGAATATAGACCTTCCCGTCCGCGCCGCGGGTGACGCACCCGCCGAAGTCCTCGCCACCCATGCCCGAAGGACATTCGTCCATGACGGCGCCGGGTAAGGCAGCCTCCGGCCATTGGTGCTTGGAGAAATCCCCTTGGAACAGGCGGCTGAGATAGTAGCCGTCGCGGGTGAGCAAGTGCCATTCCCCACAGTTCGTGGCGTAGACCCAGACCGCGCCCACCGGTTCGGGCAGGGTGACGGTCCCCAGGCACTCGAACGCCCCGCGCAACATCCCCGGTTGGGGGATCGCGGGACCCCGCATGGCGCCGCCGACATTGCTGTAATCGTTCGGATACCGCCAGCGCTCCGCCCCGGTGGCCACATCGTAGCAAATCAGGTTGCCGGGTGCGTTGGGCAGAAAGCCGTCATGCTCGCCGCGATGCTGGACAAAGAGCCGGCCGTCGCCGCTGCCCAGGCCGGAGACATGTTTGTCCGCGGGGACCGGCAACGACTCGGGATTCGCCAGGTCATAGCGCGGCGCGCCGCAGGCGGTAAAGCCCTGCAGCCGGTAGCGCACGATTTTCCCGGTGCCGGCGCTCGGACCACCGCCAGGATAGAGGGTCAGGTCCGGCGTCAGGCGCAGGTACCAGGCGCAAGGGAGCACCCAGCCCGGCATGCCGGTCACTTCGTCCGCCTGGCGTTGCCCGTCGCCGTTCGCATCCGCCCAATAGGTGGTGAAGGGTTGTTTCTCCCGGGTTTCATTGGCCAAGGCGGCCCGCAGGATGTAGTCGGCCTCCCCGCGGCGTTCGAAAATCCACAGCGTCCCCGAACCCCGTTTGGGACCGGCGAACAGGTAGACCTGGCCATTGGTTCCGGTGACAAATTGGGCGACGCCGCTCGGTTCCCGCGTGACGACCGCCGTGCACCGCGCCCGGCCCGTCTTTGGATCGAGCCGCCATTCGCAGCCTTGCCCGAACATCACGTCCGGGTCCTGCGGATTGATCGCGCCGCCGAGCGCGCCGTAGCAACTCGGCCCGAAAAATTCCCGCACGAACGCCCCGTCCTTGGTCTGCCAAACGCTGAAACGTTTGGGGAACCCATCGCGCTCGGTGACCCAGAGTTGCCCTTCACCATCCACGGCGAGGTCGCCAATGAAGCGCAGCCCGAGCGGGTCCCACTTCCCGAGCAGTGGCCGGCCGCCGGGGCGGCCGATGGTCCGCAGCAACGCGCCGGCGGGCGCGAAACACTTCACCACGTTCTCCGGCTCGCCTTCGCCAACGTAAATCGTCCCCTGCCGGTCCACCGTCAACGCCGTCGGATTCGTCAATCCCGTGACGACCGGCTTGGCGGCACCGGCCGCGTCGAGCAGCAGAATCGATTTCCCGGAGAGCACATAGACCTGCTCGCCCGCCGCGGCCACCAGGGCGACCGGGACCGGCACCGTCATCGTTCGCAGCCGCGCGCCGGTCTTCCCGTCGAGCACCGCGACGAGGTTGGACTTGGTCACCGCCAGGTAGACCTTGCCGTCCCGCGCGCTCGCCGCATCGGCGCGAGCGGCGCCGATGAGCGCGTCAAGCGGCAACCCGGCCGATTCGCTGCCCGCCCAGGGTTGATATTGACCGGTCTTCGCATCGATCCGGAACAGCCCGCGCAACGCGCCGAGGGTGGTGCAGCCGTAGAGGGTGCCGTCGCTGACCGCCAGCGGGAAAGCCTGGTCGACGCCCATCGGTGCGCGCCACCGCACATTGCCCTGCGAGTCACAGGCGACGATGCCGCGTCCCGCCTCCGCGCCGCTCCACCCCAGGAAGATGTTGGTGCCGTCCGTCGCGCCGGCGGCCGGGTCGCCGTGATCGCCACCCCAGTTCGAGGTGGGGGTCTTGTCCCAGGGCGCGCTGCCGCCGTTGCAGGCCCAACCGCGCAAGCGCAGCCCCAGTCCGCGATGCCAGATGGCCGTCCATTGGTACGGGCCCGGCGCCACCGCCTCGCCTGGAATCGTGTGGTGCGGATTGGTCAAACCGTCCCACAGCACGGTATGCCGGCCTTTGAGGAAGAAATCGCAGTTGAGCAGTTGGCGGACCACGACGCCGTTGGCGTCCTTGATATTGAGCGAGACGTAGCCATCCGCGGGCATGGTTAAGGCAACGGGAATGAAGCCCTTGAGTTCCCGCGGCTTGATCACCCCGGTCCAGTCCACCACCGGCATGCCGCCCTCCAGCTTGACGGGGAACTCCCGACCATCCGCCAACCGAACCGGAAGTAGCGGTACCTTGCCCGCTGTTTCCAACGTCGCCACGCCCCAGAGATCGGAAGCCCTGTACGGGGTGACGCGATTGGGGGCGATGCCCGGCCGCCAGAAGTCCGGGATGTGAATCCCGAAGGGCGGGCTCGTCAAATGCGCGTGGAGATGGAGGATGATGTCGCCCCCCGCCTTCACGGCTTGCCTGTCCTGGGTCAGGAGTTTCCAGGGAATGGCGACTTCCTGCACATACCCGTGTTTGTCGGGATTGACGGCAAAGGCCTGGCGCGCGCCCTCCGGGTTCCGGCCCGCGCCGCCGCGGAAATCCAGACCGTATACGAAATCAATCACCGGGTTCCCGTCCGCACCTCGCCACGCATTCCAATGAGACGCCCGTTGCGTGGGGGTTTGGTAGCCGGTGATGATCCGGAATTCGAGATCGTCACCTTGAAAGGAATAGCCACCGGCAGTGCTCGAGGGATTATTCAAGGGCGAATCATCCACCCAGCGCGCGAGCAGGTAAAGGTTCTCGGCATCGTACATGGCGGCGAACCACACCGCGGCCCGCTCGCGCAGCGTCTCCACGTTGCTGCAGCAGAAGCGGCTGCCGGCCAGGTCCCAGTCACCAAACTGGCCATCGATCGTCACCGGGCCGCGCGCGGGGAGCACGCGGAGATTGATGTTCTCCGTCTCGGTGGCGCGGGCCACCCCGATCAGCATGACGGCAAGACACCCGGACCCTATCAGTTTACGCACGTACATTCGTCCTCTCCTCGTTGGTTGCCTGATTATCAGAATGAATCCGCTGGAGCGTCATCCCGGCCGCTCCTACCGGAAAACAAACGACGAACCGCCGGCTGGCGCGCACCCGATGCAGGTGCGTCCGCCCGTATAATACACGGCGAAACGACTCCGGCCGGCCGCACTGAGGCCCGCCGTGTTGGTGGCGATCAGGCCCGAGGCCAGGTAGCCGTTGAGCAACCCCCGTTGATCCCCGGCCATACGCAAGCCCCAATGCTTGTCGCTGGAACTCACCGGGTCGGCCGTGAACACCAAGGCGACGCGGCCCCCCGCCGCGATCGCGAACGCATTCGTATCCGCGCTCTGAATGTCCAGCCCGGAAGCAACGCCTCCGACGCGGTTGCTGATAATGCCCGAGGCGCCCACCGACACGTT